>DATNPS010000303.1:0-22989 GCA_036703095.1 Crinalium sp. | reverse complement strand
CACTCCCCCGTTTTTCTATCTAATGTTTAATTATGCCTACCTACTTACAACAGGATTGGAGCGTTAAGGTGGGAGGATTACCCAGCATAGACTTTAAAGATACGGATGACGGGGAGGAAGAACCTGATTCAGGACGTAATTTCCTACCGCATAATATTTCCAGCGCACCGGATCATGCAGTGTATGCGTGCGGGCATTGCGCCAGTGGCGATCGTAATTAAACTCAGCCAGCGTTGATTTGGTGCCTGCTAACTCAAAGAAAGTATTGGTGGTTGATAGTGCAGCTTCAGTGGTCAGAGCTTTGGCTTCGGCAACGGCGACCGACGCTTCGGCAACGGTGAGTTCTGTGGGGTGTGCGACAGCACGATCGATAGTCTCTCCAGCCCGTTGCAACAGCGCTTCTGCGGCGTGAACCTGAATTTGTAAATTGCCAAATCTTGAAATTAACAGTGGATCGTCATAGGCATGATCGACACCACTGTCGCTCCAGGGGCGAGTGTGATGGCGAACGAAATAGATGGTGTCTTTTAAAGCGGCTCTGGCAATTCCGGCATCCACAGCGGCCTGGATAATTTGGGCGATTGGGCCAAGGGGAGTGGGGCGATCGTAAGCGAGGTAGTTGGGAATAACAAATTCGGCTGGCACATACACATTGTCGAGAATGGTGGTACCGCTGGCAGTTGTGCGCTGCCCCATGCTCGACCAATCATCTTCGATGGTCAAACCGGGTGCATTGCGTTCGATAAAAACCATCACTTTCTGGTCTGCTTCGTTTTTAGCAATGACAGGAATCCAATCGGCGAGCAGTGCTCCAGTTGAGTAAAATTTGCGTCCGTTGATCACATAACCGGAACCAGAGGGATCGATCCGAGTTTGAATATCAGTAGACGATTTGCCGATTTCTGTGGCTGCATTACCAAAGCGTTTTCCTTGCAATACCTGATCAAAGAAAAACCGTTTCTGTTCATCATTGGCAACTAATCGGAGCACTTCTACTGAATAGAAATGACTTTGCGGAATTTGTCCAATGCTAGAATCAGCTTCCGAGATCAATTTAACGACTTCTGCCAGCGTGACAAATGACACAAACGCCCCACCATACTCTTTAGGAACGGTAATCCCCCACAGTCCGCTAGCGGAGAAAGCTTGAATTTCATCTACAGGTAATCGTCGCTGGCGATCGCGCTCGGATGACTCTTTGGCAAACTCAATGGCGAGGGTTTGAGCAATGGCGATCGCTTCTTGATCATCACGAATGATGCGAGCTTGTTGATCGGAATGAATAACAGTAGTCATAACAGTATTCCTTGAAATAATCTTTGATATGCACTCGTTTCCAGGCTTCGCCTGGAAATGCTAATCCAGAGGTTCTGCCTCTAAATTGAGGGCATGAAGGCAAAGCGCCCAATGGGATTCCCAGGCAAAGCCTGGGAACCAGGGAACGAGGGTTAGAGAAACTCAAAAAACTCTTGTCGTTCCCAATCGGTGACTTGATCGAAGAATTCAGCACTGTCATAGTTAGCGATCGCATCTCTCGCCTTGGCGATCTCGTGCCGTTTAATCGCGACAAACAGTTTGATGAATTCTGCGCCTAGCGCGTCTCGTATCACGGTGTCCTGTTCTAACGCATCCAGTGCATCATCTAAACGGGTGGGTAATTGAGGCACATCCTCCAGGCGATCGGCCAGTCCCCAGCGAGGGGCAGGCGGTTCGAGTTTGTGTTTAATTCCATCAATTCCTGCGGCTAGAACTGCCGCCATCACCAGATAGGGATTGGACGCTCCCGACCCCAGGCGATTTTCGATGTAGGTGCGCTCATCCCTAAACACCTTGGCGCGGATTGCCGTGGTGCGGTTATCAATGCCCCAGGTGATATTAGCCGGAGCAAAGGAATCGGGCTTGTAGCGCTTCCAGCAGTTGATCGTGGGAGCCAGCAGGGCCAGTAGCGCAGGCGCATGGGCGAGTTGACCCGCCAGATAATGTAGCGCCACATCCGATAAACCATGTTCTCGATCGGGATCGACAAAGGCATTGCGATCGCCTTGCCACAGGGATTGATTGAAATGACATCCGCTGGCCGCATTGATGGCATCCGGTTTGGTCATAAACGATGCAATCCGACCCGACTGTTGGGCAATTTCTTTGACGCCATTTTTGAAGGTAAACGCTTGATCAGCAGCGTCTAATCCCCAGGCAGGCGCGAAATTAATCTCAATTTGACCAGGCGCATATTCCAGATCCGCCGTAATAATGTCAACGCCAACCGCTTCCATTGATTCCAGAATGTTGTAAATGATGGGGCGATCGTTGACATGAGGAATGGCAAATAGCCGAATTTCTGGAAAGGATGGCTGTTGCGTTTGAGCATCTACCAGGTAAAACTCGTATTCAAAGCCGCTCAGCAGGCGGTATCCCATGCTATCCAGTTTATCCAGCAACGGTTTAACCACCCAACGAGGAGCCGCTTTGGCTGGACGACCATCGGCCAGAACATAGGGATCACCCAGGACTCGCGCGGTCTTTTCGACCCACGGCAAAACCTGAAACGTGTTGATGTCGGGAAAGAAGAGGGAATCCGCAAACCCAATTTCTTCTAGATAGCCCGTGTTGGGAGCCGTTAATCCCTGCACATCCAGGGCAAAGGTGGGCAAGGGCACATTTAATCCTTTGCTGGCAAATCGTTCGAAATGTCGTGCCGGAACCGTTTTAGAGCGAGCAATTCCGTGAATATCACACCATTCGAAGCGGATAAATTTAACGCTGCCATTTTCAACCCATTCGCGAATAATATTGGCTTGAGCAGAATCTTGAATGACAGAATGGGGAGAGTCTTTAATCGCAATCATGATTAGCTCACTTGAGACAGAACGTTGGTCGTGGTATTGGAATTGAGGTGGGTGCGAAGCACCCATCTCAATTTGCAAGAGGTCTAATCTGTAACCTTCACGTTTGGCGTCGGAGAGAATTGATTGCTGACTGCTTCCAAATCCTGCTCAATTTCTCGAATTAAGCGGGGCGATCGCACCCACAGCCAGGCCAACCAAGCTCCCCCAGCGGCTAACAGCAGCAGGAATAAATAGGGCAGGATATTAAACGGTGCAGGCGGAATCGGGTACAGGCTACCGATCAGAGGAATCAGCATAAAGACAATGCCGACAGCTGAAATGATCGCAGCAGGTAGGCTGGGGCGATTGATGCGATACAGATAAACGGGAGCGGCGATCGCGACCAGAATGTAGTTGACGAGAAAGCCAAACGTGGCGATCGTTCCCAAATAAGCATAGGAATCCATAATGGAATTGCCCGCTAAGAGCAATGCCACTGGAATTAAAAACGTCAAAATCGCAGTAAGTGTAATCGCCACATGAGGCGTTGCATTGGTGTGATGAGCATTGCCCAGTTTTGAATGCAGAATGCCGTGACGACTCAAGGCAAACAAAATTCGAGAACCCGAATTCAGTGACGCTAACACACAGGCAAAGAAACTCACAGCCGCACCAATTGAAATCAATACACCAAAGAATCCAACCCCCGCTTGCGTGGCGAGCACACCTAACGGTGCATCACTTTGATTTAGCGGTACACTGCTGCTGCGAAATCCAAGGACTTCGGTGTATGACAGGATGACAAAAAATAGACCAGGAATAATAACGCTAGCCAGGACAGCACGCGGGATCGATCGCAGTGGATTTTTAGCTTCATCGCCTAATGCAGTTGCGCTTTCAAAGCCGACAAAGCTAAACACGGATAGCACCAGTCCTAATCGCAAATTCTCAGGCGATACGCCCTGCAAGGTGAACTGCTGCACATCCAATCGAAATCCAGTTTTGATCAGCACGATCGCCGCTAACAGCAGAACCAATCCTGCTGATGTTAACTCAAACACCAACATCAATTCAGCCGATAGCTTGACGTCTTTGTAGGCAATCCACCAGGCAAACCCGGTTCCGATCGCCGCTAAGAAAATCGCTAACCCGATGGAGCCGGAACTGCCAAATAGCACATCGCCATAGCTGGCAAATCCTAGAATCACAGCCGTTGCCGTAAACAAATAGGCGATGACTAACGCCCATCCGGAAAGTACGCCGACCGCAGGCCCCAATCCTCTGGCAATGAAGGCATAGAGGGAACCAACCGAAGCAGACCGATAGGCAAAGATATTAATACTCAAACTGATCAACACCAGCCCAATGGTTGCCGTTAAATAGGCCAGCCAGGTGCCATTTCCAGCAGACGCATAGACTAGCGGAATGACAAATGCCGGAGTTGCGGTAGGAGCAATATTGGCGATCGATTGCGCCAACACTTCTGGAAAGGAAAGATAGTCTGGACGCAAACCAGACGGTTTAGGAGGCGATGATTGTAGAGTCATATATTATTCCTTAGGAACGTGGATTTATTAAAACCGAATTTTGGGGAGCGGGGCGCACGGCAGCGTCGTGCGCCCCGCTCCCCAAAATTCGGTTTTATTTGGTTTGAGATCCTTAAATCAGTAATCATTAAGTTGATGAATGCGATTAATTTCTCGTTGGATGGCAGGAATATTGCGACGAGACGTCGCGCGAGACGAGAGAATTGTGAGTGCTTTCAGGTGCTCTCTAGCGTGAATTAGCGCATCTAAATAAATCTGTTCGAATAAATCTCGCTGAGCATGGGAACCACCCAGTTGATAGAATCGGTGACGTACCGATTCCAGTTCCAGCACGGCTATGGCCCAATCCTTCCGAGCATGAGCAACCAGACCCCGTGCGGCAGGCTGCACCACAAATTCCCAGACGGTACGAGCCACTGGAGAGAATGCCTCAGCATAGGCTTGTAAATCATCCAGCATTTCGGCAACCCAATCATCTCGTCCAGCTTTCGCCATTGCGTAGATGAAGTGCAAATCCCAGAAGGGGACGACATGTTCATAAATGCGGGGTTGAAGATACGGTGCAATGACCGACCAGCGATCGCCCACATCAACGCCTCTTAACTCCAGTCGCGCCAACAGGGCAATACTGTGAATTTGATCGCGCGCAAACGTTTGTCGGGCACGACCCCAAACATGCTGGTCATACAGGTTGAGAACAGTAGGGATGTCTTCCAGGTCGAGATGAAACAGCGCCAGGTGCCACCAGAGATGGGTATAGAAAGACGACCCACAGGTCTCCCAGGTATCTGAAACGCTATTCATCCAGGTGATGCCGTCTTCCAAACGCCCCTGCGTTTCCAACACATGCGCTACGGCGTGATGCGCCCAGGGGTGAACGCGCCGCAGTTCCGTGGCCTTGCGTCCCCACATTTCGGCATCCGTCAGGTGATGATTTTCTTCCAAACCAAAGGCCAGCATGGCACAGGCAAATGGATCATGGGTGTTCGCCGGAAAGCTTTGCTCTGCAATCGTTAACAATCCAGCCGTATTGCCCGTGTTGGCATAGTGAAACTGACCGATTTGAACAGACAGCAGATCACGCGGAAATAAGCTGGCGATCGCTTCATGCGCTGCGATTGCCATCGTCATATTGCGTTCCGCCCATGCTTCGATCGCGTTAATGAAAAAACGCTCGTGTTCTGTGACATGCTTTCTGTTCGCCACTGCCGCTTGCAGGTAGGGCCGCGCCTCGTGAAGGGCATCATGACTGCCGACAAAGAGATGGAGTGCAGCCGCATAGGCATTGGCGATCGCGCAAGTGGGATCAGCATCCACAGCGGCATAAATGATATCTGCATCTTTACTAAAGCTGAGCATCGCGATCAAAAAGCGATCGATGTACTCAACGGCTGACGTAGAGTTTGTGGTAACGGGTAGATCAAATATCGTTTTTGGTAATGCGTTAGACATAAGACACGGTTTCCTGCATAACGGCATTTGCAGCCTCGGATAAATGCTTTTGATATAGCGATAAAACCTCTTGCTCCAGGCGATCGCAACATTGACGCACCAGAGACAATCCTGACTCTCTGGATAGTTCAGATGGCACCACCTGAAACTGTTGCAAGATATCGGCTTCAGTTGTCCGATGCGTGGTCAAGATGGTGTGAAGAGTGGCGAGATAATCTGTATCTTCGCGATTTACCGGACGCGCAAATTCCAGAATCGAATGAAGATAATCATTTACATCGGGATGTTTTATTCCCGCGGTAACAGCCGCATACAGCAGAGGCCCATTCAAATAGTCAAAATCGGGCACCAGCAGATCCAATCCCTGTTGTTCAAATCGGGTCTGTCCAATTACAGATTTAACTGTTAACCCATTGCGCCGGACGTATTGAGAAACGCTATTCACCAGCGACATCAAGGCAATCACGATCGCCGGATAATTGCTATCAACACAGCGAATTTCAACAGTCCCGATCGCATTCAGTCGAATGGGATTCCAGGCAGATTCTAATAGCGATCCACCTGTCTCGAGAAATAGCGCGCGATCGACCTTTGCGGCATCCATTGCTTTGAGCCAGTCATAATGGCGGGAGAACTGCAATTCAACCAGCGTTTCAATAGAATTGGCATAAGGACGTAGCCCTCCAGCACACTGAACCCGTGTGAAAACGCCTTCCCAGTCAAAGACCTGACTGCCCCGATAGCGCACAATGTGAGACGATTGCTGACTTAACTGTCCCTGATAAAACGGACAGGAGCGAGACAGCGCAATCATAGCCGCATCTAACGCCGTTGCCAAATTATAAAGATTCAACAGTTCGGCGCGATCGCCTGGTGTCGTGTCATAAGACACTCCAATTCGCGCATCAATGCTGCCGGGGGGCGCTTCCAGATGCAGATGCGTCCCCGTACAACGTCCGGAGTGCTGTGCCCGGTCATAGCCCAGCGTGCGAGCCTGTGCATGGCAATTGGGGCGATCGCGCATCACGGGTTCTACGGGGAGCGGATAGCTCGCCAGCGGATAAAGCCTGACGCCAATCTCGCGAGCCGCCCGCAAGGCTAAATCGAGATGTTTCAAATAGCTTCCAGCCAATTCTGCAACCGTATAGGCTGGAGGGGTATTGATTTCCACAGTACTCTTAACGAATTCCGGCACAAAATACTTGGCATCGCATCCCCAGTCCGAAGCCATTGCTCGACATTGCGCCAAAAAATCGTCCGCCCGATGCGACAGGTCGCCCAAATCATCCACCAGGAAAAACTCTTGTTCTAGACCGATTCGTCGGGTTGCGATCGCCATTTCCTCACCCTCCTAATTCCTCACGTTAAAACGCACCATGACGCGGCGGATTCACACCATTCAGGTAGTAGTTGCCCACGCCGTGATATTTCCAGCACACCGGATCATGCAGCGTATGCGTGCGCACATTGCGCCAGTGCCGACTGTAATTAAACTGCTCCAGGGTTGAACGAGTGCCGCTCAATTCGAACAGCTTATTTGTGATAAAAATCGCTGCATCATCCGCCAATGCTTTTGCTTCGGCAACCGCGACCGAGGCCTCAATCGCACTAACTTCGGTGCCCAGTTCCAGCGCCCGATCAATCGCGACTCCGGCGCGTTTTAACAGCGCTTCGGCAGCGTGAAGCCTGATCGTCATTTCGCCCACACTGTGGATCAAAAACGGTTCTTCATACGCCTGCTCCACATTGCTGTCAATCCAGGCGCGAGAGTGATGGCGCACAAAGTGCAGCGTATCCCGATGAGCCGCACGAGCAATACCAACATCAATGGCGGTGTGTAAAATTTGCGCGATCGCACCCATTGTGGTCTGTTGTTCAAACGCCAGATAATGTCGCACAATTTGCCAATCTTCAACCTTGATATTGTCCAAAATCGTTGTGCCACTGGCTGTAGTGCGCTGACCCATACCCGACCAATCATCAATGATAGTTAAACCTTCGGCATGGCGATCGACAAACACAATCACCTGATGATCGTCATCATCCAGCGCAACCACTGGAACGATATGCGCAAACAGCGCTCCGGTTGAGTAGAACTTTTTACCATTGAGAACATAGCCTGAATTGGTGCGAGTCACACGGGTTTTAAAGGCAGTTGGTGTTTTGGTTCCCACTTCGCAAAAGGCATTGCCTAACCGTTTTCCGGCTAATACTTGTTGAAAATAGTGTTGCTGTTGTTTCTCTGTGCCATTGAGCCGCAGCGCTTCCACCATGTAAAAGTGATTCTGGGGAATTTGTCCCAGGTTGGAATCTCCTTCAGACAAAATCTTTGTTACATCTGCCAGCGTCACGTTCGACACGTAAGCACCACCGTACTTACGCGGGATGGTAATACCGAGTAACCCACTTTGAGACAGCTTCTCCAATTCAGCGTGTGGCAATTGCCGATCGCGATCGCGCACTGCCGAGTCTTTGGCAAACACTTCAGAAAGCTGCTGCGCTATGTTAATAGCTTCGCGATCGCTGCGAATGACATGGGCTTTGGCATTTACAGGACTGTCGTATGGAGCAGGATTGCTATTAACTGTGTTGACCATCGCTTTTCCTCTCAAGGGTGATGAATCTGAGCTACGGGTTGCGACACAGGGTCTATGCTACCGGATTGACGACGGCTCTCAAGCTGCCGCACCAATGGAATCACCGTCTTGCCGAATGCTGGTAGTTCATCGGTATAGTTCAGAAAACCACACAACATTAGATCAATTCCTGCTTCGTAATAGTCACGAATCTTGTCTGCAACCTGTTCAGCCGTACCAATTAAACCTGTCTTAAACCCATCGTTGGGCTGCACCAAATTCGCAAAATCTGAATTGGCCCACATGCCGACGCGATCGCGCGTTGATGCTCCAGCCTGTTTCACCTGCTCTGCAAATGCATTCACAGCGCTCACGTTAGCATTTGCAATAATGCGCTCCAATTCTGCATACGCTTCCTCTTCGGTATCTCGCACAATTACAAATGCATTCACTGCAAACTTGGGCTGTCGTCCATACTCGCGTGCTAACGTTGAAATTTCTTGAATTTGCTCCCGCACTCCATCAACCGTATTTCCATTCATGAAATACCAGTCTGAATAGCGGGCTGCCATGCGTCTAGCCGCCTTCGAGTTTCCTCCTTGAAAGATCTCCGGATGTGGATGAGAAGCGGGCGGTGGTTGAATCCAGGCATCGTGAATTCGGTAAAAATCACCCTGAAACGAAAACTCATCTCGCGTCCATAACCCACGCAAAATTTGAATAAATTCTTCTGAACGGCGATAGCGTTCATCGTGGTCTAACCACAGTTCGCCATACGCATAAAACTCTTTTCGAAACCAACCGCTGACGATATTCACGCCAAATCGCCCACCCGAAATGTGGTCGATCGTTGCTCCCATTTTGGCGACAACGCCTGGATGCCATAACCCTGGATGAACAGCCGCAATCAGCTTAATGCGTTGGGTAGCCGTAGCTAACGCGGTCGCGGTCGTGAGCGCTTCTAAATGCTCGCCTTTACCAGATGTAAAAATATATCGGGCCGCAATTAAAGCGTAATCAAACCCAACGGACTCTGCCGTTTGTGCTAACCAGGCATTGTAAGCATACGTCCAATCCGTTTGTTGAGGAACGTTGCTAAAAACCAGACTGCCGAGATTTGTGGCCCAATATGCAAATTGAATATCCATTTTAAAACTAGTCGCACCGCTTGAGAATAGGGCGATCGCCATTAAATACTAAATATCGACCGATTTACCGTAGTTAATAGAAATTACCAGTTAACCTACAGGTCTTGACAGGGAAAGTCAAGACGAAACATCGCATTTACTGTTAACAATGATTACTCTTGAAATGAACAGCCACCAATTTGCGGTTTGGGGGGAAAATATCGTCCTTCGGCCAGCAGCCAGTTCCCTGCGATACTGTGGAGCATTGTTGTACACTCCATAAGGATCGCAGATTTAACAAAACCCGAAACTTAATTTTGGAACGTGCGGCAGAGTCGGACTTTCCAAAATTAAAAACCTAAGTTGCAGAGCGCTACGTTATGGATTGAGGTGTTCTAGCGTTTTGAACGGATGCTCCTGTTCATAAGCTCGTGCCGCTTGCAGCACTAACGCATCGTGATATTTTGCACCAATAATTTGTAATCCAACAGGTAAACCTTCTGACGTAAAACCACACGGCACTGATGCCGCAGGCTGCTGCGTTAAGTTGAAGGGATAGGTGAAAGGAGACCAGTTTAGACCAGACGGGTAACGCTCAGTATTCGGTGAATTTTGACCGACTGGAAAAGCGGTAATGGGTAACGTGGGCGTGAGCAACAGATCATACGTTTGATGAAACAATCCCAACTGCCGTCCTAACGCTTCTCGTGCATCCAACGCTTGTTGATACTCGGCTAGCGTGACGCGATCGCCCGCTTCAGCCGATGACTGCAAGCCCTCTTCTACCCGATCTCGCTGTTCGGGTGTAAACGATCGCAGCAGTTTCGCCGCTCCAGTAATCCAGAAAATCTGAAAGATGGAAAAGGGATTGTCAAACCCTGGATCAACGGGTTCCACGATTGCACCTAATTTCTCAAAAGCCTTTGCGGCAGCCTCTACCAGCGCAGCTACTTCTGGCTCCACGTCGGCATATCCCAGACGAGGACTGTAGGCAATCCGCAGTCCTGACACTCCCTTTTCTAATGTCTGAAGATAGTCTCGATGATCATCGGGCAACGCATACCAATCGCGGGCATCGGGATGGGCGATCGCATTCAGCAGCACGGCTGCATCCTCGACCGTGCGAGTGGTTGCACCAATGTGAAACAGTGTGGAGGTATGGGCAGAGGGATATCCTGCTACCCGTCCAAAGGTTGGCTTAAAGCCAAATACCCCTGTAAACGCCGCAGGTAATCGAGTGGAACCGCCTCCATCGGTGCTAATGTGCAGTGTTCCTAATCCTAATGCCGCCGCTACGGCTGACCCACCGCTGCTGCCTCCGGGTGTCAGGTTGAGGTTCCAGGGGTTGCGCGTAATTCCGGTTAGGGGCGAGTCGGTAACGCCTTTCCACCCAAATTCTGAGGTCGTAGTTTTGCCCAGTAGAACGGCCCCTTGCGATCGCAACTGAGCGATCGCTGGAGCATCTTCATCCCACGGTTGATCCGGCGAAATCGCCTTACTGCCGCGTCGCGTCGGCCAGCCTTTGGCCAGTAGCAAATCTTTCACAGTTGTGGGCACACCGTCCACTGCGCTGAGCGCTTCTCCTCGATACCAGCGTTCTTCTGAAGCTTGTGCACTGGCGATCGCTTTTTCTGCATCTACTAATACAAACGCGTTTACCTGTTTTTCAAATTGAGCAATCCGATCTAGTGCCGCTTGTGTCACCTCAACAGGAGAAAGCGTGTGATGACGATAGCGATGAGTGAGTGCGATCGCCGAGAGATTAGAGAGATCCGTAGACATAATATTTAGAACAACTTCTATAGATGGCTTAGTTTTGATAGCCGTTCTCGTGCTGCATTCAGTGTTGCTTCAGTCTTGCTAAAGCAAAAGCGAATTAAGTTACGGCCTAACTCAGGTTGACTGAAGAAACTGGAACCAGGTACAACCGCAACTCCAATCGTTTTGATTAGCTCATAGGTAAACTCAACATCATTGGGATAACCAAATGAACTGATGTTTGCCAGAACATAATACGCACCGTTTGGCTTAAAGTAAGGAACTCCAACCTGATCGAGCGTTTGCGTGATAATATCTCGTTTGGTTTGATAGGTTTTAACCAACTCTGCGTAGTAACTCAACGGCAACTGCATGGCAGCAACACCTGCTCGTTGCAACGGTGCGGCGGCTCCTACCGTGAGAAAATCGTGGACTTTGCGAATTGCAGAGGTTAACTCTGGAGGAGCAATAATATACCCCACTCGCCATCCGGTCACGCTATAGGTTTTCGACAAACCATTGATCGTAACGGTTCGCTCTGCCATACCTGGAAGGGTTGCCAGAGCGACATGCTCCGTACCGTCATAGAGAATATGTTCGTAAATCTCGTCGGTAAAGGCCAATACATCCCACTGCTGGCAAAGATTGGCGATCGCCGTTAGTTCGTCTCGGCTAAACACCTTACCCGTTGGGTTGTGAGGCGTGTTGATAATAATCGCTTTTGTGTTTTCGTTAAATGCCTGACGCAATTCGGCTTCATCAAACGTCCAGTCAGGTGGATGCAGCGTCACGTAACGAGGTGTAGCATTCGCCAAAATCGCATCTGGGCCGTAGTTTTCATAGAACGGCTCAAACACAATCACTTCGTCACCCGGATCGACCGTCGCCAGCATGGTTGCAGCCATCGCTTCCGTTGAACCGCACGTCACCGTGATTTCTCGCTCTGGATCAACCGTTAAACCGAGGTACCCCTGTACTTTATGGGCGATCGCATCGCGAAACAGCTTATCGCCCCAGGTAATCGCGTACTGGTTTACATCGTGAGCAATCGCCTCATAGGCCGCCTGCTTTAACTCATTGGGACAGGGAAAGTCAGGAAATCCCTGCGCTAAATTAATCGCCTGATATTGCAAGGCTACCCGCGTCATTTCTCGAATGACCGACTCGGTAAACTGGTCTGCCTTAGCGGATGTTTTCTTCTTGCGCGAATACGTCATGGGCAATTTTGATCAATAAACAAGGTTACTGGGCGATTTACCGTAATCTCAGAGATGGCTGAGTGAGATCAGCGGTTAGACTTTGAAAATCTCCAGAGGATGGGTGCAGCATCCTGAAGGGGACTTGTATCCAATTTTGCCTATGTACTTAGCATCAATAGGCCGCTCTTGCCTGTCATTCAAAAGCTTGATCTTTTTCCTTCAATATGGGATTTTTGTCTATTAATATACGGTACTTGGATCGATTTACCGTATTTTAATTGCATATACTGACAATTTCCATGAAACTATTCTTTCCCCCGCGAAGAGTCCCATTCATTCAAACGGCTAAACGGCAGTTTTGGGAGGCCATGACTCGCTTATGGCGATCGCTCAAACAACCCTCTCCCAAAGCGTTTGCCTTATTAATTGCAGTCGGTATTGGCATCAGTGCGCTGATCCCAACAACAGCTTCCGCAATGGCAAACTATACCAACGCAGGCAAGCAACTGATCAGCCAAACTCCGCCCTCGGTTAACTTAACGCTCGTCTCCTATGCAGTGACACGAGCCGCCTACGAACGAATTATTCCCCTGTTTGTAGACAAGTGGAAGCGAGAACACAACGGTCAACCCGTAGAGATCCAGACTAGCTATGGCGGTTCTGGCTCTCAGGCGCGTGCTGTGATTGACGGTCTGGAAGCAGATGTCGTTGCACTGGCATTGGCGATCGATGTTAACAAGATTCAACAGGCTAATTTGATTGAACCAGGGTGGGAACGAGAAGCCCCCAATAACGCAATCCTGACGCATTCCGTCGTTGCGCTTTTGACTCGTCAGGGAAATCCCAAACGCATTCGTACCTGGAGTGATTTATCGCGTCAAGATGTGAGTGTGGTGACAGCAAATCCCAAAACGTCAGGTGGAGCACGCTGGAATTTCCTGGGATTGTGGGGATCAGTTACAGAGACGGGTGGAACCGAAGACCAGGCTCGTAGTTTTGTGGGACAGGTCTATCGCAATGCACCCGTTTTGCCACGAGATGCACGTGAAGCAACAGAAGCTTTCTTCACTGCTGAACAGGGCGATGTGCTGCTGAATTATGAGAATGAAGCCATTCTTGCAGCACAGCAAGGGCAACAAAATTTCTTTTCAGTGATTCCTCCAGTGAACATCTCAATTGATGCTCCGGTTGCAGTTGTTGATAAGAATGTTGACAAACATGGAACTCGGGCTGTAGCAGAAGCGTTTGTTCAGTTTTTGTTTACCCCCGAAGCTCAGCGGCAATTTGCCAGTGTTGGATTCCGTCCAGTTGATCCCCAGGTGGCTAGAGAGGTGCAAAATCGTTTTCCGCGAGTCAACAGGCTGTATACGGCTCAAGATTTTGGTGGCTGGCCTGAAATTCAGAGAAAGTTTTTTGACGATGGTGCCATCTTTGACCAAATTTATACAGGACGTTAAACACGGCTAACCCTTCAACAGGTATATTTTCCTCTAACATCCTCTTTCAATTTGCCAAGCAAAAGATTCGTTCCCGGTTGATCATTGGGCGATCGCGCTGAGTATAGCTCTCAAGCGTTATCTACCATCACTGGGAGCGGATCATTTCTTCGTAATGGATGGCTGTAATCAACCGTTTACCCTCATTTCTATCCAAATTCTGTGTCCATACCCGCACATTCCAGCCCAACCAATACAGAACTGCCTGTTTCCGAGTCCCCCGACCTCTCGGAACTCCCCGCATCGGATACGGTTTTACAGGACACGACTGCACATTTACCTGGTGCCGACATTTGGTTACACACCCCCCAGCAACCGAAGCGATTCTTTCTGAATCGGCTGATCTGGCTAACGACCCTGCTTTCACTGGGTTTACATGGATTGCTGCTACTGTTGCCCGTTGAATCAGAGAAACCGCCTGCCCCGAAAACAGAAGAAAGAAATGTGCGGATCACACAACTCCCAACGCAGGCAAAACCAATTGCTAGGTCATCTCCCACCGCGAGGCGATCGCCCCCACCGACGCAACCCAGACGCCCCATTCGTCGCACGAATGCGGTTCCCATTCCAGCAGCCAAACCCTCCCCAGTCGCTCAACCGGCAGCACAACCCACACCGACCACTCAGCCTAGCCCCACTCCAGATGCTGCACCTGTCGCCGGAAATCCCTGGCAAGATTTTCCGCAATATCCCGGTGCGCAGCCCGGTTGTTATAACCTGCCCTCCTGTCTACAGACGGGCAAAGGATTAGAGGAGGTATCGTCTTACTTTCAGCGTGAATTGGCGAGCAAACGATACACAGCACAGCTCACCATTAATGAGCCAAACCGCAGAGTGTACCAGGTTTCAAGAGACGGGTTGACTCAATTCCTGAGCCTGATTCAGGTTGACGGAAAAGGAACCCTATACGTGCTGTCGGAAGCACCAAGGACGCTAGCCGACCTGACTCAGGCGATCGAGGTTCCCGCCGCAATCTATGACGTGTTGGCAGGGCTAGCCGCAGAAGATGCGACACGCGCAAACTTTGCCCAGCCTGATCCCTTCTTTTCGGGTGAAACTCCCCACGATCAAATTGGTGTGATGAAGTTAGTGCTGGATGAGTCACCTGATACTTTCTTTGACTCCTACTTCAGAACCAACTTGTTCAATAGCGGCTTTACATCGTCAGAAACGCCGCAGCAGTATGGGGGCGGCCCGCTATACACCGTGACGAAGGACGATTTATTGCTGTATGTCAATCTGGTGCCCACGCAAGATGGCAGCGGCACGATTGTTGTGATTTGGAAAAGCCAACCGGAATAAGGATTACACCTATGTCAACTGTTTATCATGTGATCGCCAAAGGTGGCCCACTCATGATTCCAATCGTAGCCATGTCAGTGCTCACGATCGGTCGAGCCATAGAGCGCGCCTGGTTTTGGTATCGATTCCTGAGCCAGGAAGATCGCATCGTTCATGATGTATTGGAAGCGGCTCATTATGATTTAGAACGAGCCGCCGCGATCGCTCGTCAAGCAGACCATTTGCCGATTGGCCGATTCTTATTAGCTCCTCTGCGGCTCAACTTCCCGACGCCTGAGACGTTTCGCTTGGCATTAGAAACAGCAGGCGATCGCGAGTTTATTGAAATGCGTCGGGGTGACAAACTGTTAGAGAGCGTCGTTGGAATCGCGCCTCTGCTCGGTCTGTTGGGAACGGTGACGGGTCTGATCATGACCTTTAATAACCTCAACATCGGAGGTGGCGGTACCGCCGCAGATACCACGCGCGCTGCCGCAGGCATCGGTGAAGCGCTAACGACAACCGCAGGCGGCATGGTTGCAGCCGTGATTGCGCTCAGCGTTTTTCGCGTGTTTGTCAGCTTACAGGCCAAGCAAGTGGAATACTTTTCCATCGTCGGAGGAGAACTAGAGCTGATTTATCGGCAGGTATGGTACGAACCTACGCTGTATCAAACTGAAACCTCACTGCTCAACCCCGCATATCCAGGCGCGTCAGTGAATACCAGTTCACCAAACGGACGTTGAGGATCATATGCGCTTCAAAACTCAACAGAAAAATGGTCAGATGCCAGACGTGAATCTGGTGCCTATGATGGATGTTCTGATGACCATTTTGACTTTTTTCATTATTATCTCAATGACTTTAAGCACTCAGCAACGAGCCTTAAACGTCACACTGCCTAATCCAGATGCAGGTGGTTCAGCCGTGACGACTCCCGATCCCATGCTGGTTGTCCTCAATACTCAAGGCCAAATTGCCATTCAGGGTAAAACGGTTACTGATGCAGAATTAGCGCGTCAAATTGAGACGTATCTGAGTCAAAATCCTCAAGGAGCTGTGTTGTTAAAAGCCGATCGCAAAGTTGAGTATGAGCAGTTAGCAAATCTGTTAAGTGCAATGCAAAACGTTGGGGGAGACAGAGTTTCACTGGCGATCGACAGTAATTGAACATTACGTAAATTCAACGAATGCGCAAAAAGGTGTCCTGCGCGTCGCGCAGGACACCTTTTTGCACCATTTCAGCCGCCCGACAGGTGGCTGAAATGGCGCTACGAATTCATGTGAACATTAAGTATTGCTGCAATGTGAAGCAGCATCATTAGAGTGCATTAGGCGATCGCCCTAACGCGTTATCTACTTGGATTGAGAGACGTTATGTTGCTAACATATTCTGTGATAAGTAGGTAGGCACAATTAAACATTAGATAGAAAAACCGGGGGAGTGCCCCGGAGGGGCACTCCCCCGGTTTTCTGGGTTTGGTCTAATTAGGCTTGCCTACTTAAAGCGAATGATTGATTTAATAGAGTGATGTGAGTAATCGATCAACAGCAGTTCGTAATGCCGTTGCGGCTCCAGCACTCATATCGCGCAGTGCACAAATACGGTTGCGAAGATAGGCAAACGTAATGGCTCCGACCGCCGCATCAAATAGATCAGCATTATCTTTGCCACCAATACATCCCCAAGGTAGACGAATGCGATCGCCATCCAGCAAATAGTCTGCCAACAATCGCAAATGCCAATCCACGTTGCCACAGCAAAAGCATTTATTGCACGAGTAGGATTAGAGACTACCAGCAAAATCTTTGATGTGATGGGAGCACGATCGACGGTTGCTCAATATGGTTTCGATCGCTATTGGTGCAATCTGCGGACGTTTAACCTACACGACCCTGTTGATTACAAAATTCGGGCGATCGGGCATTCAGCATTAAATGACACCTGACTCACTCCGGACTTTTACTCCTAGTGATGAAGCGATCGCAGTTCATAAAGAGCAGAGCTGAATTACATCAACGAGCGTTATTTTTGATGTCCAAACAATCCTGCAATGCTTCCATCGTATCGTTTTGGATCTTTCTTTTGCTTTTTGCCTTCTTCAGGAGTTGCTTTCGGTTTTTTAGATTCTTTGTTGCTCTTTTGTTGTTTCGACATAAAAAATCTCCATCAAAATTATCTTGAAAAACGCGGCCTTAAATACCAAAATAATTGGCAGCTTCTAAGTAATCATTGTGAATTCTACCATCTGGCATTTTTGTCCCTCTTAAATTCGCTTTCCTTAAATTTGCTCCTTTCAAAATTGTCCAATTGAGGTTGACATTGCTCAAATCTGCATTGCTCAAGTCTGTACCACTCAAATTTGCACCCGTAAAATCAGCACCACTTAAATTGGCTTGAACAAAGCTCAGATTTTTCAAATCTTGCAATCTGAAATTTCTTTCTCCGTCTGTATATCGTTTTAAAACTTCATTGGCATCCATATTGGCTGCCTCGCAACGTGTAGCGTTGTCGCTGTGTATATCTCTATTGTAGTTTGCAATGATTGATTTTAACCATTCTCAGCTTCAGACACCAAATCCATACATTTATTTCAGTCAGACAGGCCAGAGACAGAATTCCAGGTAATGAGCCGCAGGGGAATGCGTTGCGTAATGCGCGACGTCCATTCGGCTAATAACGGGAATCCTAGCCCGAACGTCCAGTGCCACAATTCATCATCCCCTCGTAAATGCTTAACACTTTTTACAAGAACCAGGAAAAACACATTGTTCTAATCAATTTAGAACAATGCTATCTGCTTAAACAAACGAGGTGAAGGCTTAGCTAACAGAAAAGGTAATCAGCATCAACATGACAACAAATAGAATAGCGCTTGCCCCTAGAACGCTATATTGCCACTGTTGCCGTAGTGAAGGATAATCTGATGGATACACATTAGGCTCAGTCGCAAAGTTGTCGATCAACCCTTCATCATCGATGGTGTAACCCACTGCGAAAGGAGTATGAGTTGGCTGAGCTTTGTCATGGCAGATATTGGCTTGAACTTCAGCAGGGATTAGTTCACTACCATTGCTGTAATGCTTTTCATTGAAGTTGAGGGTTTTCCCTTGGGTCTTGGTGTAGCTCATGGGATGCCTCATATTAAGCTTTACATTTATGATCATAGTCTATGTAAACAATAAATGCAGTGCCAAAACAAGCTGAAAATCTCTCAAAGCGTTACGCTTCATAGGTTGTCGTCATTAGAAATAGAATTAGGGGATGCAGCATAGTCAAGACCGAATGTGTTGATAGAACAGCCGCTTAACGGTTTCTGCCGAGAAGATATAGAGTCCTACAATGGCTGACAGCACCAACAGGAATTCAACGGGTAAGGGCTGAAACCCCAGTAGGGGTGCTAGCGGGGTATAGGGAAAGATAACCGTGACAACAGCGATCGCGATCGTTGTCCAGAACAAATAGGGACTGGGTTTACTGTGAAAGATAGATTGGTGTGTGCGAATCACCAGCACAATCATGGATGCCGAAATTACTGATTCAATAAACCAACCTGTTCTAAATTGTGCTGGGTTGGCATGGAGCAACAGCAGCAAGGCTCCAAAGGTGAGGTAATCAAACACCGAACTGAGGAATCCAAACACCAACATAAAGCTGCGGATAAAGCGAATATCCCAGCGACGAGGTTGAGTGACTTGCTCTTGATCAACGCGATCGGTGGCAATGGTCATCTCTGGAAAATCAGTCAACAGATTGGTGAGTAAAATTTGCTTGGGGAGCAGGGGTAGAAACGGCAACAATAGCGAAACGCCCGCCATACTAAACATGTTGCCGAAGTTAGCACTGGTTGCCATAAACACATACTTGAGCGTATTTGCAAACGTCGTTCGTCCAGATTTGATACCGCCAAGCAAGACATCCAGATTTTTTTGCATCAGCACGATGTCAGCCGCTTCCTTGGCCACATCTACGGCTGTATCGACTGAAATTCCTACATCGGCAGCGTAGAGTGCAGACGCGTCATTAATGCCATCGCCCATGTAGCCCACGACGTTTCCGGCTTTTTTGAGCGCCACAATAATCCGTTCCTTCTGGTTCGGCTCCACTTCCGCAAACACATTCACCCGATTGACCTGATGCATTAAAGCAGCATCACTCAGTTTTTGCATCTCGGAACCTGTCAAGATCTGGGCTTGTGGCAACCCTACCTGTTGCGCAATGCTGGCAGCGACTGCGTGACTGTCCCCCGTAATCATCTTGAGGGTTACGCCTAGCTCTGCCAGCTCAGCGATCGTTCCTTTGATATCCGATTTCGGTGGATCGTAAAGGGCAAGATAACCGAGAAAGGTAAGGTTTGTTTCATCCTTGAGGTTAAGCTGGTCTGTTGTCAGGCGGCGATAGGCAACGCCTAAAATGCGAGAGCCTTCACGTCCCAATGTGTCAGCCCGTTGCAGGAGCTGTTCGTGCTGGGGGGCAAGATCTACGGTTTGGCCATCTGCTTGCTCGACAAATGAACAGATTTCGAGAATATTGGTGAGCGCTCCCTTAGTTACCAGCAGATGCTCCCCTTCTTTGCTAAACAGGATGCTGAGCCGCTTCCGATTGAAATCGTAGGGGATCTCGCCCTGCTTTTTGTATGCAGCGATATCAAAGGTTTGATGCGTGCGAATTGCCTCATCAATCGGATTAACGTAGCCCGATTCAGTCGCCGCATTTAAGTAAGCGTAAAACAAAACCCGTTCACTTTCGTTGCCATCAACATTCAATGCCGAGCGAATTCGCACCATGCCGTCGGTCAACGTTCCAGTCTTGTCGGAACACAGCACATTCATACTGCCAAAGTTTTCAATGGCGGGCAAGCGTTTGACAATCACCTGCTTGGTCGCCATCTGTTTCGCTCCGTGCGCCAGATTAATACTGACGATCGCAGGCAATAATTGTGGTGTCAGCCCTACCGCTAATGCGAGCGAGAACAGAAATGAGTCCAACATCGGACGCTGCAAATAGACATTAGCTGCAAAAATTAGCACCACCAGGATCAACGTCACTTCCACCAGGAAGTAGCCAAACTTGCGAATGCCGCTTTCAAACTCGGTTTCGGGGGGCCTAAATTTCAGCCGCTCGGATATCTTGCCAAACTCGGTCAGTTTGCCCGTATGCACGACCACAGCCTGAGCACTGCCACTCACAACATGGGTGCCCATCAACAGGCTATTGGTGCGTTGACTCAACCCTGTTTCAAGGGGCAACATCCCCGCTTCTTTAGACACCGGATAGGTTTCCCCAGTCAGAGTGGCTTCATCCACCGACAGCGTTTGCGACTCTAAAATCAAACAATCGCCGGGAATACTGTCGCCTGCCGAGACTTGTACCACATCTCCGGGCACCACTTCATCAACGGGAATATCCTGAGTTTCGCCATTCCGCAAGATGCGCGCTTTCACTTCCACCAGCGCCAGCAGCTTTTGAATGGCATCCGCTGCCCCCCGTTCCTGCCAAAATCCCAGCAGTCCACTGACCAGCACGATCACCAAAATAATTACGGCATCCAGAGCATCTCCCAGAAAACTGGAGAGAATTGCCGCCGCCATTAAAATCAAAATGATCGGACTCTTGAACTGGTTCACCAATAGCGCCAGCGTGTGAGATTGCTGCTTCTGCTTCAGACGGTTGGCTTCGTATTGAATCAGCCGTTTCTGGGCGTCTGGCTGACTCAACCCCTGGGGACTACTCTGGAGCTGCTCTAACACCTGGGCGGCAGGTAGATGCCAAAATGAGGAGAGGTCTTGAGACATAAATTCATCTCCCTTCAGCAGCACACGGTAACATTTTGATTGACTTCTGGGTCTCCCACTGCGAACGAATGCTGGGTAGATAGATAATACTTGACACAAGGGTCAGGCTCCAAACCTGATCCACGAAACTGTTAATATCAATGGGCTTGAGTAGATATGCTTCGACTTTTACCGTCAACTGTTGAGCAAGGCTGATTGGAGGACATGTAGACGTAACCAGGATGGGGATTGGTCTGCCACTACTAAATGCCAGGGATCTGACTCGTTGAATCAGGGGATAAACGCTTTCGCCCAGGAATCTCATTTCACAAATTAAAACGGTAGGAATGTACCAATCAAGGAAGTTTAATGCGTCTTGGATCGAGCCAGTGGTTGCTACCTTTGCACCATGATTTTCCAGGGAAAAAGCATAAAGATCTCTGCTGTCGCGATCGTTGTCTACTACAAGGATCTGAGTATCTTCGAGCATTCTAGAATTTAGAGGGAGTTCATTTGAGAGCAACATATTAATACCTATGAAGATTTCAAGTAGAAGGAACTGTGATTGAAATCTGGCTGAAGTCACCAACTCTTCTTTAGGCTGCTGTTACGGATACTGAACGAAGAATTAAAAACTAGTTAAATTTATTGGGAACATGCACGAGTAGCGCTATGAACGTTACAATGATCGACACGACAAATTTCTTCTTGAGCAAAATACAGTGCGATCGCTTCAGCTCCCAAGATCAGCCATGCATAATCGCATAATTCTTCTAAGTCTGGTAGTAGCATATCCACCATCCAAGCTTCTGGACAATGAATGATCAATAGGTTGTGGCGACTACGGCGAAAGACGCAATGCAATAAACTTTGAGCAAAGAAACTATGCAGACGTTCACTGCGAAGCTGCGAAAGTCGCATTAGATCATCAAGTGTCATTTCAGTGAGTGACATATCCATTATTAAACTCCTTTTTGTAATGAGAGATTGTAAAGTTCATTTATATAATCGAGATTAGATCGGTTAGCATTCAGGCTATTACGATAAGCAATTCAGTTTTTACTATTTCTTCAGTCTGATCTGTCTGCTAGTGTTGCAAACTCCAAATTTTGCAACGTAGGGTTGGGGACTTCGCCCCCAAGAAGGGATGGAAACCCTTCATTCCGTTCAAACCTTGTCTTTTGCTGTACTCGTCATAGATGAAAGCGATGCATACCGTTGAATTGCCAACTCTTCTGAGGGATGAGTTATTCTGGTGGTTGTTTTGATAATGTTGTTGTACGAGCCACATAAATCACCCATTTTCGAAATCCCGCATAAAGATCATCTTGCGTATTTGCTACTCTGAGCTACTGCCGCTTGATTCTCCGCATGAATTGATTGATTACGATATAAAAATTATTTAATAGTAATAAAAGGCATGGATATGTATAAGATCCTTTATAAAGTTTGCCTATAGCGGCAAGGAAAACCTTTTAATAAGAGTGAATTTGGTAGCCCAATTTTGTGCACAAGACGCTCACGCAAAATTTGGCTTTTTCCGATATCATGCGATGCGCGCTCCAGATCAAAGCCCGTTTATCGAACTTGCGTTACAAAAAACCCTGGCAGCTCAAATCTTGAATCAACCAGGCGGAAAAAATGACGTTGAAAAGGGCTTCTTGAAGAGGATGATAGTGGACTTTGCGATCTACTAAAACTGTCTTCTCATACTAACTGACAGCAATTCTCATTTAGGTAAACTACAGTTATTTTTTGAGAGTCGCACTCTGCGTGGTTCTCAAAGAACAACCGGGTTTTATTTGTTCGCGATCCTTAGATAACACACGATTATTTTGTTGGGAGCCACGCTCTGCGTGGCTCCCAACAAAATAACCTGTATTCCATGCGACTGAGAATCGCTATATAGCAATCCTAAATGAGTTGTGAGATTGGGCGCGGGCTTAGCCCGCG
>DATNPS010000294.1:0-28658 GCA_036703095.1 Crinalium sp. | reverse complement strand
AGCTTTTGCAGTGGATGCCATTGAGCGATGGTTTGAACGCAAAGACCGTCCCCGTTTTGCCGATGAAAGCAAGTTGTTGATCCTGTGTGATTCGGGGGGCAGCAACGGGTACCGGGTTCGCAACTGAAAGCGTCAACTGCAACCGCACTTAGCAGACCGCTATGGCATTGAGGTGATGGTTTGCCATTATCCATCGGGTGCTTCCAAGTGGAATCCCATTGAGCATCGGTTGTTCAGTTTTATTTCGCTCAATTGGGCAGGCAAACCGTTACGTTCCCTCAATCGGATGACTGCTCTGATTCGAGGTACAACAACCCAAACCGGATTAACGGTCAAAGCCGCCCAACTCAAGGGCAGCTATCCCACTAAAGTCAAAGTTTCAGACGAGGAAATGGCGGCACTCAAGATCACTCATCGCAAGATTTGTCCGCCCTGGAATTACATTCTCCATCCTCGAACCCTAATCCTCGAAAAAGCATGAACTTATTTATTTACAGGCCCTAGGGGCGCAGGAAACATTAATGTGCGATCGCCCCTCATTACTTTGCAAAACGGGAGCAGCATTACCACTAACGTCTCAGGAGGCATCATTCCTGGCGGAAATATTACGCTCAACACTCGGTTTTTGATTGCTGGGTCTAGCAGTAACAACGATATTAGTGCCAATTCTGAAAACGCTCGTGGCGGTAACGTTAGCGTTAATGCCTTTTCTATTTCTGGGATTCAACCCCAGCTTAGACCCACCTCTTTGAGCGATATTACGGCGACTGGAGCGACATCAGCCTTGAGTGGCACGATCGATATTGCTGGCGTAGAAGTTGACCTATCGTCTGGTTTAGTTGAGCTTCCAGTGGAGTTAGTAGATGTCTCACAGTTAATTGTTCGCGGCTGTCCTGCAAATGAGGGCAACTCATTTGTGATTACAGGTCGTGGTGGTTTGCCTCCCACTCTAGAACAAGAGCTTGATGACGATGCCAGGTGGCAAGATAGACGAACCCTGGTTGTGCCTCAGGAAGGAGACGCGGGGACGTGGGGACGCGGGGAGAGGGAGATGCAGGAACAGGAAGAATCTGGCACCAACTCTTTTCACGTCTCTAACACCCCAGTGATTGAGGCGACTGGATGGCAAACCACTCCAACGGGAGCAGTAATTTTGATTGCCAATTCATCTAACCTAGCAGGGCAAGATTCACTCAGTCAGGCGATCGCTTGTCATGAGAGATGACATTCAAGAGTGAATGACAAGTGCATTAATTGAAGAATTTCTAGTCAATTTAACTGTAAACCGAGAGTAATTTCAATCCTTTCCAAAACATTAATTTATCGATCTTATCTGGTCTTGTGCGGTCGATTATTCTATTGTGGGGTGAGCAATGCGAAGTATTTCCCCAAGTGGTAATTGCTCTAGACGAAGAATAGTTTTGCATGGTCTTAAAATCTCTTTAGTGCCTTTCACCCTATGACGTTTGAGGACAGCGCCATGAGTCGATTGGGTCGAAGAATGTGGTTTGTGACGAGCAGTCTCACAAGTGTGTTGCTGTATGCTCAACCGATCGCTGCTCAAGTGATCCCCGATGACACATTGCCAATGGGGGAGCGATCGCAAGTCTCTGGCAATCCCAATTTCCAGATTGATGGAGGAGCCAGACGAGGGGGTAATCTTTTCCATAGTTTCCAGCAATTGTCTGTCCCTACAGGGGGTTCTGCCTTCTTCAACAATGCAGCGGATGTACGGAATATTTTCAGCCGTGTTACGGGTAGGTCAGTTTCGAGTATTGATGGCGTGATTCGAGCCAATGGCACGGCGAATCTGTTTTTGCTGAACCCGAATGGTATTTTGTTTGGTCCCAATGCCCGACTAAACATTGGGGGTTCGTTTATTGCCACGACGGCTAACAGCATTAACTTTGCGGATAATTTTCAGTACAGTGCTACGAATCCTCAAACAGCACCGCTATTAACCGTGAGTGTTCCGGTTGGGTTGCAGATGGGAGCAACTCCGGGACAAATTAGCCTCCAGGGGAATGGATATGATTTATCTGTCTCAGTTCCTATTTTTTCTCCTATTGTTAGGGGAAGTAGTACAGCAGGTTTGCGGGTACCAGTCGGTCAAACCCTTGCCTTAATTGGCGGAGATATAGACATTAATGGCGGCACATTAACAGCAGAGCAAGGACGAATTGAATTGGGAAGCGTTCGTAATGGGCAAGTCAATCTCAGTTCTACAAGTTCTGGCTTTGCGTTTGATTATCAAGGCAGTCAACGCTTTGGTAATATTTGCCTCTCACAACAGGCGTTAGCCGATGCAAGTGGTGGCGGTTTAATTCAAGTGCAGGGTAGTCAAGTATTACTAACAGATGGATCACTGTTGTTCATTCGAAACCAGGGATCTCAAACAGGCGGAAGTATCAACGTGAATGTTACTCGGTTTCTAGAACTCAGTGGAACTGGTCCTGGTGGTAGTTTTCTAGGAGGTTTGAGTAGCCAAACGGTGGGAATTGGACGTGGAGCAGATATTACAGTTTTAACTCAGCATCTGTTAGTGCGAGATGCAGCAGGAATACAGACCGACTCCCATGGTCCTGGTAGGTCGGGTAATGTCGTCACACAAGCGTCTGATTCAATACAAGTCACTGGGTTTTCACCCCTCAATCTTGGTTTGAATAGCAGTATTGGTACTGGAACTTATGGCTCTGGAGGTGCAGGAGACGTCACCCTATTAACGCGAGAGTTAACGGTTCTCGAAGGAGGAACCATAGGGGCAGGAACATATGGAATTGGTCGTGGTGGAAATGTGACATTGAGTGCGCTTGACTTTATAAAAGTCAGTGGACAGAGTGCTCTTCCCAGCGTCAGTAACTTAGTTGCTGTTGCTGTTGTTGGAGATGCTGGTCGCCTTACAGTTAATACTTCAAGATTGATACTTCAGGATGGAGGCACAGTTGCGACGTCTACATTAGGAGGTGGTAATGCTGGTAGTCTCATCATTAATGCCAGTGAAGCTGTTGAACTAAACGGTACAGCATTAGGTCGTCTTACTTCCAGTTTTTTGGGTTCGTCTGCTCCTATTTTGCCTGAATTAGTACGACAGGTTTATAGGCTACCTGACAGACCCAGCGGAAATTCAGGCAGCGTGACCATCAACACTCCCCGATTAAGCGTTATGGATGGGGCAGAGGTTACTGTCAGTAATGATGGCGCCGGAAGTGCGGGCACATTGCGGGTGAATGCTAACTCGATCGTTGTAGATCGCGGCGGTTCAATTACTGCTGCAACCGCATCTGGTGAAGGGGGCAACATCAACCTCAACGTGCGAGATTCTATCCTGCTGCGAGGTAGCCCCATTACCACTTCAGCCGGGGGCACAGGCAATGGTGGCACGATCAATATCACAGCAGGCACACTCTCACTGCTGGGTGACGCTCGACTCTCGACGATCGCATCTGGAGTCGGAAACGCGGGTGACATCATTGTGAGTGCTGATGCCGTGCGGTTGAGCCGTGGCGCTCAACTGCGGACCAGCACCTCAAGTCGCGGTCAGGCAGGCAACCTCACCCTCAACACCCCTATCCTCCAGCTATCGGGCAGAAATAGCGGTCTGTTTGCAGGCACGACCAGTACTGGAAATGCCGGGAACTTAACCATTCAACCCCGTGGCAACGGACAAACTGTGCGGGTAGAACTTGATGCTGGTGCCCAAATCTCGGCTTCTACCTCCGGCAGCGGTCGCGGGGGCAGGCTCACCATTACTGCTCCAGATTCCATCACGTTAACAGGAGACGGTTCTATCATCTCCGCAGAAACTAGCGGCAGAGGAATTGGCGGCAACTTAACTCTTAGAACAGGAAATCTCAATATCCAAGACCAAGCCGAAGTAACCGTCAGCAGTACGGGCACAGGCAGTGCAGGCAACTTGTTTGTCGAAGCCGATCGCATCTTGCTCAACAATGGAGGCAGAATCAGAGCAGACACCTCAGGAGGGGGAGGTAATATTAGTTTGCGATCGCCCCTCATTGTCCTACGCAACGGCAGCAACATCACAACGAATGCGACTGGTAGGAACATTCCGGGTGGTGATATTGGAATTGATACTGGATTCCTCGTAGCAGTCCCCAACGAAGACAGCAACATCAGCGCGAACTCTGAAAACTTTAGAGGTGGCAATGTCAGCATTAATGCGATCGCACTCTACGGAATTCAACCTAGTTTTACCTCCACTCCCTTGAGCGACATTACTGCTACCGGGGCGACAACTGCGTTACCAGGCACAGTGGATGTCACAACCGCAACGATTGACCCGACAGCTGGGTTGCTAGCCTTACCCACAGATGTAGCGGATGCATCTGAGCTAATTGCGCGAGGGTGCCCTGCGAATGAGGGCAACTCGTTTGTGATTACAGGTCGTGGTGGCTTGCCGCCTACTCCTGAACAGCAGCTTGATGACGATGTAAGGTGGCAAGATAGACGAACTCTGGTTGTGCCTCAGGCAGGAGACACGGGGATGTGGCGACACGGGGAGGGGGAGATGCAGGAGGAGATGCAGGAACAGGAAGAATCTGTCACCAATTCAGTGATTGAGGCGACTGAATGGCAGACCACTCCAACGGGAGAAGTCATTCTGATTGCTAATTCATCTAGCCCAACGGAGCAGACCTTATTGAGCCAAGCGATCGCCTGTAACGAGAGATAACTGCTCAAGATAAATCACAAGCAGTACAGTTCACTCAACGTATTTTCATAGATAACAATATATTTCACTTGAAGTTAGCATTTAGTTTGTGCAATACATGAACTAAAGTTGGATTGACTAAATATAAAATCTTTTGGTACTTTTTAAAGGTCTCATCATTCACGATCTAGCACTGCTTAACCAGTTGAATCTCAAAGTAATCTCCTCAGTCAACATACAGTGCATTCAACTGAATAATTTTTAGCAGATGTGATCTCTCCCGACCTTCCTCTGGTAAAGCTATCCATGAGGCAAAAGTCTCTAAAAGTTTTTCCAGGGGTTGTTCACCCTCATCCCCCAACTCCTTTTTCCAACATAGGAGAAAGGAAGCTTGAAAGCCCTTCCCTTCAAACGTTCTGGGTGAGAATGGTCTGGCGAGATTTGCCTAAGACAGGGGGATAAAGTACAAAATTTATCGTTTAAGTTGGGTATAAGGTTGCTCCAACATGAACTTAAGTTGGATCTGAATCAATACTTCAGATCAACTAGCAGTTGGACAATATGTGGCTTAAACCCTGTACCTTGAATGGACTACAAATTTGTTTGAGTTCTCTAAATTAAGGTCATGCAACGAGCTAGAGCGCTCAAGTGCGACAAGCATATTGCTGCAAAGACTGCCAGCTCTTCATAACCCAATAAATTGTCTGATGCAGAACTACCACTAGGTATCTTTGGTGATGACTTCCAGCGACGTCCTGCTTTCTTCTAATTCTAAATGATTAAGTTGCAGGTTAACTCAAAGAACTTGAGTGGTTTGAATTGAGCGATCGCAGAAGAATGAAAAGTAATCAATCCGAATAGCAACCGAAAGGAGAACAAAATGAGTAGCAATCAAGTCACCCGTCAAAACCTGAAACTCGAAGTTATTGTATTGCCCGTTGCCGATGTCGATCGCTCCAAAGACTTCTATAAAACCTTGGGCTGGCGATTGGATGCCGATTTCGTTCCTAGTGAGGATTTCCGAGTAGTGCAGTTTACTCCTCCTGGCTCAGAAGCCTCAATCATCTTCGGTAAAGGAACTTCATCAGCCGCACCGGGTTCAGTTCAAGGCCTATACCTGATCGTTTATGACATTGAAGCAGCCCGCGCCGAACTGATTGAGCACGGTATCGAGGTGAGTGAAGTGTTCCATCCTAGCAACGGGGTCTTCCCCTACGGCGGAACCAAAGGACGGGTAGCAGGTCCTGATCCCAACCGTCGCGACTATGCCTCCTATGCCTCATTTAATGATCCAGATGGCAACGGCTGGATACTCCAAGAGGTGAAAACTCGGCTTCCTGGACGGTAAGAAGCAGGGGAGTGGATGAGTTGAATGAGTTACTATCATCCCCTCTGCCCCTTCTACTATCAATACAATGCAGCACTTTACTAATCAATAAGTCTTGGAGAATTACAGATGAAGGTTTTTGTTGCCGGGGGAACAGGCGCGATCGGTCGCCCAACGCTCGACCACTTACTGGCTAGAGGGCACCACGTTATCGCGCTGACCCGCACCGAAGAAAGAGCACAGGCATTAGCGGCACAGGGAATCGAACCGGCGATCGCGGATGTATTTGACGCAGAGTCAGTGAAAGCGGCTGTCATTCGCACTCAACCCGAAGTGGTGATTGAACAACTCACCGCTCTACCCAGAACTTACAGTCGCGAATCTATGAATGCGACAGCGGCGATGAATACGCGGATTCGGTCAGAGGGGGGAGGCAATGTGCTGGCGGCAGCAAAGGCAGCCGGGGTGCGCCGTTTCGTGAAACAGTCGATGGCTTTTTGGGGAATTCCCGGTCCTGGGTTGGCAGATGAGGACACTCCCTTATCGATTGATGCCTCCCCCGCCGTTGCTGCGGATGCTCGCCTCGTCCTCGACACTGAACGTCGTTTGCTGCAAACGCCTGACCTGGAAGGAATCGCTTTACGCTATGGTTTCTTCTATGGACCCGGCACCTGGTTTAACTCAGATGGCGATGTTGGGCAACAGGTACGGCAGCAACAGTTTCCAATTGTGGGCAATGGAGATGGCGTCTGGTCGTGGATACACATTGAGGATGCCGCGATAGGCACTGTTGCTGCCGCCGAGCAGGGCAATCCGGGTGTTTATCTAATTGTCGATGATCAGCCCTTAGCAGTGCGTGACTGGCTGTCTGCGTTTGCGCGATCGCTGAATGCTCCACCGCCACCACGGGTATCGGTTGAGGATGCTCTGCAACTGGAGGGAGGTGAGGACATTGTTTACTACCAAACTCAGATGCGAGGGGCATCGAATGCCAAGGCAAAACGTGAACTGAATTTCCAGCCGCGACCGATGGAATGGTTGGTTGATACCGCTGTAGCTCATGTCGGTTAACAGTTTTCCTAACTCATTGGGGATGGCTCAAAACCCAACACTCGTAGGCTCATTACGTAAAAACTCAAAGGAAAGGAGACATTCATGCCCACTGCCAAAATTCTCGCGTTTGCCGGGAGCGCTCGCCACGATTCTATCAACAAAAAACTGGTGAAAATTGCTGTTGAGGGAGCGAAAGCCGCAGGTGCAGAAGTGACCTACCTGGATTTCCGCGATCTCCCCATACCCCTCTACGATGGAGATTTGGAAGAGGCTGAGGGACCGCCAGAGAATGTCCTCAAGCTCAAGTCTCTCATGAAAGCGCATCAGGGATTCCTGATTGCTTGTCCAGAATACAACAGTTCGATCACTCCATTGCTGAAAAATGCGATCGATTGGGCATCGCGTTCTGAACCGGACGAACCTCCATTGGAGTGTTTCACAGGTAAGGTTGCAGTGTTAATGAGTGCTTCTCCTGGAGCGTTGGGAGGCTTACGAGGATTAGTTCACGTCCGTTCCATTCTGGGCAACATTGGAGTTCTGGTGTTGCCCGATCAGCAGGCAATTAGCAGCGCTTATCAAGCATTTGATGAGAAGGGCAATTTAAAGGATGAAGTCCAACAGACCAGTATCGTGCAACTTGGTAGCAAACTCGCGACGGTGACGGCAAAACTCAATCTTCCTGGCTAAACAAAAGACTGACTTGGAAACAGGAAAAGATATTGGAAAAACAATCCAAACCATTGTGTACGAAGAAACTCTAGCCAAATTAATGAACGAGTAGCTGCGATGCGAAGCAGTTCCCCCTGCGGGGTAATCGCCCCTAACCACAGAAGCACCACCAGGAATGACCGACGATGAGCAAAACAATTGATCTGTTCACACCCTTTGAATTGGGTTCTTTGACACTATCCAATCGAATGGTGATGTCTCCCATGACTCGTAGCCGCGCGGGTCAGGGGGAAAAGAAAATCCCTACGGTTCTGAATGCAGAGTACTATGCTCAACGAGCATCGGCAGGTTTGATCATTACTGAAGCAGCCCAAGTCTCACCGCTCAGCACGGCTTATGCCAACACACCAGGCATTTTTACCGCCGAGCAAACAGCCGGATGGAAACTTGTAACCGATGCTGTCCATCAGCAGGGTGGGCTGATTTTTTTGCAACTCTGGCATGCTGGACGGGTTGCTCATCCACTCTGGCATTCAGAGGGAGCAACACCGATCGGTCCTAGCGCGATCGCCGCTCAGGGGCAAACCTTCACGCCCCAAGGAATGCAGCCTTACGTAACACCCAAGGCGTTAGAAATTGCTGAAATTTCTGAGATCATCCGTCAATTTCAGCAGGGTGCGGAAAACGCTCTAGCCGCGGGGTTTGATGGCGTGGAATTACATGGAGCGTTTGGCTACCTCATTGACCAGTTTTTGCAGGATAATGCCAACCAGAGAAGCGATCGCTACGGTGGTTCGTTAGAAAATCGCACTCGCTTTCTGCTGGAAGTTACGGAAGTGGTCACTCAGATCTGGGGTGCAAAACGAGTAGGCATCAAACTTTCTCCCAGCAATACCTACAACGGCATGGCAGATTCCAATGCGGTTGAAACCTTTAGCTACGTGATTGATGCGCTCAATGTCTTTGACCTTGCCTATCTGCATTTGATGGAAGCCAGCGAAGCCGATTTGCGTCACGGTGGACAGAAAATTCCCACCAGCCTGTTCCGATCGCTCTATAAAGGTACGCTCATGGTCAATGGTGGCTATACCAAAGCAAATGCAATCGCCGCATTGACAGAAAACAATGCTGATTTGGTTTCATTTGGTAATTTATTTCTTGCCAATCCAGATTTACCAGAGCGATTCCGCCTTGACGCGCCTCTCAACGCACCTGATTCTGCCACGTTCTATGCGCCTCCCTGCAACGATTCAGTGGAAAACTGTGGTTTTGAGAAGGGTTACACTGATTACCCATTCTTTAACCAAACCCTAGCCAGCTCCAGGATATAGCCCGCTGATTCTATCAATCAATTATGTTCTAGATTACCAGAGGTGTTGTTATGAAAATTGTTGTTATTGGTGGCAGCGGGCTGATTGGTAAGAAGCTTGTGAGCAAGCTGCGGGAGCTTGGACATGAGGCGATCGCAGCCTCCCCCTCTTCAGGTGTTAACGCGGTTACAGGTGAGGGCTTGGCTGAGGCATTAGTGGGTGCTCAAGTAGTTGTTGATGTGACGAATTCACCCTCTTTTGAGGATGCGGCGGTGTTAGAGTTCTTCGAAAAGTCAACCCGGAACCTGCTGGCGGCAGAAGCAGACGCGGGTGTGGCTCATCATGTTGTAGTGTCAATTGTCGGTGCCGATCGCATCCCAGATAGCGGCTACATGCGGGCGAAAGTCGCTCAGGAAACGTTGATCCAATCCGTAGCAATCCCCTATACAATCGTCCGCGCTACACAGTTCTTTGAGTTTATCGAGGCGATCATCGCTCAATTTCCTAACGACGGACAAACGGTTCACTTGCCCCCTGCCTTGATCCAGCCTATCTGGTCAGATGATGTTGTGGATGCCCTGGTCGATATCACCTTAGCAGCGCCAGTCAACGGCATTGTCGATTTAGCGGGTCCAGATCGGTTCTGGTTTGAGGAAATCGTTCGTCAATTCTTGAGTGCAACTCACGATTCACGTCAGGTGGTTATAGATAATCACGCCCGTTACTTTGGTGCGATATTGAATGATCAGCTGGTTCCACAGGGCAACTCGCTCATCGGCTCGACCCATTTCCAGGACTGGCTCAATCGCGCGATCGCTCAGCGATCGGCAATGAGAGTCTGATGCTGACATCGGTTGGGTTGAGAACACAAAGCCTAAGACTCATTTGAATTGAAAATGCAACAGACGCCTGTACGGGTTTGGCATTGCCAAACCCCTACTGTGATATGTCCAATGCGATCGGCTTGATTCAGCATAAGAACACATCAAACGGGTTTATATCCACCAATTCGTGTTCACGTTTGTATTCACAAGGAGAACAGAAGTGTTAACTAGATTTTTCCATAGAGTTGCATTCGTGGCTCTCTCTCTATTCATGGCACTTTCCATATTCGTAACTCTCCCCGTATCTCCAGCTTCAGCCCAGGTGTTGGGTGAAAAGGTAACGTTGGTCTTCGATCATGTCCTTCCCAATGTGCCCGACAAGAGCATGAAAGTTCAACTGGTTGAATATGAGCCAGGTGTCTCATCGATTCCTCACACTCATGCAGCCTCGGCTTTCATCTATGCCACAGTTCTGGACGGTGCGATTCGCAGCAAAATCAATGACAATCCAGAGCAGGTGTATCACGCTGGTGAAAACTTTTTTGAACTACCTGGCGATCATCATCGGGTTAGCGCCAATGCCAGTGATACTGAACCTGCACGCCTGCTAGCAGTGCTGATTGCCAATACTGATGAACAGAACTTGGTCATCAACGACAAAGAGTAAGACGAACAATTGCAAGGTTTTTTAGTACTGGGGCGGTATAACCCTTATCAAGGAAGCGTGGCATGATGTCGTCAATTGAGGAAGTGACAAGGACAATTAGCCTGATCATTGTGCCTGTCGTCACGATCACGGCTTGTGCTGGCATGGTAAACGGCTTGATTCTCCGGTACGGTTCCCTCGCCGATCGCCTACGTATCGTTAACCAGGCACTGAGTGACTTGCAGGAGTCCGATCTCGCTCAAAATTGGGACAAAGCTCAGCGGGTACAAGAACTTGAATCCCTGCTGAAGGATCTGCTGAAACACCATCATTTCGTGCATGATGCCATTGTTCTTATTTATATTTCCATCCTGGTCTTTATGCTGGATATGCTGGTCATTGCTATAGCAGTCGCCACTAATGTCAGATGGCTATCACACATGGCGCTGATCGTCTTTCTGGGTGGAGTTGCCGTTTTATTTGGGGGAATCGTGTTGATTGCCTACGAGCTTCGCACCTCTCACTATTCCATTCAATTAGAGGTGCATCGGACTTGTCACCTGTGCCGTCACCAACCTATCAAACAAATTCAGTGAGTCGGGTTCTGTGACTCAAAACTCATAGCTCGAAACTGAGAACTGATATAAGTCGCGTTTTAACTCAGAGAACTTGAGTGGTGCGGATTGAGCGATCGCAGAAGAATGAATGTAATCGAGTTGAGCAGCAAACTCATCAACCTAAAACCAACACATTAGACAACATCTAAAACGAGGACACGCCATGAAAACGCAGAAAGTATGGTTCATCACCGGAGCATCTAGAGGCTTTGGGCTAGAAATTACTAGAGCTGCTTTAGCAGTAGGTGACCAAGTCGTCGCAACGGTTCGCAGTCAACCTGCACAACTCGCTGCTACTCTGCACAACCACCCAGATTTGCATGTTGTACCGATGGATGTCACGCAGGAAGAACAGGTACAAGTGGCAGTCAAGCAGGGCATTGCCCGTTTCGGTCGGGTTGATGTATTGGTCAATAATGCCGGATTTGGCATGGTTGGCGCAACCGAAGAGTTTACGGATGCCGAAGTCCGCAAACAGTATGACACTAACGTGTTTGGGTTACTCAACGTAACTCGTGCCATGTTGCCCTACCTGCGCCAGCAAAAGATGGGACACATCATCAATATCTCGTCTTTGTTTGGCTACGATGCAGTACCGGGTTGGGGATTGTACGGCTCTACTAAATTTGCAGTTGAAGGAATCTCAAAAGGGCTGGCAGTCGAATTGGCACCGCTCGGCATCTCTGTTACGGCAGTAGCTCCCGGTCTTTTTAGTACCGACTTTCTGAGCACCGAATCTTATGTTGCCGCTAAAACTATCATTGACGATTATCAAGAAACGGTAGGACAAATGCGCATCGGAGCTGACGCGCTACACAAGAACCAGCCCGGTGATCCGAAAAAGTTTGCTCAGGTAATTCTCCAACTCACCACTACAGAAAGTCCTCCGCTGCATTTGCCCGCTGGCAACGACGCAGTTAAATTCTACCGAAGCAGCGCTGCAAAATTGGCACAGGACATCGAAGCATGGCTGCCAGTTGCGACCAGCACTGACCATGACCGCAACATCGCGGCTTAGACCATTGCCTAGCTTGCAACATTCAACCCATGCTTTCCAAAGGAGTTTTACCATGAGCACTGAACAGAAAGTTGCTGTGATTACCGGCGCGTCCCAAAGCATCGGTGCAGCAATTGTCAAGACATATCGCGATCGCAACTATCTGGCAATTGCAGTCTCTTCCTCATCGATCCTGAATGGATTGCGATCAAAACTGAAACCGAGAAGGACGCTCCACTGGTGCAAGACATCCGCAATGAGTTGCTAGCACTGGCTGCCTTTTCCTCGGTGAGGTGAGGGTTTAACTCAACTAACTTGAGTGGTGTGGATGGGGCGATTACCCCGCAGGGAGAACTGCTTCGCATCGCAGAAGAATGAACAGTAACGAATTTGAACAGCAAACTTACTAACCAAAAGGAGAACAAGATGAGTAGCAATCACGTAACTAGTCCAAACATGAAACTCGAAGTTGTATTATTCAATGTTTCTGATGTCGATCGCGCTAAAGCATTTTACGAGAATCTCGGCTGGCGGTTTGATATCGACGTAGTGGAGGGTGGCTTCCGTGGCGTGCATTTTACACCACCCAACTCGGACGCCTCGATCCTCTTTGGAAAGGGAACCACTCCAAACAATTCTGGCTCGGCGCAAAACCTGGTTCTCGCCGTAGACGACCTCGACGCCACCCGCAAAGACTTGAGCGATCGCGGTGTCAACGTCAGTGAGATTTTCCACTATGCTGGTGGTCCCTTCAACAACGCCTTGGAAAACCCGCGTATCTCCGGACGTGACCCGGAAGGTCGTTCCTACTTCTCATTTGCCTCCTTTGAAGACCCAGATGGAAACCTTTGGTTGCTCCAGGAGGTCACAACACGGCTTCCTGGTCGCCTATGGGACTCTCCACAAGCAGACGTTGCCACCCTGGCAACCCTTCTCCACGAGACAGCAGAACGCCACGACCATTATGAGAAGACTCACGACGAGCATCACTGGTGGGACTGGTACGCCCCCTATCTGAGTGCGCGTCAAAATGGCAGCAGTCCAGAAGAGGCAGCAGCAGCCGCTGACCGTTACATGGAAGAGCTTTTGCCCGTTCTTTCCAGATGATGCGGTCAGAATAGCATTCGCCATGTCGAGTTCTCAACAACCCTCTCCTTACTGAATTGAACGATGGGTTAAGCGATGGAATTCGTACCCATCGTTCATCTCACCATCACAGCTAAGTATGTGGGCAGACAATATGTAACCTTAACGAGAAAACACCATGATCAAACTAAACAAAGTACATTACAAAACCAAAACCCGCACGTTAGGTGTATTCGTTCTACTCTCAGGACTCTTCATCGCGCTCTTTGCAGCAACACTGCTGCTAACAACCCCCGATCGCGTGCTGGCACAACAACCTATCCAAACCAGTGCTCAAACCCAGAACCTAACCGAGGCGAGCGCTAAGGACATTCGTGGCGCTTCACCCTATGTCGCGATCGAGAACGAGTCCGCACCTAAGCTGATTGTAGACTCCCCGCTTCCCGAAGGGCTGGTTCAGGGTGTTTTCTGGGCGCAGTATCGTGTGGAGAATTTGCATATCGTACCCGTGTTTGGAACGAACGCCCTCCAGGTATCTCCACGCGCCGGACACCTGCACGTCATCGTCGATGATTTGCCTTGGTGGTGGGCAGATACGAGTGACTCCAACACGGTTGACATCGCTAATCTGCCACCGGGCCAGCATAAGGTGACGATTCAGTTGGTTGACGCTAACCACAACGTCTTCCCCGGACAGGAGGTGACGCAGACGTTCACCATACCTGAATACTAGAGCGCGCACTTGCATTCATGGAGTCTTCATGCCCGGTCCGCTTCGCCGGAGTAGAAGAGTACAAAAACCCGCTTCAAGCTTCGGCACAGCAGGCAATTAGGTTCAAGCACTGATGAGAGAAAGACCTTTGCCGCCAGCGTAGATCGCGATCGCCCACCAGAGATAGCAGGCTTGATCAAACGGGTCTCTGCTCTGGGTCGAAAAGCATAACAGGTATCACGAAATTGATTAGAGCAGGTTGAGTTAAACCAATTGGAGAAAGATCAATGTCTGAAAAAACCAACCATCCACGCCGACGCTTTTTGGGCATTGCAGCTGGGGCGATCGCGATCACACAGCTAGGTCGATTCGGTTCTGCAAACGCTCAATCGAGCCAAGCCCAACCGGAAATTACCACGGCTCAATCTGGGACCGTGCAGTCCACCGCCCCTACCGCAATCCGCCCCTTCCCCATCAACATCCCGCAAGCGGATCTCGACGATCTCCGTCAACGTATCATGGCGACCCGCTGGCCCGAAAAGGAGACTGTTGCCGACTCGTCGCAGGGGGTGCAGCTTGCGACGATGCAAGAACTCGCGCGCTACTGGGCGACAGATTACGACTGGCGCAAGGTCGAGGCAAAACTGAAAGCCTTGCCGCACTTCATCACCGAAATCGATGGGCTAGACATTCATTTCATTCATGTTCGATCGCAGCATGAAAATGCGTTGCCGCTCATCATCAACCACGGATGGCCCGGCTCAATCATTGAGCAGCTCAAGATCATCGATCCACTGACTAATCCCACAGCTCACGGCGGAAGTGCATCAGACGCTTTCCACGTGGTGATTCCGTCGATGCCGGGCTATGGCTTCTCCGGCAAGCCAACGAGCACCGGCTGGGGTCCCGAACGCATGGGTCGAGCCTGGGACGTGCTGATGAAGCGACTGGGCTACACTCGCTATGTTGCTCAGGGCGGAGATTGGGGTGCATTTGTCGTTGACCAGATGGGTTTGCAGGCTCCTGCGGGATTGCTCGCCATCCACACCAATATGCCTGCCACCGTGCCAGAGGATGTTGACAAGGCACTCCAAGCAGGCAGCCCAGCGCCATCGGGTCTCTCCGTTGAGGAGCAGCGCGCCTATCAGCAGTTAGAAAGAACGTTCAAGCAAGTGGACTACGCCAAGTACATGGCAGCACGTCCGCAAACCTTGTATGGAATTGCCGATTCACCCGTCGGTCTAGCCGCCTGGCTTCTAGACCACAATGACGCGGACGGACAGCCAGCGGCGGCAGTTGTCTCGGCTCTAAACCGGACAACCAGCGACATAGGCGAACTGACGCGAGACGAGATCCTCGACAACATCACGCTCTACTGGCTAACGAACACGGGGGTCTCTGCATCCCGTCTCTATTGGGAATATAAAGGCGGCTTCTTCAACACCAAAGGCGTCTCCATTCCAGTAGCGGTGAGTGTCTTTCCCGGTGAGCAATATGAGGCTCCGCGAAGCTGGACTGAGCGGGCGTATCCCAATCTCATTTATTACAACCAGCTCGACAAAGGTGGCCACTTTGCGGCGTGGGAGCAGCCAACGATCTTCACTCAGGAACTTAGAGCGGCGTTTCGATCGCTGCGTCAATCATGAAAAATATTCTCACTAATACAATCATTAAAGCTGCCGCCGTGCAGATCAGCCCTGTGCTCTACAGCCGACAGGGTACCGTCGAGAAGGTCGTGAAGCAAATCCGGGAGCTGGGGCAACAAGGCGTTCAGTTTGCCACTTTTCCCGAAACGATCATTCCCTATTACCCCTACTTCTCCTATGTCCTAGCCCCGTTCGCGTTAGCAAAAGAACAGCTACGGTTGCTGGAAGAGTCGGTTACGGTGCCATCTGCTGAAACTCGGGCGATCGCTGAAGCCGCGAAGGAAGCAAACATGGTCGTCTCGATCGGCATCAATGAGCGCGATGATGGCTCGATCTACAATACGCAGCTTCTGTTCGACGCAGACGGGACGCTGATCCAGCGCCGCCGCAAGACCACACCGACTTATAACGAGCGCATACTCTGGGGACAGGGTGACGGATCGGGACTGCGCGCCGTTGATAGTGCTGTTGGGCGCATCGGACAACTTGCCTGCTGGGAGCATAACAATCCTTTGGCACGGTATGCGCTGATAGCCGATGGAGAGCAAATCCACTCGGCGATGTATCCTGGATCGTTCGCCGGGCCGCTGTTCGCGGAGCAGGCAGAAATTAACGTCCGCCAGCATGCCCTTGAATCTGGCTGCTTTGTTGTCTGTGCGACCGCATGGCTGGATGCCGATCAGCAGGCTCAGATCATGAAGGACACGGGTTGTGCGATCGGTCCGATTTCTGGCGGCTGTTTTACCGCTATTGTCGCGCCGGACGGTCAAATTATCGGTGAGCCGCTCAAAGTGGGCGAAGGCGAAGTGATTGCCAATCTTGACTTTGCTCAGATCAACGCCCGTAAGCGGCTGATGGATTCACGCGGTCACTACAGCCGTCCCGAACTGCTCAGTTTGCTGATTGATCGATCGCCCACCTCGCACGTCCATGAGCGCACTGCATACCCCAACGCTAATGGATCGCACGCGATCGCCGAGGAGGAAACCGTCGAAGTTCTCTAATTCCACCGTACCTATCTGAACCCAATGACAGGGAGGTTAGCCCATGTCCGAAGAAACCAATCGTAATCGCCGCTACTTTTCAACAACCCCAGTTCAAACCATTACTGCTACCCAGCTCGGCAAGCGCGATCGCACCAAACAGCACGCTACACCGACAACATCTGAGTTACCGATTGAAGGCGAACTACCCTCTCTAAGGGGTGCAACTGCGTGGCTCAATTCACAGCCATTAACCGTTGACGAATTGCGTGGAAAAGTTGTGCTAATCAACTTCTGCACCTATACCTGCATCAATTGGCTGCGCCAACTCCCATATGTTCGTGCGTGGGCTGAGAAGTATCAGGAGCAGGGACTGGTCGTGATTGGTGTGCACACACCGGAGTTTGAATTCGAGAAGGATATCAACAATGTCCGCCGAGCCGCGACGGATATGAACATTGATTACCCGATCGCTGTGGATAACGATTATGCCGTGTGGCGCGCCTTCGAGAACCATTATTGGCCAGCCCTTTATTTGGTCGATAGACAAGGACGCATTCGTCATCACCACTTTGGTGAAGGAGAGTACGAGCAAATGGAATGGATAATTCAACAGCTACTGGCTGCGTCTGGCACTAGTCGTATCGGTCAGGAAACGGTTCAAGTTGAGGCACACGGTGTTGAGGCTGCTGCCGATTGGAACAGCCTGAAATCGCCGGAAAACTACCTCGGCTACGAAAGAACAGAGAATTTTGCGTGTCCTGGTAAGGCAGTTTTAAACAAGTCTCATTCCTATACTGCTCCTGCACAATTGAACCGTAGTCACTGGGCACTGTCGGGCAATTGGACAATCAGCAGACACGCCATTGTCCTGAACCAGTCCGGTGGGCGGATTGCGTACCGTTTACATGCTCGTGACCTGCATCTCGTTATGGGACCGAGTGAGCGAGGAACATCCCTACGGTTTCGCGTGCTACTAGACGGGCAACCAGCCGTTGCGGCTCGCGGACTCGACCTTGATGAGCGCGGCGAAGGCACCGTGACCGAACAACGGTTGTACCAATTGATTCGACAGTCGCAGCCTATTCGCGATCGCCAGTTCGAGATCGAGTTTTTGGATGCTGGGGTAGAGGCGTTTGCATTTACGTTCGGTTAATTACGCAAACAGGTACGTCCTCGCAATGAGTGACAAGAAGGTAAATGATATGACGATAAACTCCACACATGACAGCCCAATTCTCGTGACCGGAGCGGCAGGTGATCTCGGTGCGATCGGTCGTAACCTCACCACCATGCTGCTCGTTAAAGGTCACAAGGTGCGCGCCTTAGTTCGGCGGGAGGATGAACGCGCTGAAGCTTTGCGCCAGCTCGGAGCCGAAGTTGTGCAGGGCGACCTGACCGATCTGGACTCAATGCACCGGGCGATCGCAGGGGTTAAGCGCATCTATTTCGGCATGTCGATTTCGACGGCTTATCTGGAAGCCACCATCAACACTGCTGCGGTGGCAAAGCATCACGGCGTTGAAGCCTTTGTCAATATGTCACAGATGACAGTGACACAGATGAGCATCACTGAAACCACCAACAGTCCACAGCACAAGCTGCACTGGCTGGCGGAACAGGCATTGGCGTGGTCGGGACTGCCAGTCGTCACGGTGCGCCCCACAGTCTTCCTTGAAGGTTTTTTCCTGCGTCTTGCTGCTGCTGGCGTTCGGGATAGCGACGAACTGGCGCTGCCGTTGGGAAACAGCAAGACTTCACCAGTCTCGGCGGTTGATGTAGCCCGCGCGGTTGCCGAAATCCTCGATGACCCTGCCCCGCACATTGGTCAGGTTTACAATCTGACCGGATTTGAGTCAGCTGATCTGAACCACTACGCCCGCGTCTTTTCCCAGGCACTGGGTCGAACGATTCGCTATCGCGACGTGCCGCTCTCCGCATGGACTGAGCAACTGCGGAAGTTTGGAGTGCCAGCACACCTAGTCAATCACCTTGCAGTGATGGCGGAACTTCACGTACAGGGGCGGTATGACCGCATGACGGATGATCTGTTTAAGCTCACGGGCAAAACGCCAACGAATGTGTACGACTTCGTGAAATTGCACGCTGCTGAATTCACGCGGAGTCAAGTCGCGGCTTGAGGAGCAGGTCGCTCGTATATCACCGAGTGGACAAATGCTGACACTTGGCGGCATGGGAGCAACTGCAGCTCTTTTTTGAGGAGATTCGTGACGTGTTTCGATCGTTACGCGAGGTGGCTCGATCACGCACAAACCCAAAAAATCTAAAACGACTCAATAAGGAGGACACGATGGCTCAATCAGAAGTTAGGCAACCAAACAGCGCGCAGGCATCTGATAGTAGTGGGCTCAAGGGGAACGAGGAGACTGGAGCGACTCGCCCTGTGATGACCAATGTGCAGCAGGTGGAGGTGGCTGTGCTAGCTGGCGGCTGCTTTTGGGGCGTTGAGGACATCCTGCGCGAGGTGCCTGGTGTGATCGATACCGAGGTTGGCTATACGGGCGGCTGGCTCGAGAACCCGAGGTACGAGGACACGCACGATAGCCTGTCCGGACACGCCGAGGCAGTCCGCGTCACCTTCGATCCATCGGTGCTTAGCTTCGAGGATCTGCTCGATCGCTGGTTCTTCCGCCTGCACGACCCCACGACGCTCAACCGCCAGGGCAACGACATCGGGACGCAGTACCGCTCGGCGATCTTTCCGCAGACGGAGGAGCAGCAGGCGATCGCGGAACGCGTCATCGCGCGTGTCGCCGCGTCGGGGTACTGGAAGCGTCCGGTTACCACGAGCATCGAACCTGCTGCAACCTGGTACAGCGCCGAGGAATACCACCAGGATTACCTGCGTAAGCATCCTGGCGGATACACCTGCCATTACCTGCGCGATTAAGCAGCCGATCGGCTTGGTCTATATGGGCTACTAGTTCTTTGGGCGGCCCACTCTGGAAGAGCTGCGTCAGGATTTGCGCGCCGTTCTCAAGAAATGCCGACCAGATTGGGACATCACTACACCTGAACTAAAAGCAGCGTGGCAAGAGGGACACAAAGACCTCTTTTATCCGTATGGCAAAACCTACGTCCAAACGATCGGGGAACAGGACTAGGCGCAGAGTTTTTACACTTGAGGCACACCGATGCATCTTACATGGGTAGCCTCATCTTTCCTTAAGAGGCGGAAAAACATGTCGGAAAAAATCAACCCTCCACGTCGCCGCTTTTTGGGCATTATGGCTTTGACCGTTGCGGCTACACAGCTAGGTCGATTCGGTTCTGCAATCGCCCAATCAAGCCCAACAAAACCAGCCGATTTGGGCAAGATGCAGTCGGAAACCAACCCATCATTCGGGTTACTGAAGCAGATCGATGCTGGTGTTCTGAACGTTGGATACGCGGAGGTTGGTTCTGCAAATGGTCGTCCGGTAATCCTCCTGCACGGCTGGCCCTATGACATTTATAGCTATGTTGAGGTCGCTCCGTTGTTGGCATCAGCGGGGTATCGGGTGATCGTCCCGTATTTGCGCGGCTATGGCACAACCCGCTTCCAGTCCAATGAAACGTTCCGCAACGGGCAGCAATCAGCACTGGCGGTCGATATCATTGCGTTGATGGATGCGCTTCAGATCGAGCAGGCGATCTTCGCGGGTTATGATTGGGGCGCACGAACAGCCAACATCATCGCGGCACTTTGGCCCGAACGCTGCAAGGCGCTCGTCTCTGTAAGTGGTTATCTGATTGGTAATCCTGAAGCCAACCAGATGCCGCTGCCGCCGCAGGCTGAACTGCAATGGTGGTATCAATTTTATTTCGCGACGGAGCGGGGCAAGCTCGGCTACGAACAGTATCGGCATGACTTTAACAAGCTGATCTGGAAGCTTGCTTCACCCCAATGGCATTTCGATGATGTGACATTCGATCGCAGCGCCGAGTCTTTCAACAATCCGGATCATGTCGCGATCGTGATCCACAACTACCGCTGGCGGCTTGGTCTGGCTGAAGGCGAACCGCAGTACGACGATCTTGAACGGCGACTCGCTGAAGCTCCAGTAATTACCGTGCCTACCATCACGCTTGAAGGGGACGCCAACGGCGCACCACACCCCGACAGCAGCACTTACGCAATGAAATTCTCGGGCAGATACTCACATCAGGTCATCAGCAGCGGAGTTGGGCACAACCTGCCTCAGGAAGCGCCACGAGAGTTTGCTAGAGCTGTGGTCGAAGTTGATGGTTATTGATCGGATTTAGCCTGCGTGGTGAAACGGACAATTTGCAGCAAGGTGAAACACTATGACTCAACTGAAAAAAATACGTTACAAAACCAAAGTCCGTACCACACGCGCCTTTGTCTTTCTCTCACGGTTCCTCGTCGTGCTCCTGGTAGCAACGGTGTTTCTAGCACCGCTCAACCGCGTACTGGCGCAGCAACCCGCCCAGACTGATGGACAAGCCCAAGTTTCAGACAACGCCATCCGTCCCTTTCAAGTTCATGTTCCGCAAGCGGCGATCGACGACCTCCACCAGCGCATTGCAATGACCCGCTGGCCCGACCAGGAAACGGTCGCTGACCAGTCGCAGGGTGTGCAGTTGGCGACGATGAAGGAACTTGTCCGTTACTGGGGAACGGAGTACGACTGGCGGAAAGCCGAGGCAAAGCTGAATGCTTTACCGCAGTTCGTTACAAACATCGACGGACTAGACATTCACTTTATCCACGTCCGCTCCAAACATCCGAATGCTTTGCCGTTGATCGTCACACATGGATGGCCCGGATCGATCATTGAACAGCTAAAGATCATTGGTCCGTTGACCGACCCAACAGCCTACGGAGGACGCCCAGAAGACGCCTTTGACCTGGTTATTCCGTCGATTCCTGGCTACGGCTTCTCTGGCAAGCCGACGGGCCCGGGTTGGAACCCCGATCGCATCGCACAAGCCTGGGCAGAACTAATGCAGCGCCTTGGGTACACCCGCTACGTTGCCCAGGGCGGCGACTGGGGCTCTCCCATTACTAGCGCGATGGCGCGGCAGGCACCGGCAGGATTACTTGGCATCCACATCAACTTACCAGCAACGATACCGCCCGACGTAGCCCCAGTGCTTGCTAGCGGCGGACCCGCACCAGCGGAACTCTCCGAGAAAGAACGCGCGGCGTTCGGCTCTCTCGATATGTTCAATAAAAAAGACCGAGCCTACGCCGTGATCATGGGCACGCGACCGCAGACGATCGGGTATGGGCTGACAGACTCGCCAGTTGGACTCGCAGCATGGCTGCTCGGGCATCCAGGCTTTGCCCAATGGACATCCAGCGGCGGTAATTCTGAAAAGTCTCCGACAACAGATGAGGTGCTGGATGACATTACGCTGTACTGGCTAACAAACAGCGCGACTTCGTCAGCTCGGCTGTACTGGGAGAACGGCAGCACCAGCCTCTTGAACGCGATCGCACAAAAGACTGAGGAGATCTCGCTGCCGGTCGCCATCACGATATTTCCTGGGGAGATCTATCAAGCGCCAGAAACGTGGACTCGGCGTGCCTATCGCAACCTAAGCTACTTCCATGAAGTGGATCAGGGTGGTCATTTCGCAGCATGGGAGCAGCCGCAGCTCTTTTCCGAGGAGATCCGCGCAGCGTTCAGATCACTGCGTTAGTTGAAGTCCAATTCATTCAACCCACTGTAACAACTAGCTATCACCAGAGGTAATTATGGAAACAGCAGATTTAATTGTGATTGGCAGCGGTCAGGGTGGAGTTCCACTCGCAGTTGACTTTGCCAAGGCAGGGAAAAACGTCGTTGTATTTGAACGCGATGCCTTGGGCGGCAGTTGCATCAACTATGGTTGTACGCCCTCTAAAGCCTTTTTAGCCGCTGCCCATGCCGCCGGTCGCGCTCGACAAGCTGCAAAGCTCGGTATCCATGTGCAGGTTGAAGTTGATTTTTCGGCAGTGATGGAGCGGGTGCGGGGCATTCGCAGCCAGTTTAACCAGGGTACGAAACGGCGGTTAGAGAGTGCAGGGGTTAAAGTCGTTTGCGCGGAAGCCACGTTTACCGGAGAGCGAACCGTAAGCGGCGGCGGGGTGACGGTGCAGGCTCCGCTAGTTGTCATTAATACAGGAACATCCTCGACTATCCCTGACTTTCCCGGTTTAGCGGGAACACCGTATCTCACCAACCGCAATTTCTTTGATGTGCAGCAGATTCCGCCTCGGTTGCTCGTAGTTGGCGGCGGCTATATCGCTCTGGAGTTAGGGCAGGGGATGGCGCGGTTAGGCAGCCAGACCGAATTGATTGTGCGGGGCGATCGCTTGCTATCTCAAGAAGAATCTGAGGTGAGTGCAGTGCTGTTGGATGCCTTCAAACAAGACGGAATTGGAGTGCATCTCAACACAACGGTTAAGCAAGTTGATTACACAAATGGTGTGTTTACTCTAACGTTGGATAATGGCGAGGTACTGGATGGAGAAGCCTTGCTAATTGCGACTGGACGTAAGCCCAATACTGGGGCATTAAATGCTGCGGTGACAGGTGTTGAACTAGATACCCAAGGATTTATCAAAGTCGATGATCACTTTCAAACCACTTGCCCTGGAATCTATGCGATCGGAGATGTTGCCAAACAGCCTGCCTTCACTCATGTATCTTGGGAAGACTATCGGCGTTTGAACGCGATTTTGTGTGGGGAACAGCGAAGCCGCAGCGATCGGGTGTTAGGCTATGCCGTTTATACCGAGCCGCAAGTGGGTCGAGTAGGAATGACGATAGAACAGGCTCAAGAACAAGGAATTGCTGCCCGCGAAGTCACCCTACCGATGGCTCATATTGCTCGCAGCATTGAGTGGGGGCACGATCTAGGCTTCTACCGCATGGTGATCGACACTCAGACAAATTTGATCTTAGGCGCAACGCTGGTGGGCTACGAAACGGCGGAACTAGTGCATGTCTTTTTGGCGCTGATGGAAGCGAAAGCAACGTGGCAGTTGCTTGAACAATCGGTGCACATTCATCCAACTTACGGGGAAGCATTGCCCAGTCTTGCGAGGCTACTGGTTGGAAAAGATATGCCAACCTGTCCGAATATGTAAGCAAGGAGTCACTGAGCTGTCTACACAACTCATGCCAATTTGATTTGAGAACAGTGCAAATGCGCCCCCTCCCAACCTCCCCTTGCCAAGGGGAGAGGTGCCGTAGGCGGTGAAGTGAAGTGCAAGGTTCACCGTTTAAATCGGGATCAAGAGTTAGTAAAGAAATGAATAGAAGAGCTGCCTTTACCGGAAGTTTCAACGGTTTCCAACTCATACCGATTTAAGTAATGTTGTAGGCAAATCAAAATCTAGAAGGGGTTTGGCATACCAAGCCTGTACAAGCATTTGTCGCGTTTTTAGTTTAAATCGGTATCACATCCTGCTGCTTTCCTTGAATGCGAAATGATTAAATTGCGTGTTAAGTGAACGAACTTGAGTGGTTCAAATGAAGCGATCGCCAAAGGATGAAAAGTAACCCAGTTAGATATTAAATCCACCGTCTAACAATCTCTTGAAATGTCCTCCGATATAGCCATGGAAACAACTAACTCAACGAACGAAAACGAATCTAATAATGGACGCCAACCCCCTGTTCTAGACAAGGAAAACGCTTCTGATAGTGCAACAATTGAATCACCGCCAAGTGTTCCGAATCCACCTCATCGGCAGTCCCACCGCAAGCAGATATTGTTGGGATTACTAGGAGTCGGATTAATAGCTAGTGCTACTTTTGGTTATCGTTGGTGGCGCTATGCCTCAGTTCACGAGTCAACGGATAATGCCTATGTCACAACCGATATTCATCCGATCAACGCTCGCATCGGTGGAACTGTTGTTGAGGTTGAAGTTAATGATAATCAACAGGTTTCACAAGGGACGCTGCTCGTGAAGTTAGACCCGCGTGATTATGAGGTCGCGCGACAGCGGGCAGCGGCAGCGCTCACATCAGCCCAGCAACAGGCGGCAGTTGCAGAAGCTAATATTGGGGTGACGGCAACTAGTGCGGTGGGGCAGACCACCGAAGCGCAGGGCAATATTGATGCAGCAACAGCTACGGTTTCTACAGCGGAAGCTGCTCTAGCAGAAGCACAGGCAGGAGTGCCTGCTGCCCAAGCGCAACTGGCTCAAGTCAGGGCAAATTTGGTCAAAGCCGAGTTGGACTATAAGCGTTTCACGGCTCTTGCTGCCGAAGGCGCTGTTGCCCAAGAACAGGCGGATACAGCCAAAGCGAGCTACGACGCCACATTGGCACAATACAACGCCATCAGCGAGCAAATTAAGCAAGCTCAAGCGAGAGTCGTGCAAGCTCAAAAAAATCTTGCCAATGCCCAAGCCAAACTAAATTCTACGCAAGGCACTCTACAACAAGCCAATGCAGCGACTCGGCAAACTGAGGTGAATCGACGGCAGTATCAAGCTGCACGAGCGGCGATCGCTCAATCACAAGCCGAATTAAGAAATGCGGATTTGCAACTGTCCTATACCTCGATTGTCGCCCCTATCGCTGGACGAATTGGTAACAAAACTGTCCAGGTCGGACAACGGGTTCAGCCGGGACAAACCCTAATGTCTCTCGTGCAGTCATCCCCCTGGATTGTTGCCAATTTTAAGGAAACCCAGTTGGAAGATATGCAACCTGGACAAATGGTTGAAATCAGAATAGATGCCTTTCCTCATCACACGTTTACAGGCAAAGTCGATAGTCTATCTCCTGCTTCTGGAGCCGAATTCGCGCTCTTGCCCCCCGATAATGCGACGGGTAATTTCACAAAAATTGTACAGCGCATTCCCGTGAAAATTATCTTCGACCCAGACAGCATTCGTGGCTATGAATCCCGAATTGCACCCGGTATGTCGGTGGTTGTCACGGTTAATACGCAGTGAATTAGGACGTGGAGAGGGAAGGAAGGACGCGGAGAGGGAGAGACGCGGTGACGCGGTGACTTTGTAAATTACAACTCCTCTGCGTGTCCCCGTATCTGCGTGTCCCCGTATCCCGCGTCTCCGTGTCAACCAATTAACCCACAAATACCAGAGGCTCACCTCATGGCTAACACGATCGCCCACCGTTCCCACGCAACATACACTCAACCTACTCCGGGCGCTTCAGACCGCCCTGTTTCTTTCAGGGAGTGGGTTGGGGTGCTGGCAACTCTGTTGGGGGCATTCATGGCTATATTGGATATCCAAGTGACGAATGCCTCTCTTAAAGATATTACAGGCGCTTTGAGTGCCACGATTGATGAAGGATCTTGGATTTCGACAGGCTATCTAGTGGCGGAAATTGTCGTAATTCCCATGACGGGATGGCTCGCACAAGTGTTTTCGGTGCGGCGATATTTGCTCGTAAATGCCTCATTGTTCCTATTCTTTTCGATCGCCTGTGCCTTCGCCGTCAATTTGCCGATGATGGTTTTGTTTCGAGCAGGACAGGGATTCACCGGAGGAGTGCTTATTCCAATGGCGTTTACCGTGATCCTGCTAACGCTACCACCCTCTAAGCAACCGATCGGTTTGTCGTTATTCTCCATCTCAGCAACCTTTGCTCCTTCGATTGGTCCAACGATTGGCGGTTGGCTCACGGATAATTACGGTTGGGAATATATTTTTTATATCAACCTCATTCCAGGTTTGTTGCTGATTGCTGGAGTTTGGTATGGGCTAGCTCCCAAGCCAATGCAGCTCAGCCTCTTACGCAAGGGTGATTGGTGGGGCGTTATCACGATGGCGATCGGGTTTGCGTCCTTCGAGTTTTTTGCAGATGAAGGCAATCGCAAAGATTGGTTTGGTTCTGAAGAGATTCAGCACGCCGCTATCATTGCTGGAATCATGCTGCCATTGTTTGTGATTATTCAGTTTACGCGCAAGCAACCATTGCTCAATTTGCGACTCCTGGGGCGACGCAACTTCGGCTTGTCGATTTTGATTACCCTAACGCTAGGATTTGGATTGTATGGTTCAACCTTCATTCTGCCCCTTTACCTTTCAACGGTGCAGGGATACAGCGCTATACAAATTGGTGAAACCATTGCTTGGGCAGGTATTCCACAGCTTTTCATTACACCATTTGTGCCCAAGCTGATGAAGCAGTTTGACCTCCGGTTGCTTGTCGCCGTTGGACTAACGCTATTTGGCATCAGTTGTTTTATGAACTCTAATTTGACTCACGATACGGGAGTGGCTCAACTCATTCCAGCGCAAATCGTGCGAGCTTTGGGGCAACCCCTGGTTCTCACACCCCTTTCTAGTATTTCGTCGGCGGGCATTGAACCCAAGCAGATTGGCTCTGCCTCCGCTATTTACAACATGGCACGAAACTTAGGCGGCTCGGTTGGCATTTCCATTTTGGGAACGCTGCAATCTCAGCGAGAACGATTTCACTCTAATCGGTTAGTGGATCATGTCTCGCTCTCAAACCCAATTACGCGCGATCGCATTGATCAACTAACCCAGTTTTTTACCACTCAAGGTGCCGATCCAGTGACCGCTTACAACCAAGCAATTGCTCAAATCGCGAAAATTGTTCGCCGAGAAGCAAATGTCTTGTCCTTCAACGACTGTTTCTTGATCATGGGCTTTGTTCTGTTTGCGGGTGCGCTGCTAGTGTTGTTACTTCAAAAAGTTAAGCCTACAGGCGGTGCAACGGGTCACTAAGGCTAGACAAACGAGTACATTCTGGGCAATCGTGGAATGCAGGCGATCGCTCCATCGGTGGAATTTGATACCCGCAAGTATGACAGGTTTGGTTAAACCGCACGAGCGATGGCTTTGAGGTTGCTAGAACGACCGCTTGTGTTAGAACTCCGAGGGCAATGAGAGTAATTACAATAGTCATCGATGTAATTAGGGAATGTGATTAGATTGAGTGCAACATACTTTTGATTAAACAACAAACAGTGTAGATAAATGCATGAAAAGATACAAAACTCTTTGTAATTGAATTAATTACTGGTGTAGAGAAACCATTTAGAGCTGAGTTAAAATACCAACTTAAGTTTAGTCAATCTCCACCTTTTAGTTAAGTAGGTGACTATACTTTCTAGTACAAAAAATAGCAACCCTGGTTGGAAGACAGACCGAAGATAGTTGGATATATTGAATTTTAAATAGGCACAGCTACAGCAGTGAGTATGTGAGTTGATTTTTGATACTCAGCAATGCGTATTAAACGTAGCTATGCAAAACAGATCAACAAACCTAACGACTAGTTTTTAGACATTCTTAACTATCTTAGAATCAGAGAACCATCTACTACCTATGTTCCGACAAAGCTCTAATTATCAATTGCAAAATAGAAGAGCAATACGCTTCAAAACGGCGTTTTCTCTGATCGTTGGTGGGCTGCCATTAATATTGTATCCGGGAGCGCTTATCGGTGGACTTATAAGCCTCAGTGGTGTTTGGAACGAAAATGAGTCATTATTACTGATCGTTGTTGTAAAGAGCTGTCTAATTGGGTCTATCAGTTATCCATTAATTTACATAACCTCTGCTGTCGTGAGTGTTGTTATGGCTAGACGACAGAGAATAGCGATCGCATTCAAGATCAGCTTAATACCGCTGATTTACCTTCTGATATTAAGTTTACTTTTTGTTGTGTGGGCGCTGCTGAACCGACTGGGTTGAGGTGATTACCTGAACGATCGGTTCACATTCACTCACCCTGTAGGAAGCATTGTTGAGTCTTGCAAGGCTACTGATTGGAGAGAACATGCCAACCTGTCTCAATACGTAGGCAAGAAATAACTCATACAACTTGGGTTAGTTGTCCATGTGGCAATGGAACGCAACGAATTTAATGCTCAACTGCCCCTAATGCCTTGAGGGTCGTTTTTTGAGCCATGGTCAATCCAGTTGCGCCTTGAATATTCATCCCTTCGTACAGGCGATCGACCGTTAATGTGTTGATACAGCGTCCTGTTTGCACATCCCAAAGTGTCGCGTCTCACGATGTTTGACGTCAATCTCACGATAGATGTCGGGTAGTCAGAGAAGGCAGAGGGATTATGGAGCAAGGGGTTGAGTAATGTAGTATGGTGTGTTGTACGCGTCTCATGTTAAATGTCGTCTTGTTTTA
>DATNPS010000286.1:0-12918 GCA_036703095.1 Crinalium sp. | reverse complement strand
TTCAGGCGTGTGGTGCGAGCCTTCACCGTGATTCCAGGATATAGCGGGACGGGTGAGAGGGAATCATCCATTTTATACGTTATTCTATGCGCTTCCTCGACAGGTGACCAGGTTGCTCAGAAAAGATTTATGGCCGTGTGGAATGTATATGGCAATCGAAGGGTTAGTTATTACTTCGGCAATATTTGAGACTACCTAAACCTCAAGGGCTTCATGGTGGGGCGCGCTTCGCGCGCCCCACCATGAAGCCTATTAAATTGCCGAGGTAATAGGACGGGGGCAGGGGTGGAAACCCTGGCTGGGGGCGCAGCTCCTGCACCCTTGGTTTTCAGTGTTTCTAAGCTCCGCGCTCTAAAGCCAGTTGTACGAGTTGATCGACTAGCTCCGCGAATGGAATGCCGCTCGCTCCCCAGAGTCGTGGGTACATGCTGGTTACGGTAAAACCAGGCATGGTGTTGATTTCATTAATCAGAACTTCACCTGTGGACTCGACATAAAAGAAATCGACTCTGGCGATTCCGGCAGCATCGACAGCCGCGAATGCTTGTAACGACATGTCTTGAATCTGTTGCGCGATCGCCTCTGGTACGGGCGCGGGGATCAGCAGATCGGCTAACCCTTCTGTGTATTTGGTTTCATAGTCGTAGAAATCACTCTGATGGGTGATCTCTCCCACCACGGATGCTTTGGGCGTGTCATTTCCTAGTACCGCACACTCTAATTCTCGAATACCAGCGATCCCCGCTTCGACGATTAAACGGCGATCGTAGCTGGCGGCATTATCGAGTGCGGCTTCGAGTTGGGCGCGATCGCGCACTTTGGCAATGCCAACCGATGATCCCAAATTGGCAGGTTTGACAAAGCAGGGATAGCCTAACTCTTGTTCAATCTGGTCGCAGAGTTTGGGAAATACGCAAGGATTTGACCAGACCTGGGAACGGGTAACAGCAACGTATTTGACCTGGGGTAAGCCTGCCTGGGCAAAAGCCATCTTCATGGCGATCTTGTCCATTCCCAGTGCGGAACCCAGCACGCCAGATCCCACAAAGGGAACCTGCATCAGCTTCAGCAATCCCTGAACCGTACCATCCTCGCCGTTCGGCCCATGCAGCACCGGAAACCAGACATCGACTTCCGCGACCTGAGCGGGCGACTGCCAGCGTTCCAGCATTTTAGACTGGTGCTCGACTGTCTGAAGGGCTGTAGGTGTTTCTGTTGAACTGGATACAGCCGCCTCGGTTAAAAGCGATGTAGGGGGTGTTCCTGCTGCTAGCACCTTTTGCGCGAAATCTCCTCCCTGCCAGCGTCCATCCTTCTGAATGTAAATTGGGTTGAGTTGATAGGTGTCAGCATTTTTGTCACTGCTAAGAGCCTGGGCGATCGCCTGAGCTGACCGAATGGAAACGTCATGTTCTCCAGAACACCCTCCAAATAGCAGCCCCACGCGCAGCTTTGCCATTGCAACCTCCTACCCACCAACGTCATCGCAGATAGCCTACCACATCACTATCTATAGCAACCAAGGGGTTGGTTAGGACAGGGTGCAGGGGTTTCCACCCCTGGCTAGGGGCGAAGCCCCTACACCCCCTTTGTCTTAACTATCTCCTCGACTGCTATATAGCGATCGCAACTGAACAACCAGCAATTCTCATTATGCAGATCAGTGACAATGCAAGCTCGCCTCAGGCGAGCTTGCATTGTCACTGATTGTGGGTTTTGTGCGCCCGACGAGCGCGCTAAGCCCACAATCGGTTTCAAAATGAGCTGAATAGGGGGCAGAGATTTTCCCTGCCTGGGGACGCACCTCCCACGTTCCTCCTGCTCACAATCAGTTTGTGAATGCTTACACTCGACTCAAAGCTGCCTCTAACCGCTCTCCTGTCAGGCTAAAAGCCCGCACCTCAGTAACTTTGACCTTGACTAACTTGCCTTTCAGGTCTTGGATATCGCCATTAAAGAAGGTGAGACGGTTGCCACGAGTGCGGCCCATCACCTGCGCCGGATCTTTAGGATTTTGGTCTTCGACCAGCACTTCTTCAATGCGGTCTTGATACCGCTGCGATCGCTCCGCAGCTTTGGTCGCCACTAAATGATTCAGCCGTTGCAGGCGATCGGCCTTGACCTCTTCGGAAAGTTGATTGTCCCAGAGAGCAGCAGGGGTACCCGGACGGGGGGAGTAGGCCGCCGTATTGAGCTGGTCAAAGCCAATGTCTTCGACCAGCTTCAGGGTGTTTTCAAATTGCGCCTCGGTTTCACCAGGGAAGCCCACGATCGCATCAGCACTAATGGCTGCATCGGGCATGTAGCGGCGAATCGTATCGATAATGCGGCGATATTTTTCGTGGGTGTAGCCGCGCGACATCGCTTTTAGGATATCGTTGTCGCCAGATTGAAAAGGAATGTGGAAGTGCTCACACACTTTTGGCAGTTCAGCGCAGGCCCGGATCAGCCGCTCTGTGAAATAGCGGGGATGGCTCGTCGCAAATCGAAGTCGCTCAATTCCCGGCACGTCATGAACGAAGTAGAGCAAATCGGTCAGCGTGTGTTGATGCCGTCCTTCCGCCGTGGCTCCGGGCAAATCGCGGCCATAGGCGTCGATATTCTGCCCCAATAGGGTTACTTCTTTGTAGCCTTGCCGACCCAGTTCTTCCATCTCAGTCCGGATCGCGTCTGGGGTGCGCGATTGCTCCACGCCACGCACATTAGGTACTACACAGTAGGTACAGCGTTCGTTGCAGCCATAAATAACATTCACCCAGGCCGTTACCTTACTGTCGCGTCGGGGCTTAGTAATGTCTTCGAAAATATGGACGGGTTCAGTCGCGACAATCTGGCTACCGTTAAACACCTGTTCCAACAGGTCTTGGAGGCGATTGGCGTGTTGTGGCCCCATCACAAGGTCAATCTCAGGAACGCGTCGCAGCAACGATTCGCCTTCTTGCTGGGCGACGCAGCCTGCCACGACGAGCGTCAGAGCCGGCTGTTCGTGCTTGCGCTTGGCCTGTCTCCCTAAGTACGAGTAAACTTTTTGCTCAGCGTTATCTCGGATCGTGCAGGTATTGTAAAGGATCAGATCAGCGTTATCTGGTAACTCAGACCATTGAAAGCCCATGTCTTCTAATATGCCTGCCATCCGCTCAGAATCGGCTTTATTCATCTGGCAGCCGAAGGTGGTGATGTGGTAGCGACGCGGAGAGTTGGTCATAGTTTGGTAACAAAGACGGTATGAGCTGGGAACTTGGACGGGGGAATGGGCGATCGCAGAGATATCCCCTTAATGAGGAACGTCACGATGTTCTCATCCCCACAACCCTGGATCAATTATAGATTTATAGATTTCTATAGATTTAATCAGGACAAGAATTCGAGTTGAAGAATTGGAACCAAAATTCTCGTTTTGGCATCGACTGCAACATAAGCCTTTAGCTAAAGGTACCTTGCCCGTCACCTCTCCATTGTCAAGCAACTGTCAAGCAACCAGGATGGAGGGAGATTAAAAACTTTGGCTGGGGCGATCCGGCACTCCCTTAGTGTTTGATGGCCCAAGGGGCGTGAAATAGAGCTATCTTTCGCACTTGATGTATGACAGTGATAGTTATTCGAGAATGTTTTGAATTCGAATATGGTGGGGACTTGAATACCGTACCTTGCCCCTTACTTAGATCAGGTTGATAAACGATTCATCAGCCCAAGGTTCGACTGCATCAAGTTTTTAGACATTACGCATTAAATTTAAAGGCTTCATGAAAACTTTTTTCCTAAGTATATGCCGCACAATCCATACTCTAAGATAAGTGAAGACCACAGTACATCTGGGTTAACATCTACAGAAAAAATGATTCTGTTTGACTTGCAACCGTAAATTTAGTGATATAGCACTAATCTTCTCTTGCAAACAAATGATCTTCAATGCCAGTAAGCCCAATCCATTCTTAAACATTCGGGGATAAACTTACAAAAATTGTTTTGATATTCCCAAGCGATCGCCCTTCTTTCCGAGTCCTGAGGTTCCCTGTTAAACGCGCACGGAAGGGATATTGGCAGAGCTGGAAGTCTCGCAAAACGCCATCAGAGCGTTCGAAACTTCATACCACCATCAGGGTCCCAGTTTTTAGTGATGTGAGCTAACGCTTACCGCCCAACCTTTGTGCTTTAGAGCAAATACCTGGTGCTTCAACACTGTCTTAAAGCGTGTTGTTACTGCCTTGTATCTCCCAAGAGATCCCAGAACTTTAGACTGAAGACCTAAACAATGAAGACAAGATTTTATCTGAAAGCCTTAGCGGTGGCTGTAGGTGCGACCTGTTTCACCGTCATGTCCAGCAGCTCTACTCGTGCTGCTGTCTTTTATGAACCGACTGGAAATGAAGTTGGGTATACTCTCGATACCGCGACTAACCTTTTTGCCGATTTAGGCACGGTTGACAAAACGGTAGACCGCATCGTCGGTCGAATGGGATTTACGCCAGATCTGTTCAAAATCAATATTGTTGATCCGATCAGGTTTCTTGCTACAACTGAGAGTTCCCTCAGCGATCATCCAGATACGCAATTATGGTTATTTGACAGCAATGGTCGGGGGTTGTTTGCTAATGATGACATTAACCCGAATGATGTTCGGTATGTTTCTGGTTCCAGGCGATCGAGTGTTCGCATCTCTCCCCGCTTTGGTACAGGTACTTTAAAACCTGGTATCTATTATCTAGGCATTTCTCCTTATAACGTAGACCCGATCGCTGCTGATGGATTTATCTTCCCCGATGATCCTGCCCAGCGTCGCAAACTCTATGAACCCGATCAGGTGTTGTCAACGTCTCCGCTGGCTGGCTGGCGCAAGCGTGCTGAAACAACCTATCCTATCTATTCCTATACGATTGTCCTAAAAGGCGTTGAATTCCTTCCCAATTCTCCAACGCCAACGCCATCTCCAGCACCCAGCGCTACCCCGACTCCAGTCCCGACGGCGACACGTAGTCCTGCACCTGTGACGGGCACGCCTTCACCGTCTCCGACACCCGTCCCGGTACCCACTAGCACGTCCACCCCTAGTCCTGCACCTGTAACGGGTACGCCTTCACCGTCTCCGACGCCCGTCCCGGTACCCACTAGCACGCCCACCCCTAGCCCCGTGCCTGATCCGTCATCTACGCCCACGCCCACCCCAACGCCGACACCAATCCCGGTTCCCACTCCGACTCCGATTCCGTCATCTACGCCCGCGCCAACCCCCGCGCCAACCTCAACGCCCATCCCAACTCCAGTTCCAGTTCCGATCCCAGTTCCGACATCTGGTCCCGGATCGTCACCCACTCCAGACCCAGTTTCTGTCCCTGAACCGTCGTCCATCCTTGGGTTACTGGGGAGTTCTGTATGGGGATTAGCAGCTATCAAACGCCGTAAGCGTTGAGATAACTGTAGCCATATTGGTTAAGGCATTGAAAACCAAGGGGGTGTGGAGTTTCGTTCCCAGACAAAGGTTTCATCCCTGCAATCGTCCTAATCCAACGTGAATTCGCCGAACGGGCTTTTAGGAGATTGGCCTCGCGTCAGCCTCCTAAAAGCCCGATTTGGTGTGCGCGACGCGCGTCAAATCAGGCGATCGAATTGGCGTTAATCCAGATGCCTACGGCTCTACATCTGACTCGATGTATACACAACAACAAACGTTCAGGAGAGTTGTGCGTCGTGCAACTCTCCTGAATGCTTTTGCGCCATTTCAGCCGCATGTCGTGTGGTTGAAATGGCGCTATCACATTTATGTTTTTCAATGAGCAAGAATTCCTACTCATTTAGGAACGAGAGGTGTCGATCAGTGATAATCTTGGAGATGGCATTCTGAAACTTAAGGCTGTCTTTAGGATCTACAGTTTACAGATCTACAAAAGCTGATCACACGATAGGCGCAAGCATGGTCACCACAGCAGAAAAAACAAACGTCGGCTACATTACCCAAATCATTGGTCCTGTTGTAGATGCTAGATTCCCTAGCGGTCAACTGCCGCGCATCTACAATGCTCTGGTCGTTAGAGGCACTAATGCCGCTGGGCAAGAGGTTTCCATCACCTGTGAAGTTCAACAGCTTCTCGGTGACAACCAGGTTCGCGCGGTTGCGATGAGTACCACAGACGGTCTAGTTCGCGGTATGGAAGCGGTCGATACTGGCGCTCCCATTAGCGTTCCAGTCGGCCCTGCTACGCTAGGACGCATTTTTAACGTCATTGGTGAGACTGTAGACAACAGAGGCCCTGTTGATACTCAAGACACACTGCCCATTCACCGTCCAGCTCCCAAGTTAACTGAACTGGAAACCAAGCCTTCCGTGTTTGAGACGGGCATCAAGGTGATTGACCTGCTGACCCCCTATCGACGTGGTGGAAAGATTGGTCTGTTTGGCGGCGCAGGCGTAGGCAAGACCGTCATCATGATGGAATTGATCAACAACATCGCGATCAACCACGGGGGGGTATCCGTGTTTGGCGGTGTGGGCGAGCGCACCCGTGAAGGAAATGACCTTTACAACGAAATGATTGAATCTGGGGTAATCAACAAGGATGACCTCAGCAAATCGAAGATTGCTCTCGTGTATGGTCAGATGAATGAACCACCCGGAGCCAGAATGCGGGTAGGTCTGTCTGCTCTGACCATGGCGGAGTACTTCCGCGATGTGAACAAGCAAGACGTGCTGCTGTTCATCGACAACATCTTCCGGTTTGTCCAGGCTGGTTCTGAAGTATCCGCTCTGCTAGGCCGGATGCCTTCTGCGGTAGGATATCAGCCAACTCTAGGTACAGACGTGGGTGACCTGCAAGAGCGGATTACCTCGACCACCGAAGGTTCGATTACTTCCGTGCAAGCGGTTTACGTTCCAGCGGATGACTTGACTGACCCCGCTCCAGCAACTACCTTTGCTCACCTGGATGGTACAACGGTGTTGTCTCGTGGTTTGGCTGCAAAAGGAATTTATCCGGCTGTAGATCCCCTGGATTCGACGTCTACGATGTTGCAGCCCGGTATCGTCAGCGATGCTCACTACAACGTTGCTCGTCAGATCAAATCGACGCTTCAGCGCTATAAGGAACTTCAAGACATCATCGCCATTCTGGGTCTGGATGAACTTTCTGAAGATGACCGTTTGACGGTAGCTCGTGCTCGTAAGATTGAGCGCTTCCTGTCTCAGCCCTTCTTTGTGGCAGAAGTGTTTACGGGTGCTCCTGGTAAGTACGTCACGCTAGAAGATTCCATCAAGGGCTTCCAGATGATCCTCTCTGGTGAACTCGATGATCTGCCAGAACAGGCATTCTACCTGGTTGGCAATATCGATGAAGCGATCGCCAAAGCTGAAAAGCTAAAAGCGGAAGGTAAGTAGGTGTTAGGTGTTGGGTGCTGGGTGTTGGGACTTCCCCAACACCTAACACCTGACACCCAATACCCTTTTAGTATTGAAACTACATCAGCACAATCATGGTACTAACCGTTCGTGTGATTGCTCCTGATAAAACCGTGTGGGATTCTCCAGCAGAGGAGGTTATTCTTCCCAGCACGACAGGGCAGTTGGGTATTTTGACAGGTCACGCGCCTTTGCTTACCGCTCTAGATACCGGAGTGATGCGGGTGCGGGCTAGCAAAGATTGGGTGGCGATCGCCCTCATGGGTGGTTTTGCCGAAGTGGAGAGCAACGAAGTTACGATTCTCGTTAACGGTGCTGAGCGAGGCGACTTGATCAACCGGGATGAGGCTAACAAAGCGTATCAAGACGCAGAAGCTCGGTTTAATCAACTGCAAAACGCGACTCGTCAAGAGCAAATTCAAGCGACTCAAGCGCTGAAGCGTGCCCGTGCCCGCTTACAGGCGTCGGGCGGTTCGATTTAAGCGTAGACGATACGCTATCAAATTCGTGAATGAGAATGTGGTGAAACCACATTCTCATTCACGAATTTTGGTTTTTATTGGCTGGACTGTCCTAAATAAACAGCCATGTCATTGACTTTTAATCCCAAATTGTCAAAGTGAGGGTCGGTTGATTCAAACAGGCGATCGCCAGTCACCGCTTCATAATCACTGGCCGCCTGCTCTGACGCATTTTCGGCAGGCTGGAGCCGCAAAATCAGCAAACCATCATACTTGGCTAAATTGCTACCTTCCAGAACGACTGTTCCGCCATAATCCCAATCCAGGCCATACAGTTTAAAGGCTCCCAGTTTTGCCTTCAGTTCATCAAAGCTGGTGCCAATCCCAATCCCTTCGGGGGTCTTCCAGGCTGATCCGAGATGGGTGATGGCTGCAATTTTGGTCTTTGAATCGTCTGTCCAGACGACCGTAAAGGTGGAATCGCTGCCCTGATTCACAACGGTGCCGTTTTCAGTTTCCCCTTCTCCAACGTCAACCGCTTGGTCAGCTAGATGGTCTTCACCAAATAAACTCACTAAATCTCGTCGGGTTGCGGTCGGTGTAACCGGGCCAAGCCGTTCTCCCGGAATAACCGTTGTGTCTGTTGCAGGATTGGCGATCGCCGATTCCTCCGAAGACGGACGGGCAGTGGCTGTCGTGGCAGGTGCTTGAGCAACGGGGGATGATGGTGATGAGGCTTCGGCTGTTGGAGGGGCGGATTCCACCTGAGGAGTCGGTTCGGAGGCACACCCCACCAGCAGGAGCAAGGCCAATACCATGACTCCTTGAACTGGTTTACGCATAATTCTTAAATCCTTTTTATTAAGCGTTCTACTATGAATCTTGATCTAGGCTACCTACAGATTAATAGCGCGAACGATTGAACTATGCCAATCTCCAGAATGGTTTAAAGGGAAAAGAGTCATTCGAATCAGAATAAGCTCAATTGGGCTGGCGGTTGTTCAAAATCATCCCAGGGGAGCGGTGGTATGGGTACCTGCTGCTGTTCTAGCAAGTGCTGAAAATGACGGGCGTTGGTGGGCGATCGCTCCTCTACCGGACAGTGGACGAAGAAATAAAGCTGCTTGCCCTGGCGCAACCATTGATCAACCTGCTGAACCCATCCCTCTAAATATGGCTGATTAAAGGTCAGGTCAGGATGGCTGATGTAGCGAATCAGGCTAAAGTTGGTTGTCACGGTTAATTCCAGCGGCACTCGCGGCTTCCGCCGTTCGGAATGGAGCTGTGGATCATCGGGACACTCGTAAATTGGGCGTGTGTCTAACAGCACGTGTCCAATACCTAACTTGTGCAGGAGAGCATTTAACCGACTGGCGTGTGGTTCTCGAAACCAATCCAGATGGCGCACTTCCAGAGCAAGGGAGGCGCGATCGCTCGGCCAGCCCTGCAAAAAAGTCGTCAGATCATCCAGCCGAGCCGGACTGTAGCCGGGAGGCAGTTGGGCAAATAGCGGGCCAAGGCGATCGCCCAACCCACTCATTAAGTCTAAAAACGCGATCGCATTCGGCAAATTTGGAGCCAGTGCGCCTTGATGCGTAATATCGCGCGGTAGCTTAGGACAAAACTTAAATCCGTCGGGTGTTTCGGAGGCCCATCGTGCCACCGTTTGGCGATCAGGAATCGAGTAGAAGGTGGTATTTCCCTCAACCGTGTTGAATCGACGGCTATAGAGCGATAAAAACTCTGAAGCTTTGCTTCCCGCTGGAAACAAGTCGCCTACCCAATCCTTGTAGGCCCAAATCGCGCACCCAATCAGAAAATTCATGCTTTTATCGTATAGCAGATGATGAAGCCTTGAATGGCTGGGTGATCAGGTCAGCCATTCTCATCATGCAAATCGGCGGCAAACTTGCCGCCGATTTGCGGGTTTGGCGTGTCCGTTGAGTGCGTAAAACCCGCATTCAGTTTCAAGGTGAAAATTGCCATCAAGCCAAGCTAGCCGCTTCATGTTTGCTTTGCTGAATGGGAATTTCAATCCAAAATTCTGTCCCCCGACCTGGCTCAGACTGGCAGCGCAACGTTCCACCATGTCGCTCAACTACGATTTGATAGGTGATCGACAGCCCTAACCCCGTGCCTTTCCCGGCAGGCTTTGTGGTAAAAAATGGGTTAAATAATTTGGGCTGAATTGGTTCTGGAATTCCCGGCCCATTGTCGGCGATGCAAATGACAGCACGAGGAGTGTGATCTTGGGGGTTCTCGATTAGAGCAGTACGAACGGTGATTTGTTTGATGAGATGTGCGTCCGGCTCACTGAAATGCGTTGGCTCAAGGTGTGGGGCCTCTTCTTCTTCCTCTAAAGCGTCGATCGCATTTGACAAAAGGTTCATAAAGACTTGATTCAGTTGGCTGGGGTAGCACTCAATCAGCGGTAAGTCTCCATAGTCTTTGGTGATTTGGATTTCGGACTTGTCGTGTCTGGCTTTCAGCCGATATTGCAGGATGAGTAGGGTGCTGTCGATGCCTTCGTGAATGTTGACGAATTTCATCTCTGCCTCGTCAAGCCGGGAGAAGTTGCGCAGCGATAAGACAATTTGACGAATGCGCTCGGCTCCGATCTGCATCGATGTCAGCATCCTGGGAAAGTCGTCTAACAGAAAGTCAAGCTCAATCTGGTGGGCGCGATCGCTCACTTCTGGCACTGGCTCAGGGTAAACCCGCTGGTAGAGCATCAGCATACTCAGCAATTCCTGCGCGTATTGATTGGCATACGACAGGTTGCCGTGAATAAAGTTAATTGGATTATTAATTTCATGGGCAACTCCGGCCACCAGTTGCCCCAGGCTAGACATCTTTTCATGCTGAATCAGCTTGGTCTGAGCGCTCTGCAAATCTTTCAGCGTTTTGGCTAACTTTAACGACTGCTTACGCGTTTGGGCGAGCAGTTCGGCCTGTTGAATGGCAATGCTTAGCTCTGTGGCAATCTGCGTCACAAACTCAATGTCCTGCGGTTGCCAGCGCCGGGGGCCAGAACATTGGTGGATACACAATAACCCCCACAGACGTTCTCCCTGTAACAGAGGAACGACCAGATTTGCACGAATCTGAAAGCGTGCCAGCACCTCAACATGGCAGTCTTTCAGACTGGCGTTGTAAATATCTTCAGTAGCCTGAATCCGGCCCTGTGCATAATGCAGCGAGTAGTTCTCCCCAAAACAGTGATCGTGAATTTTGGCCTTGAGGGCTGAACTAAAGGCAGGCAACACATCCTCAGAGACAAACTCGCCATCGTTGTAACCAGAATCGACATAAAAGCGAAAGACGCCAACCCGGTCGGCATTGAGGAGCTTCCGAACTTCGGTTGCCGTCGCCTTAAAGATAGTGTCTAAATCCAGAGATTCTCGAATGCGGGTGACGACGGTTAGCAAGGCTCTCTGTTGAGCCGCCTGGGTTTTCAGTTGTTCTAAAAGCTGGGCCTGTTGCAGCGCTACACTCAGATGATGCGCAATTTGGCTGACAAATTCAATTTCTGCGGGTTGCCAGTCGCGTGGGGCAGAACATTGATGAATGCAGAGCAAGCCCCACAGCCGATTGCCTTCCAACAGTGGCACAATCAGATTGGCCCGCACGTCAAATTGAGCCAGTATGTCGGTATGGCAGGGCTGTAGCCCAGCACTATAGATGTCGGATAACGCTTGAATGCGGCCACCCAGATATTCGCTAGCGTATTGCTGCCCAAAGCAATGGTCGTGAATTTGAGCATCTAGCGCACGGGGGTATTGAGGCAGCACATCCTCAGAGACAAACTCACCGTCGCTATAGCCTGAATTGGGATGAAACCGAAACACACCAACCCGGTCGGCATTGAGTAATTGGCGAACTTCAGTGGCCGTTGCCTTGAAGATGGTGTCTAAATCTAAGGACTCCCGAATTTTAGCAATCACCCGAAACAGGGCTTTTTGCCGATCAGTTGGGAACTCAACAGTGTCCATTGCCAAAAGGTGCAGCATTTGTTCAAACGCGGCTTCATCTCGGCAACACTGTCTCAACTGCTCAAACGGATAGGCTTGCATACGCTTAGCAATAGCTTAAAAAACGGTAACGAGTTGGTAGATTTAAGCGAATTGTGCTTGTACGTCGTGCAATATTAAAACCCTGAGGATGTGAGCGGGTTGACTGACAAAACTCCTGAAACCCAACTTTTAACCCTTATCAATGTTGAGTCTCGCTAAGCTCAACCCAACCTAAATGAAATGTTATATAGCACTACGCATTCATGTTAGGACAAGGGGGTGTGAGGGCTTCGCCCCCAGCCAGGAGTGGAACCCCTGCACCCCGTCTTAACCTTTATCAGTACTGCTAGATCAGTCAATCAGGTGAATATAGCAGTCCTAAATCAGTTGTGAGATAGATGGGTTGTGAGAACCCATTTGGAATTGCTATATGAGATTGAGCGATTAAAGCACAACTTAACTGATGACAATACGTTTAAGAAAACCAGCCTAAACGTCCTCAGAGAAAGCACTTTTATGAACGATTAAATGAAGAACGAAGAGCTGGTTGAATGACGACTAAGCGATCGCCCTCTATTAATAGTTCATCAAATTAAAAACTAGCGATTCGCTTATTTTTAAGACGTCACACCCTGATTAAATTCTCACTAAACTTAATGCCAAATGATGAGCCAAAACTCGATATTGCTCTCTGCCCCTATAGATATAGAGAATAACGCATGAGAGGATTTATCGACTCGTTGCGAGCGATTAAAAGATGTTAAGGACTCTAAAATTAAATTAAATATAATAATCCCATTTGATTTTTGAAAAAGAGGAGTTCTGAAGGTAAACGCCCGCCGGGTAGGTGCCTTCAAAACGAATTGGCGATCGCGATACAGCTTCATTTTTTAGAGAGTAGAAGCATAGCATTGCTGTAATTCTCGCGTTCAAAAACCGGATTTCCACCAGCAATTCTCGTGATGCGAATTGTTGGCAGTACACTTCGCCTACGGTGAGGTTGCACCACCACCGATTGCGGTTTTTGCGCGCCCAACGGGGGCGCCAAAAACGCAAT
>DATNPS010000264.1:0-29119 GCA_036703095.1 Crinalium sp. | reverse complement strand
CCACGGACTTTCCCGATAGTCCCCTGTCTCGTGCGCTGAAACAACCTGTTCTACTCGGCTTGTTTCTCCCGATTCAGGCGGGTGGCTGGAGTGCTTCCACGTTGCCCCGCACAACCGACTGGCAGTTTGAATACAACAAATCGTTGGTATTGCGCTGCGAAGCGCTGGGATTTGATCTGGTGTTTGCGCTATCTCAGTGGTTACCCAAAGGGGGGTACGGTGGCGTGTTCAATGGTCAAGCGTTGGATTCGTTTATGACCACAGCCGCACTGACCAGCGTTACTCAGTCGATCATGTTAATTTCTACGATTCATGTGCTGTATGGGCCACTGCATCCGCTGCATCTGGCGAAGTATGGGGCGACGCTAGATCATATCTCTGGCGGACGCTGGGGCATCAATGTGGTGACAGGGCATCGGGCGATCGAACATGAAATGTTTGGCTGGAATCGCATTGAACACGATCGCCGCTATGAGTTAGCGGCTGAGTTCATCGAAGTGGTACAACGTCTGTGGAACGATGACGAAAACTTCTCGTTTGCAGGGGAATCGTCCTGGAACCTTAACGGTGCCTTTGTCACGCCCAAACCGAACTATGGTCGTCCGGTGCTGGTAAATGCAACAGGGTCTGATGCGGGTATCTCCTTCGCCGCTCGTTACTCTGACATTGTGTTCGTCACCAGTCCCGGAGCATCAGATTTTGCCAGTGCGATCGCCCTCCTTCCCGAACACACTGCGCGAGTCAAGCAGGAAGCCTACACCGTTGGTCGTGAGGTGCGAACGTTGCTTAATCCAATGGTAATCAGTCGCGACACTGAACGCGAAACCTGGGAGTATTACAATGCGATCGTGGCTCACGCCGATTCCCGCGCTCCCAAAGGGTTTAGTCGGTTTGACAGCGATGCCCACGCCTGGAAAGGACGAGTCGGCAAAGATGGGTCTAACCGAGTGGCGATCGGGGGCAATATTGAAGTGATCGGTACACCGGAACAGATAGTCGAACAATTCGTGCAGCTCAAGCAAGCCGGAATTGATGGGCTTCAGCTCAGCTTCTATGACTTTAAGGACGATCTGGAGTTTTTTGGCGATCGCATTCTTCCGTTAATGAAGCAGGCAGGATTGAGACTATAAAACCCCTTCTTTCATTTAGCATCATTTAAGTTGTGAGAGAAGCGAAAATGAATCGCTGCATTTCCACACTGGTGGGTCAATTCCCAGTAACGCTCGATATCCAACACAATTTAGATATTATTCTCTCTATCCTCTCACAAGCTGAACCTCATACGCTTGTTATCTTGCCTGAAGGCGCACTCTCTGGGTATGCAGAAAATGCAGCTTTTTTGGATGAAGTTGATCAACACTTACTAGCGATCGCACTACAGAAATTACAGGATAAAACTTTACAAACTCATACCCATTTGATTTTTGGCTCCTGTTTATTTGAAGATAGAAAGTGGTACAACGCCAGCATATACTACGGCCCACGACAAGAACAGTTTGTGTATCGTAAAGTCAACCTGGCTATCAGTGAACGTGCTGCGTTCACCGCAGGTTCTCAGCTTTCTCCAGTGCAACTTGATATTAATGGTTGTAGAGTCAAATTAGGAATTCAACTGTGTCGTGAAATTCGCTTTCCTGAACAATGGCAGCATTTAGCACGCCAAGGAGCTGAGGTATTTATCTACCTTACGAATGCTATTGGCGATGCAACTCAAGCTCCTATTTGGCGAAGCCATCTGATTAGTCGTGCTGCTGAAAATCAACGATTTGTTTTATGTGCCAATAATGCTGATATTGAGCAAAAGTGTCCAAGCATGATTGTGACACCAGCAGGTACAGTAGTTTGGGAAGTATGTTCGTCACAGAGGGAAGTAAAACATTATGTAATTGATCTATCAGCGGTATCGGATTGGTACTTAAGTCAGTCACGCCTAGACTTACTAAACGCCTACTTATAGAGATGAGTAAATCAGTCAGTCGGTTCTGATAGGATTAGGAATTATTTTACTTACGTCTTTTGATAAATTTCATCTCTCCTCTGAAATCTCCATCAGGTTCAATACCCACCGGAATCCAATCCAAATGGATATAGAAACCGTAGGCTCTCAAGCCAGGGTCGTTGCCTGTGACTAACCAAATCTCATTCACCCCCTTTGACCACAACCAATTTTCAGCCGCTTGCATTAGGGCACGTCCAGCTCCTCGGCCTTCAAAAGAAGGTAGGACAAATATGCCAAATATCGTTTTTCCAGTGGCATTTGCAATTGAGAAACCAATCGGTCGATCATCAATCTCAGCAACCCATGCACAACAATCTGTTTCTAGCATTTTGGCAACTGACTCTGGAGTAATACCAAGTTCAGCAATCTCTTCACGGGACTGATGATTTTCGATGACGCTAGTTCTAATCTCAAAAAGAGTGTCGATATCGTCCCGTTGAGCAATTCGGATATTCATGTCTTCCTCCCTAGCCTCCACCCTCATCGAAGCTCAGTAACATAACGTTCTGCCTCACCCGCTGCTGGAAGCTCTCGGACTCAACTAGCAAATTTATACGGTCGGTGTGCAGGTGGATTGTTCTGTGGCGATCGATTCAGATTACTTCAGATAGTGAAAACTACTTCATGTAATGTCTTCTGGTACTCATTATTTGCCAACTCAAGCATTCCACCAAACAGAGGCGAAAAGGGGCGATTAGTATCCATTGCTGTGTATTCTTCTAGCGATCTCCAATGTCCGAAATTAATACAACGCCATCCGTCCAAGCTACGATGAGCGTGAGTTGACATAAAAATCAACAGATTCTCAACGATACCTCAACCAGCAATTTGAGCCGCATAACTATTAATAGACTGAAACTTTCCGCCTAAGATCCCGATTTGGGGTGGATAGGCAGAATGACTCGGCATAACACCCCCAATTTACTAATTATGCAAAAATAATCTGCATAATTAGCGGTTTAAGTTGAATAGCGAGAATCTTTCCACATATTTTCAGAAGCCCTTCCTCCTTCAATTTTCATCACTCGCCAACAAATCCTTAAATACGCTTGTATCCGATCGCCCTTTGCTCTATCTTAAAAAACACTGGATTTCCAGTAGACAGGCTTAAGGCAAGGATAACGCTGATTAGGAGTGCGACCAACACTCGCTAACCAGCTAACCTAACTCCTGATACCAGCAGGAGGCAGGCTAGTTTGATTTTAAGATCGATTGCCTCGCTAATGCAAAACAAGTGGTTAGGGCCACGCCTTAAGCTTTTCTTCCCTTCAGTTCACACATCAGTGAGGCCAATAGTATGACTACAGAGTTCAGCGAACTGCTGCCGATTCCGTCTGCCGAAAAAGTGCAGATTTGGATTATTGGAACGCGGGAGCAGGTGAAACACACGATTAACGAGTTCTATGTGAAGCAACTGGTGAGCGATCGCGCCCACTTTATGCCAATCGTGCCAGCCCCATTTGCTCAGGGTAAGTTTATGTCGATGTTAGAGCGATCGTAGGGGTGGTCGGGGTGGGTTTTGCAGACGAGTTAACGGCTTTACGATTAACGGAACAGCAAAACTCGCCCCGACAGGTATCGATGGCGATCGCTCCTACCCAGGGAATACCCAATTCAATTGCGATCGTGGCTGTAGAGAGCAATCGAATTAGGATGTTCCGCGAGATATCTCTACCAGGGACATGGATGACGATCATCCATCTCGGCATTCAGCAATGCCGAATCGTAACAGTTTAATTGCTGTTTTGAATACCGCCAATTCTATTTTGATCGGCGTGGCGGGTTAAAACGTCGCTACCTAGACCAACCTTACAAAAGCACTTCCCCTGCTCGTATAACCTCCTGCCATGCAGTTGAGGCATACATTTGTGGGGCCGGACGTGGAGCCGTAGGATGTTCAGGGTGTGGCTGCAAATTCAGTTGCCACCATCCTACGTCAGACCATTGGCCCAACTTGTATCCTGCATTTCGATACACGCCAATCGGTGTAAATCCGAGTGCCTCATGTAAACCCACACTGGATGCATTCGGTAATGTGATGCCAGCATAAGCGTTATAGAAACCTTGTAGTGCTAATGCTTTAAATAGCGATGTATATAACGCTCGCCCAATGCCCATTCGGCGCGATCGCCCCTGCACATAGGCGGTCACTTCTACCGCCCATTGGTAAGCAAGGCGATCGCGGTGTTTGCTCGCGTAAACATACCCTAAAACCTCACCATTCTGTTCACAAACCAACCACGGAGCATGAGTTAAATAGTGCGAAATTCTCTGCTGCATCTCTTCAACCGTTGGAGGATCAACTTCAAACGATGTAGAGGTATCGCGTACAATCGGCGCATAAATGGCTAAAATTTGCTCAGCGTCTTCAGGGGTCGCGAGCCGAATATGGGGATTACTCACAGTAAAGCTCCTACCGCGTTGAGATTGATAATTAGGCAAGCCTAATTAAACCAAACCCAGAAAACCAGGGGAGTGCCCCGGAGGGGCACTCCCCTGGTTTTTCTATCTAATGTTTAATTGTGCCTACCTACTTATACAGCAATTGAAGGATGAATTAGGGCGAGGTGCAGGGGTAAAACCCTGGCTGGGGACGCAGCCCCCACCTTGTCTTAGCCGTCTCGACGGTTGCTATAGTATCATGTTGTCAAAATAAGCATCACGGCTCGGCTGCGCATGAAACACACTCTATTTTTTATAATCAAAGCAATTTCGATTATTCTGATTACTGGCGCTATTGGGTTAGAGTCGTGGAATCGGTATGCGGCCTTCACGTCTGGCCCATTCATTGATGTACCCGCATTTGTCGTTTGGTTTAGCCGATTTGCCCTCATTTCCCATGCTATAGAAGGGGTGATTGCAGCAAGTTTCGCCTCCGCCAAACAAAAATCAGCGTTTCCTTATGGAATTTACACTTTCTTTGTCGGAACCGTTAGCCTGGTTGAGCTATTTGAGTCCGGTGAGACGCCTTCAGCCGAATCACCCTGAAGAACGCCAAGCGTCAGCAAACTGGGTATAAGGCAGTCGTTGAGCGCAGTGCCACAGGAGCTTATAACATTCCTGTATCTGCACAGATGGATGTTGCTCACAGGTCGAGCAATTCATCTCCGGTATCACGGTGCCAAGGCGAACAACAACGTTCGCTAACTGATCGTTGATTAATATCTCTTTCAAATCTTCGACGACTCGTTTATGCAGGGAAAATTCTTTCATCAACAGGAGTTGCAGCAAACAGTCGATCGCACCAAGATGACCAGGCTGTAACGTTCCTAATCGATAGGCGAGACGCCGTTGATTGATGGGATCGTTAGCGGTTGCTAGCCGCTGTTCTAATACAGTCACTAAATGTTCAATATCTTGTGATGGTTTAGCGTTAACTCGGTGTTCTCGATGTGTTTTTTTTCTCTTTCGTTGCAACAGTTCTAATGCTGCAATAGCGATTGAATTTTGTGGATCTAGGCTAATCAGATTTTCGGCAGTCCGGAGTTTCAGAGTAACATCTGTAGCTGACTGAATGATTGTTTCAAGCATAGCGATCGCTTTAGAATTTCCCGGATCGATCTTCCCCAAACTATAAGCCGCTCTACGACGAATCGTTGCTTGCTGAGTAGATTCCAGCATAGCTTCCAAAGTGCCAATCACGCCTGGGTGGTCGGGGTGGATCTTGCCCAGGCTCTCAACGACCTGTAGCCGGAGGGCTTCACTGTGTAATGTATCAATCAGTTGAGCCAATGTAGCGATCGCCACCGAATTTCCCCAATCCAATGTCTTCCCTAACGTGTAAGCCGCTTGCCAGCGAATAAAGGGATTTTCAGCCTTTTGAATGAACTGTTCTAGGGTGGCGATCGCTAACGTTCGGTCAGTTTGCAGCAATGCAACTCGCGCACCTTCGCACAGGGGAACAGGATATGCACCAAACCGCCACTCCAGAAGTTGATTTGCGATCGCATTAGCCTGACTGTATTGCGGGAATTCGGCTAGCCCTGTAGCGGCCAGAAAGTAGGCCCGATGCGCGTAGAAGCCTCCACATTCATCTTGAAACTTAGTTAGCGCGTCCATCAACGCATCTTTACTGGGCGTTGCAATATCTATCCTACCTAACCAGAACAGGATGACTTCTCGCCATTGCAAACTGAACGCAGGAAAATCATGCGCCGAATTGAAAAAGAATGATCCGTCTGGAATCGCTTGAGCGGCAAAGTACTCTTGAAACGTGGGGTGATAAAACGCATAGATCTTTTCACCCGTTGTGATTGAAAGCCCCACTTGATTTAGCCAGCCCAGTTGCAACGCTAGCGTCATTAAATCCAGGGATTCACCAAATGCCATCTGCACAAACGACTGCGGTAGGCGAAATCGGACATCCGGCTGCAACAACGCACGCAGGGCAACCTGTCCCAATACCCGATTCAACTGTTGCCGTTGGGCCAGCGTAGTTGCAAAACGCTCTTGCTTCCATTCATAGATCGTCTCGACAAATTGCTGATAGAGCAGCGCTTTAGTATTAGGCAAGTTGCCCTGAGTGAGCGCCCAGGAACGGCAGAGCAACGCTAACCGGAGAGGATTTTGCAGCGCATCTTTAAGCCGCTTGCGTTTTGGATGATCCAATTCTTGCCGCAGATGAGCACCGGATTCTGAATCATCCTGAAACCAGCGATCGATAAATTGCCCAACCTGATCGTCCGGCTCTGACTCTCGATGGCTAAACCCCAGATTGCAATAGGTGGTAAATCCTTCCAGTGGATTCTTGGCACCATCCCACACATTTAATCGACAGGTCAGGATCACATGTGCATCTGCAATCCAGCCTCGCAGTTGACGAGCCAGATTCGCTAAAGCTGTCGCCGCATCGATCGCCATCTCATCGATCGCATCCAGCAGCAGCCAAACTCGCCCCTGTCGCACCTGATCGGCCAGTGCCTCCTGCAATTCTGGGGATACGCTAATGCGTCGTGTCGCTTGTTTTAGCCAGTCGTGCAGCAGATAATTCTCTAACGTCGCACCTTGCAGATCGGCCAGAGAAATCCAGATGGGTAACATCTGTCGGTCGAGCAGCCAACTCGCTATCTTTTGCAGCAAGGTCGTTTTACCTGCTCCCGGCTCACCCACGATCGCCACTCGGTGTTGCTCAGAGGATTGCAGACGATGAAATAGTTCCTCCACCGATAGCAGGCTATCCAAGTCGCTTTCGTCAGCCTCCTCAAACGCCTCTGTCTGGTTCGGCAAACGGCTCCTCTCGGATCGATGCCGCTTACGTTCAACCAATCCCAACGGCAAATACAGCTCGTGCAAATCAAACGTAATCCCATTCGTAATCGTCAGCGGATTAGTGGTCAACCGCTGATACTGCTGTGCCTCTAAACTGTCTCGGCAAATCTGCAACCAGGGAATATCTAACGTTCGAGCCTCAGAATTTGCAGTTAAAGCACCATGATTCCTCCCCACCTCCCCTATCTCCCCTATCTCCCCTATCTCCCCTACCTCTCCCATCCCCTTCCCTGCCACCTGCTTCGACTTCAAAGGACGACGTTGCTCCCATTCCTGCTCAAATCGGTTCAGGTTGGCGGTGCGATCGCTGCGTTTGTACCAGAGGTTAAGGGTAAAATGCCAGACTTCTGAACCACCTTTATTGGGACGGTTATCGTCCAGAATCGCCAGAAAATCCTCAAACCGCCGCAATGCCTCTTTGATCTGTTCTCCATTGAGAGGAATATTAGCTAGTTTTGTCAGTGATTCCAGAAGGCGAACTTTTGTTCGCACAACCAATCGCTGCTCACTCTGCCAGTGAACCTGAATCTGGGGACGCAATGCATTTAGAGCACCCTCATCACCGTCCAACTCATCATTGGCATAGTCGAGTAGGGCAGTGAACAGGTGGAGCGATCGCTTCTTCGCTTCAGGGCCGTAGCTGGGTCGTGCCATGAGTTAATCAGAAGGAGAGTAAGGGATTAGAGCAAATACGGTCATTGGGTGCCTCACGGTTCTAACTTACATCTTCTCTGAAAAGCTAGGGGCATTCCCTCGCCTACACCATTCCCCTAAGCCTGAGACCCCTAGATTACAAGCTTTTCGGCAGTTTTAGCGCTAATTCGCCTGGGGGAAGTTGTCCTTCCTATTCTTAAAACATCAAACGAAACGATAGAAAGGACACGAAACCATGCCTTACACATCATTAAATCTTTCCACTTCTAAGCCTGTGCTCTCCTGGGCAAATCATGACTTGGGCCAAGACGAAGCCAAAATGGCCAAGAATGTAGCTTCTCTGCCCTTTGTTTTTAAGCACGTCGCCCTGATGCCCGATGTTCACCTGGGTAAAGGTGCGCTGGTTGGGTCTGTGGTTGCTACTAAAGAGGCGATCGTTCCTGCGGCAGTGGGAGTCGATATTGGGTGCGGCATGGGCGCAATCAAAACGCCATTCACGGCTGACCAATTAGACGGAAAACTGCAACAGATCCGTCAGGACATTGAAGCGATGATCCCCGTTGGCTTCAACGAAAACGATGCAGCAGACGAACAGGTGTTGAACTGGGACGGTTGGCAACACTTCAAGCAGCTGCACTCTGGCGTACAGCATCTGGAAGCGAAAGCCCTCAAGCAAATGGGAACGCTCGGCGGCGGCAACCACTTCATTGAAGTCTGCGTGGATGAACAGAATCAAGTCTGGTTAATGCTGCACTCTGGTTCTCGTCATATTGGCAATGTGCTGGCACAACGCCATATCGAAACGGCAAAAGAGCTGGCAAAGCTGGTTGGGGCTAAATTGCCTGATCCAGACCTGGCGCACTTTGTGCAGGGAACGGCAGAGTTCGACGCATATTGGCGCGATTTGCAGTGGGCGCAGCATTATGCCCGTGTAAACCGTGAGGTGATGATGGCGCGATCGAAGCAAGTGCTGGAAAAGCATTTAGCGAACGGTCAGCCCTTCACCCCCTGCCTGCAAGTCAACTGCCACCATAACTATGCAGAACGCGAAGTGCATTTCGGTGAAACGGTGTATGTGACTCGCAAGGGTGCCGTTCGGGCACAGCAGGATGATTACGGTATCATTCCTGGTTCGATGGGAGCCAAGTCCTACATTGTGAAAGGGAAAGGCAATGCGGCGAGCTACTGCTCCTGCTCGCATGGGGCTGGACGGTTGATGTCTCGCAACAAAGCCAAGCTAAACTTCACGCTAGAGGACTTGATCCAGCAAACTCAAGGGATTGAGTGCCGTAAGGATGAAGGCGTACTGGACGAGATTCCCGGAGCCTACAAGCCCATTGATCAGGTGATGGCGAACCAGGCTGACCTGGTAGAGGTGGTGGCAACCTTAAAGCAACTCATCTGTGTGAAGGGATAACTTAAATCTTGCACCTTTTTCAATAAGCGGGTTTGGGCGGCGCTAAGCGCTGCCCAAACCCGCAATTGGTTTCAAAATGAGAATTGCTGGGTTTTGTGCCAATACTTCTCGGTGCACGCTGTAAGCAGGTAAAATACTACTTCGCTAGACTACATAGAATTTGTTGATACATCACGGTTAGAACCATGACAAAGCACTACCGCATTACTCTATTACCCGGCGACGGGATTGGCCCAGAAATTTTGGCAGTAGCGGTAGCGGTGCTCAAAACAGTTGGGCAGACCCATGACCTTCAGTTTGAATTTCAGGAAGCGCTGATTGGTGGAGCGGCGATCGATGCCAAAGGCGATCCCCTACCTGCCGAAACGCTGGACACTTGCCGCAATAGTGATGCCGTATTGCTGGCCGCCATTGGTGGCTACAAATGGGATGCGCTGCCCAACAACATGCGCCCAGAACGGGGGTTGCTGGGTCTGCGAGCCGGTCTGGGCTTATTTGCAAACTTGCGACCTGCCCAAATTTTGCCTCAGTTGATTGATGCCTCTACCCTCAAGCGAGAAGTGGTCGAAGGGGTAGACATCATGGTGGTTCGCGAACTAACCGGAGGCATTTATTTTGGCCAACCGAAAGGCATTTTTGCCACCGAAACGGGCGAGAAACGTGGTGTTAACACAATGATGTATGCCGAATCGGAGATCGAGCGAATCGGGCGTGTTGCCTTCGAAGCGGCTCGGAAGCGGCGTAAAAAACTCTGCTCGGTTGATAAAGCCAATGTGTTGGATGTCTCTCAACTGTGGCGCGATCGCATCACCGAACTGGCCAAAGAATACCCCGACGTAGAGCTATCGCACATGTATGTAGACAACGCTGCGATGCAGTTGGTTCGCAATCCCAGACAGTTTGACACGATCGTCACCGGAAACCTCTTCGGCGATATCTTGTCCGATGAAGCGTCGATGCTGACGGGCAGTATTGGCATGTTGCCGTCCGCCAGTTTAGGTGCATCCGGCCCTGGTGTGTTTGAACCCGTTCACGGCTCTGCTCCCGACATTGCCGGACAGGATAAAGCCAATCCTTTGGCGCAGGTGCTCAGTGCGGCGATGATGTTGCGCTATGGCTTGAATGAGCCGGAAGCCGCCGATCGCATTGAGCAAGCGGTTTTAAAAGTATTGGATGAAGGCTATAGAACGGGCGATATTATGTCTCCCGGCATGACGGCCGTTGGATGTCAGGCGATGGGAGATGCTCTTTTAAAGGCACTCTAGAAACTCTAGAAACTTAATTTTGCGTGAATTTAATAGAGCCATTTCAGTCGTGCAACGCGCGGCTGAAATGATTTAAAAATGTACCCTGCACGACGTGCAGGGTATATTTTTGGGCGCTCGTCAAATTTACATTGCGATAAGGTTGTAGGAAGGTGTTTCTTTCCGTATCTGTGATGCCGACCAAGCAACCGTTCCAGATTGATGTCGTGATGGAGCGGCTGCGAGAGGCTGTGCGTCCATTTCCTAAGGCAGCCATGTTTGAACTGGCCGAGCGAGGCTATCGATCGCCCTTTGAACAGCTCATTGCCTGCATCATCTCCATTCGCACCTATGACGAAGTCAGCCTTCCCGTCTCCGAACGGCTGTTTTCCCGCGCTCGCACGCCTGCCGAGGTGGTTCGGCTGACGCCCGATGAAATTGATACGTTAATTCAAGAATCCACCTTTCACGACGCTAAGGCAAAACAGATTTGGGCGATCGCCCAAACCCTCGTCTCCGATCACAACGGCACTCTCCCCTGTGATGCTGATTTGATGCGATCGTTTTCAGGCGTTGGCCCCAAATGCACCAACCTGACTTTAGGAATTGCCTGCGGCCATCCGTCCATTAGTGTGGATATCCACGTTCATCGCGTTACAAATCGCTGGGGCTACGTCCACACCAAAACGCCAGAAACCACCCTGATTGCCCTGGAGTCCATCCTCCCAAAACCCTACTGGGTAGAGATCAACAGCCTTCTAGTTCCCTTTGGCAAACACATCTGCACCGGAACTGCTCCTCGATGTTCCACCTGCCCGCTCCTGGAAATGTGCCAGCAAATCGACGTCAAAAACCACCGCTAACCCCATCCTCCCCATCCCACCTCCCCACTCACACCCAACACCAATTCCTTCCTTTTTCGATTATCTTTATGACATCCCGACTCAGATCCTGCTGTAATAATACAGATGGACTGGAGTCGAGTTATAACATGGGAGTCAGCAGGTAGTGTACGCTTCACAATACGCCCCAAAACAAAGTCCGGTAAAGCCTAATCTGGATACCAGAACGGTGAGGCCGCAAGAGCCGATGGATTTTTCAGCCTTGCTTGATCCGTCGCTGCTGCAATCCGCTCGGCATATTTACCGAACCTACTATGAAGTTCACCCGGAGCAGATTCAGCGTCCCCTGGGTGTGGCGATCGATCGCTTTACTCATCGGGGCAAACTGATTTTTACGGGCAAACCTGTCTTGCTGCCGCAAGAGTGTTTTGTACCTATTACTCAGATTGAGCCGGAGCTTCACTAGCCGCAGATGGATCTGCTTTTTTCGGTCGCCAGTACCCTGGTCGTCTTTGTCCTGGGAACCTGTATTGGCAGCTTCTTAAATGTCGTCATCTACCGTGTGCCCGCTGGGATGTCGCTGCTCTACCCTCCCTCCCGGTGCCCTCGCTGCAAACAGCGTTTAAAGAGTTATGACAATGTTCCTGTATTTGGTTGGCTGCGGCTGCGAGGTCGCTGCCGATTTTGTCGTACTCCTATTTCTATTCGCTATCCACTGGTAGAAGCCGCAACAGGACTGCTGTTTGTCCTGGTTTTTTGGGCGTTTACCTTGCCATTTCCAGCATTAGGCTATTGGGCTTTCTTTAGCTGGCTGTTGGCCCTATCGCTCATCGATCTGGATACCCTGACCCTGCCCAATTCGCTAACGCAATCCGGATTAATTGCAGGTTTAGCATTTCAAGCTGCAATGGGTTGGGCTGAGGGCAACGGAGCCGGACTAGCCAGCCGTTTGATGGCAGGCATTATGGGTGCGGTGCTGGGCATCTGGATTTTTGATCTGATTACGATTGTGGGATCAATCGCCTTTGGGCAAACGGCCATGGGTGGGGGCGATGCCAAACTAGCTGCCATGATGGGAGCCTGGTTAGGATGGCAAAATCTTCTGTTGGCTGGGTTTCTGGCCTGTGCGATCGGTGCCTTTGTAGGCGGTGGCGGTATCGCGCTTGGTCTGTTGAGCCGTCGTCAACCCATGCCCTTTGGCCCTTTTCTGGCTCTCGGTGCCGTCATTAGTGCCTTTTTTGGACAGGCTATTATTTCTAGCTATCTCCAGCTTTTTTTCCCAACCCTCTAAAAAAATGTGAGTTCGACGATTGGTTTTTGAGAGAGTTACACGACGCGCAACTTTCCCAAAAGCAGGCTATCGAATTCCTAAGAAAACGTGTTTTCTTTTCGTTTTCCCAAGGGGGGTAGTAGTGCGCTGCACTACTACCCCCCTTGTTGGAGACTCACGTTAAACACTTTCTCAAAATTGCTCAGAATTTTTATGGCAATTTCACCTTTCTTGAGTTAATATAAATTCTCGGCGGTTCTAAAGTGTTTGGCTGCTCCCAAACTTAATCATCAGCTCGATGAAAATGTTTGACAAAAGCGCCATAACTAAGCACAATAGAAGTCGCGCTAAAAAACAAGGTTTCGTTAGGAACCGAACAAGGGACTGTAGTTCAATTGGTTAGAGCACCGCCCTGTCACGGCGGAAGTTGCGGGTTCGAGCCCCGTCAGTCCCGTAAAAAACGCCCCTCATGATAAGCATGAGGGGCGTTTTTCAGGTTGATAATTGGGAGAGGCAATTCTTTATCTGTCTAATTCTTCAATCGCAGCAATGCTAAAGAAGGCGATGGAAAGGGTACCTCCAGCAAACAGCAGAAAGTCCAGCACTGGCCCCATAAACGATTGGGTCGTTAACGCCCAACAAAGTAAGGATGTAGCCGCTAGCGTTTTGCCTAATAGCTTAAACAAACCTAGAATTCCCATCGCTGCTGTCTTCACCTCTCGATTTAGAATGACTCAGCTTTACAAATGGAATCATTATCTCAATTTAGGTTCCTCATTGAATGGGATCATCCTCCTGCTGGATTGGCCGAATGGGTGAAGCCAGCAATTCTCAGTATGCAAATCGGCAGCAGTTCAAGCTGCCTGCGTCGAGCTTGAACTGCTACTGACTGCGGGTTTAGTGCGCCCGTTGAGCGGCTAAACCTGCAATCGGTTTCAAACGGAGAATTGCTGGGGTGAAATCATGTGACGCCGTAAGTTTACCCATCACTCGCTAGAATTTTAAGGATGAATCCTAACTTTCTGAAATATGACCGTTCGTGTTCGCATTGCTCCTAGCCCAACCGGGCTTCTGCATATTGGTACTGCCCGTACAGCGGTATTTAATTGGCTGTTTGCTCGGCATCAAGGCGGCCAATTTGTGTTGCGGATTGAAGATACCGACCTGGAGCGATCGCGCCCTGAATATACCGAAAACATTATGGAAGGTCTGGCCTGGCTAGGGCTGACTTGGGATGAAGGGCCGTTTTACCAAACGCAGCGGATGGATCTGTATCAGCAGGCGATTCAGATGTTGCTGGATAAAGGATTGGTCTACCGTAGCTATGAGACGCCAGAAGAACTAGACGCCATGCGGGAAGCCCAAAAAGCAAAGGGACAGGCTCCCCGATATGACAACCGCCACCGCAACCTGACGCCAGAGCAACAGGCGGCCTTTGAGGCCGAAGGCCGTAAACCTGTTATTCGCTTCAAGATTGAAGATGACCGAGAGATTTCCTGGAATGACCTGGTGCGCGGAAAGGTGACCTGGAAGGGCCGGGATCTGGGGGGTGACATGGTGATCGCCCGTGCAGCTTCGGCTACGGACATTGGTCAGCCGCTCTATAACTTTGTGGTGGTTGTAGACGACATTGATATGAAGATCAGCCATGTCATTCGAGGCGAAGATCATATTGGCAACACCCCCAAGCAAATCTTGCTGTACGAAGCACTGGGTGCCACGGTTCCCGAATTTGGGCATACCCCGCTGATTCTGAATCAATCGGGCCAAAAGCTGTCGAAACGGGATGGCGTCACCTCCATTTCTGATTTCAAGAAAATGGGCTACACCGCAGAGGCGATCGCCAACTATATGACCCTCCTGGGTTGGTCTCCACCGGAACCCATGACCGAGCAGTTCGCGTTAGCAGAAGCAGCTCAATATTTTAGTTTTGAGCGAGTCAACAAAGCTGGAGCCAAATTTGACTGGGACAAATTGAACTGGCTCAACAGCCAATATCTGCATCACATGCCCATCGATCAGTTGACCGATTTGCTGATCCCCTACTGGCAAGAAGCAGGGTATGCATTTGATCCCCAAAGCGATCGCCCCTGGCTAGAGCAGGTGACGGCTTTGATCGCCGCCAGCCTGGCTCGTTTGGATGAAGCTGTTCCGATGACGCGCTATTTGTTTGTGCCCGATGTTGGCTTCACAGAAGCCGCTACAAACAAGCTGAAGCAGGATGGTGCAGGAACAGCTCTCAAAGGCGTCTTAACGGCCCTAGAAGCCGCTTCTTTCCTCACGGCTGATGATGCTCAGGCGATCGTGCAAACCGTCGTTAAAGCCGAAAATCTGAAGAAGGGGCTGGTGATGAGTTCCCTACGGGCGGCGTTGACGGGCGATATGCATGGCCCTGACTTAGTTCAATCCTGGCTGTTGCTCAACCAACATGAACTAGATAAAGCCCGATTGCAGCAGGCGATCGCGATCGCTCAGTAAAAGGTAGAGGGCAGGAGGTAGAGGGTAGAAAGCAAGAGGAGGGTGGGGAAGGTGAAGAAGATGGGGAAGTGGGGAAAATAAGAAAATAAATTAGGTCTCCCCCATCTCCCCTATCGTCCCCATCTCCCTTACCCCTGTCCTCTGCCTTCTGCCCTCCCCCACAAGGAACCCCACTCCTGCCCTCAGCGTCAGGGTAACCATAAGCACTACGGTTGGTTGTCTCATCCAACCGAGGGCGATCGCGCCTGTAGGATATTAAAAATTACGTTATGAAAGCGCACGCCTCAGCGCGGCCTATCCTTTAACAGATAATGAATGCACCGTGTTAGCTAAAGAAATGTCTATTCAAACATTAAGTGCGAAGACCGGAGTATCCATGGTGACGGTCACGTTAATGGCTGGCGTCCTGCCCCTGGGAACGTTACCTCCCAGCACGAGCCATCTACAGGTGGCGCAGTCGGCTTCCACGATCTTCGAAAATGTTACGCTGAGTCCTAATTTTTCTCCTGATCCCACTACAGTCCGGGGAATCAGCGGTGGCCCGCGTCTTGCGAGTGATTTGGCAGGTCGCGCTGAAACAGCCACAGGCCCCTGTAACGGCTATGTCGATGAACAGCCGGATCACACCATTGTCTTAACCCAGTTTTTTAGCTACTTACGTCTCCAGGTGCAAAGCCCAGCCGATACAACCATTGTGGTTCGTGGCCCTGGTGGCACCTGGTGCAACGACGACTATCAAGGCAAAGATCCCGGCATCGCAGGGCAATGGCTGTCAGGAACGTATCAAGTCTGGATCGGCTCCTATGAAAGCAATCGATACGATCCCTATGTGATCCGCATTTCTGAAGCCCGCGAGCCATCTGCCAGTAGGTAAATAGAACTCACGTCACGTGAATTGGAGGAATGCGCAATTTGGTGTCTTACGCGTCGCGTAGGACACCAAATTGCGTTATTTCAGCCGCTCGTAGGACAGCTGAAATAGCGCAATCGAATTCACGTATCCTGAGAATTGCTGTAAGCCTCCCTCAGACGATTTGAGGTTTTAGATTCAGAATGGGAAGGAGTAGACGTAACCACCTCACTTGCCCAATACCAGGATTACCTCATGGATCGTCAGCCATCCCCAATGCCACTTTCTATCGAAATTAAGGGAGTGGGATATCCTGTGCTTTGCCTACATGGTCATCCCGGTTCAGGCAAAAGCATGTCCGTCTTCACAAACCCCCTATCCCAACAGTTTCAAACGATCGCTCCAGATCTTCGGGGTTATGGCAGGAGCCGTGTTGCCCAACCTTTTGAAATGACGGATCACTTATTGGATCTGGAAGATCTGCTAAACCGACTGCAAATCGAACGTTGTCTGGTCTTAGGATGGTCACTGGGCGGAATCCTCGCTTTAGAGCTGGCTCTAAAACATCCAGGGCGGGTGAGTGGCCTAATTCTAGTCGCTACTGCCGCCCGTCCTCGCGGCAGCCATCCCCCCATTACCTGGCAAGATAATCTGAATACTGGCCTAGCTTCCATCCTGAATCGGATCTATCCAGGCTGGCAGTGGAATATCGACACATTTGGACGGCGATCACTATATCGCTACTTACTTCAGCAGCACAGCCGAGAGGCATATCAGTATTTGGCGGATGAAGCACTCATGGCGTATCTGCAAACATCAACGATGGCTCAGCAAGCCCTCAGCAAAGCATTACAAACTGGATACAATCGTCTTCCAGATCTGCACCATATTCACTGTCCAAGCCTAGTGTTGATCGGTGCAGAAGACCGTCACATCACCGCTCAATCTAGTCTGGAAACTGCTCAGCATTTGCCAACCTGCGAGCATCACTGCTATCCCAACGTTGCCCATCTTTTTCCGTGGGAAATTTCGGGGCAGGTCGTTCAGGATATTCGGCAATGGCTCAAGAAATATCCGGAAACAGTGGGCAATAGCTTATCCACTACAGATAGCTACTCTTGAGAACCTACCCCCGAAAGCCATTACATCTGACCACTAAAAACGGGAGCAATGCCACGGGGAGCGATATCGGCTACCTCATCAAAGATTGTGAGATTGCTAGGCTTACAACGCTTTACAACCACTTTGATTCCTTGAGCATTTTCTTGCTCCAGGTCTTCGATGTAACCACCTTGAGCGGTTTTAGCTTCCTGACTGCTTGCAAACGGGCCGAAGTAGTATGTGCACCGAGGAGTTTCGGTTACAATCTCAACCCACCAAGCCATCCCAACGGTATTAAGGAGGTTTGCCCAAATCTCATTCATAGTCTTCGTTATTTATGACGGGTACAGACGCACTTCGACAATCGTTAAGTGTCTTCAAAAAGTTTCAAGTTTTGTTATACTCTGTTGCCCATTTTTTTGCAAAGCATCCAGAGCAAGAATACTGCTCCATCGCTGGCGATAAACTTCATAGAGCACCATTCCCGCTGCGACAGACGCATTCAAACTGGGAGTTTTGCCCTTCAGTGGAACTGAAACTAGGATATCGCAATGCTTCTGAGTTAGCAGGCTCAACCCGTCTCCTTCCGAGCCAATGACAAGTACAACCGGGCCTGTGAACTGAACAGAGCTAACAACTTGACTGGCTGTAGACGCGGTACCGTAAATCCAAAATCCGGCACCCTTCAATTCTTCCAAGGCTCGGCTCAAATTGACAACCCTTGCCACTGGAAAAGTTTCTAAAGCTCCTGCCGCTACTTTAACAACCGTTGAAGTGATCCCAACTGTGCGTCGCTGTGGGATCAATAGTCCTTGAGCACCAAGGGCTTCTGCGGTGCGAATAATCGCCCCTAAATTGTGGGGGTCAGTAATTCCATCTACTGCGACCAGAACAGGTTGCTCAGACTTGGTTTTAGCCTGTTCAATTAGATCAGCCAATTCAAGATAGGAATAGGGAGCGACTTGAGCAATTACACCCTGATGATTGGCCCCATGAGTCAGGTAGTCTAACCGTCGGATTTCGACTTCATCAATCACGGTGCCATTGGCTTTGGCTTGCTCTAGCAGGGTATGAAAGCGGGGATCGTAGCGCAAACGAGGAGTGATCCAAACCCGATGGAGCGATCGCTGATTTTCCAGAGCTGTTAAAACGGGATGACGTCCATAGATTAGATCCGTATCAGAATCTGTATCAGTGGATTGCTCAAATATTAGGGGATCAAATGGAACATCGGCAGCATTTTCCTGATTTTCACGGATTTCTGCACGCGGCTGATCCAAATTATGACTTAGCTTAACCGCCTGGAAGCGTCCCTTGCCTGGACGTGACCCATCATTTTCGCCCGCTTCGTCAAAACGTTTACCTTTTGCCTGTTCGTAAGCTTCAGGCGAGTGAACGCGAGGAGATGCATTTCGATCGTGTCTCAAACGGTTTGGCCTGGGTGATTCCTCACTCCATCTGGAGCGGAACGACGAATCACGTCTATCGTCTGAACGACGTGGGCGATCGGATTGATCCCATCGAGATTCAGGTGAAGCATTCCAGTTATCGTTTGAACGATTTGAGCGACTCGGCCGATCCCCATCTAAACGAGCAGACGAGTTGCGGTCATCTGAACGATTGGGTTTTCCAGAGCCATTCCACTTGGAGCGAGGAGGCGAATCGCGTCTGTCTTCCGAGCGTCTGGGTTTGTCTGATTTATCCCATTTAGAACGGGAAGATGGCTCATACCGATCTTCCGAACGGGCAGGTTTGTCTGACCGATCCCACTGGGAACGGTCAGACGACTCGTATCTGTTCCCAGAACGGGCAGGTTTGTCTGAGTTATCCCACTTGGAGCGGGGAGATGCGTCACGTCTATCTTCCGAGCGCTTGGGCTTGTCTGACTTATTCCAGCGAGGACGAGGTGAAGCATCCCAATTATCGTTTGAGCGTTCCGGTCGGTCTGCTCCATTCCAACGTGGGCGAGATGAAGCGTCTCGGCTGTCCTCTGAGCGACTAGGCTTGCCTCCCATGCGCTTAGGTTTGCCTTTACCTACCGCTTTATAAGAATCTTTGCGTCGTGGCTGATCCTGTGAATTAGATTTGCGATACTTAGCCGTCATAGTAATCCTGTCCTCTGACCCGTTGACCGAATCGAAAATTATTGTGGTTGTGTAACATTGCGGCAGGGAAAAGCTCAGCCTATCACCCTGTTTCTCGTCGCCAGCTATCTTGCTTCAGGCGTAAAACCCGAGAATCTGTCAGCCTTCATCCTTTAACGTAGAGTCCAGCTGAGCTAAATTGTCTGGGCAGGGAGCAAGGTTGATCATGCTCAACAGCGTAGTGAGCCTTTGGGGATCTGCAAGGTAGAGATAACCTATCAGCGTTTCTAAACTGGTTGCCTGTTGATATATTTCGGGATTGATACGCTTAGGGCCTTTCGCAGCCGCATTACGCCCTCGCTTCAAAATTGCGTGTTCTTCTGGTGATAAATGAGGCTCTAGCGATCGCAAATGGCGTGCCTGACTCTCTGCCCGAACATGAGACACTACCTGCTCATGATAGGCATGTAGCCGCTTAGGCGGCATCAAATAGTAACTACGAACAAACAGTTCATACACCGCATCTCCAATGTAGGCTAATGCAGCGGGTGAGCATCGCTGAATCTGCGCTTGAGATAGAGGAGGCTGGCTGGCTGGATGAAGGGGAAGAGAAATCAAAAGGCCACTATCCCAACCATCCCGTTCAAGATCTGCCTTTGGTTCCACATACCCAACCTCAATAAACTAAAAACTAACGTTACAGCGCCGCGCGACTGTGATATTTAACCCAAGAGAGGAATAACAGCAAGAGATTCAGTTGCTGCTCATGCGCAAGCATTGGGTTTCGATGCTCAACGATGAATGAGTGCTTTACCGAAAGTTGTACCTCATGCAAATCTAAGCCAGGATCTGAAGCGGTTTTGGTTTGAAAGCGTCGATTTAAACCAGAGTTATTTAGAATAGCCGCTCCATGACAGTTCATCATGGATTCAACTATTCAAGCACTAATAATTAAACAACAGCAATTCTCATTCTAAATCCGAATTTTGAATTTTGCGCTCCTGTTATGAAGGCAAGATACAAAATTCTGTTGCGATAGGAACTTACGGGAGGTGAGCATGTACCGCAACCAATTCAAAGAATGAGAATTGCTGATGAGATAACGCTTTGTTTAGCCGATTATCCTTTTTTCGTAACGTTTTCTATTGCAATATCAACAGAAGGTTGAAGTGCCAAAAATTGCTCTAAGCGAACCAGCTTAACCGTCTGGGTCACACGAGGGTTCGTCACAATCTGTAAGGTTCCTCCCGAGGTTTGAACCTTCTTAGCCAATTGCACCAGGGCACCTAGCCCCGAACTATCAACAAAATCAATTTGAGAGAGATCCAAAATAAAGTTTGATGGACCGTCTTCTACAAATTTGTCAAGCACCTTGCGGAATGTTGGCTCTGAAAAAGCATCCAACAGTCCTGCAAGACGGAATAACTGGTAATTATCCCTAACTTCACGGGTGCCTCTCAGGCTAACGGTTAGGGTAAGTGAGTCAGGAATAGGTCCCTCCTAGCTGCGTCATATCTAGCGATGTAGTGCTCAATTCGAGGCTTAAGTATAAGTCAGCTTGCTTACATCTGCAATATTTACGCCTTAATTCTTTAACCCAAATTATAGCGACCTGATGCTGATTTACAGCAATTCTCCTGATGCAAATCCGCGATCCTTAATGAGAATTGCTGCTTTAGTTTAGCTCAGTCTCCCTGCGGTACATCCTGCCACAAGGTTGTAGACTGCCGCAAACTCAAGTGATTGCCATTGCCTAGAATCAGATGATCCAGCAGCGGAATTCCCAACACCTGTGCTCCTGTCAACAGTTGGCGGGTTAGGGCAATATCTTCAGAACTAGGTTCTACATTTCCAGACGGATGGTTGTGAGCCACAATCACCCGAATGGCACCCTGCCGAATCACTTCACGAAAAATATCACGCGGGTGAGCCAGCGTTTCGGTTGCCGTTCCGATGCTAATGATCTGAGTGCCCATCAGCCGATGTTTAACATCTAGCAACAGTACCGCAAATTTTTCTTGGGTCTGCCACATCAAGTCATTGCTGAGGGCCGCTGCCGCCACAGATGGATCGTCAACAACTGTGCGATCAGGCGGACGAGTGCTGAGAACCCGCTTACCCAGTTCAAGAGCAGCCAGAATGGTAGTAGCTTTCGCTGGCCCGATCCCAGGAATTTGAGTCAACTCCTGCACGGTGATATTGCGCAGCGTCCCCAGTGGATCGCGCTGATGCTCACCCAATTTTTGCAGGATATATTGCCCCAACCCGACAGCGGACAGTTTTCCGGGGCCTTGGCCTGTGCCCAATAGGATAGCGATGAGTTCTGCGGTCGCAAGGCTTTTGGCTCCTTGAGTCATTAAGCGTTCGCGGGGCCGTTCGGTGGCTGGCAAATCCGCAACTCTAAGGCTATACGTCATGAATGCACCTGAAACATTCGAGGATAAAAGAAAAAATCTAGAGCCATCCTTAGAAACAGCAATTCTCATTATGCCGTTAGTGGTTGTGCAAGCGCGCCGCAGGCGCGCTTGCACAACCACTAACGGCGGGTTTGGCACGCCCGTCGGGCGCGCCAAACCCGCCATTGGTTTCAAAATGAGAATTGCTGCCTTAGAAATGACAGAGTTGCAACAAAAGCAATTCAGTGTCTGGATCGCCGTTCTAGTTTCAGTTATCCCGAATTTTGGCCTGAAGCTCACACCATCCCGTTAACGCGAAAATGCACTACCGTCGGCCCGACGGTATTACGTGAATCAGGTTAATTGCTTATGCCAGGGAGTAAGCTTGTGCTGAGTCGCTTAATGGCCCGGTTAGCCACGTCAGAATATCGCATCTCACCACAGAGAATTTTTCCCATCCGTTCGGTAGCAGAGGGGCGTTTGATCCCAAGTTTGTAGCCAATGCTGGGAGCTCGATAAAACACTCTAGCGAGTCGCTGCGCCCAAACCATGTCAGATCCCCATTCATCACTAATGACCTGGGTGTAACGCTCTAAAGCATTAGCGTCTCCACTGAGTGCCTGATCAATAGATTCAGCGGCTTTTACGCCAGTGAACATGGAGGGGCGAATGCCTTCTGCTGTAAAGGGATCAACGACACAAGCGGCTTCACCTGCTAGTAGCGCGTTTTGGGTATGCAGCGTTTGATGGCCATCCCAAAGGCAAAGGGGATGCCCATATTGCTTGCAGGATTTAATCTCAACGCCAAACAGGGTGCCATACTCACTTAAGATGCTCTTGAAATCTTGGGCCTCACCGCCTCGAAAGGCACCAATTCCGATGGAGTATCCATCTGCTTTTGGGAAGTTCCAGATATAGCCGTTCTTCACCATGCCAAATTCAAAATGAGCGGCATTGGGATTTTCTATTTTCGCAGGAGCCTCGGCCTCTAAGGCTCCACCCAACTGACGTTTGCGATTTTTGAAACCTAATAGCCGAGCCATCTGGCCCTTAGCCCCATCAGCCGCGATCAAATAACGGCCTGTGAAAGAACCATGAGGAGTGTTTACCTGCCAGCGATCGCTCTGAAACTCGATTCCTGTTACCTCCGTATTATCACGCAGTTCCGCTCCCTGCTTTTGAGCTTGCTGCACCAGGAAGTGATCAAATACATCGCGGCGCACCATCCAGATGGGTTCTGGTGTTTTGAGTTCAGCTTCTACCGCATCTTCCATTTTCCAGGTATAGCGAATCGCATCAACCTTAAGGGAAATAGCCGGAGAAAAATCAAAGTCAAACCATTTAGCGACCTGGGGTGAAACTCCACCTCCACAAGGCTTATAGCGAGGCAGAGATGCTTTATCCAAAATCAAGACTGAACGCCCACGTTTTGCCAAATGATAAGCCGCAGATCCGCCTGCTGGCCCTGCGCCTACGATAATGCAGTCATACATAAGGTAATCTTACTCGCTCGGTGATACGGCACATCCTTGTAAACATCCAAGGCATTGAATGAATCATCAGGAAGAGCATTTTCTCATTCATCCTGGTGAGCACCGTGTAAGTGCGTAGATTCTGTTTAAACTTAATCCTTCAAGTGACGGTTAGGAGAAGATTCCTGGTAATCGAAATCCTGATGAGATTCGAGACTTGTACGGAGTACAAATCTTCCATGAATTTTTTAGGATGTGTATGAAGGATTAATGAAGCTCAAGACTCTACATATAAAGATTTAATTCAAAAACACTGGAAGGTTCCTACTATGGTTTGGCAACTGTGCATCCAATACGCCAACGGAACAGAACGGGTTTTGCGCTCCTATAAGAACCGCGAAGCGGCGCTTAAGTGTGTCGATGCGCTTTATTCACAAGGCTATCCGCTTCATTTTGCCTACATTGTGCGGCACGCAGTGGTTTCGGCGGCTTAACAGTCCAAGAGGATGTTTGAACAATATCTTGATGCCTCCGAAACGTGAATTTGATTGCCCGATTTTGCGTGCGCGACGCACAAAATCGGGCTTTTGGGAGAGTGGTGCGTCGCACCACTCTCCCAAAAGCCCGATCGTCGAATTCCTAAGAAACCGTGTTTTCTTTTCGTTTTCTCAAGGGGGTAGTAGTGCGCTGCACTACTACCCCCTTGTTGGAGACTCACGTTAATTCAGTAGGAGAATTCAGTAAAAGACGTTTGGGCCATGAGTTAAGAAGATGCTCAACCGTCTAGACTGTCATGATATCGGATTCTTTTTCAGCCAGGACTTGATCTACTTTACTGATATACTTATCTGTCAATTTTTGAATATTGTCCTGTAAGCCACGCGCTTCGTCTTCTGACATTTCTCCAGCCTTTTCTTGCTTCCGCACAGACTCTACTGCATCTCGACGGATGTTACGGATGGAGACTTTTCCCTCTTCAGCATATTTGGCCGCCAGTTTGACCAACTCTTTACGGCGATCGCTTGTCAGGGGCGGAATATTGAGCCGGATGGTCGATCCATCATTGTTTGGGGTTAATCCAATATCTGACAGGGAGATCGCTTTTTCGATCAGACTCACGCTACTGCGATCGAACGGCTGAATCGCAATGGTTGTAGAATCGGGAGTACTGATATTTGCCAGGGACTTTAGCGGTGTTGGAGCACCGTAGTATTCCACTGTGATTCGATCTAGAATTGCTGAATTTGCCCGCCCGGTGCGGATGGTATTAAAAGACCGCTGAGTTGCCTCAATGGCCTTTTGCATATGGCTTTCAACATCAGCTAATTTCACAAGAACCTCCCACTATTGTTCCAATTGGCTCTCCCATCAGGGCGCGTCGAATATTTCCCTTGACAGAAAGGTCGAACACAGTGATGGGGATGTCATTATCCTGACATAAGGCGATCGCAGTGCCATCCATCACGCGGAGATTTTGACTTAAAACGTGCGCGTAGGTCAAGCTTTGATAGCGCCGCGCATTTGGATTGACCTTGGGATCTGCATCATAGACCCCATCTACCTTGGTCGCTTTAAAGACCACCTCAGCATTGATTTCAGCCGCTCTCAGAGCTGCCGTTGTATCCGTCGTGAAGAAGGGGTTGCCAGAACCCGCCCCAAAAATCACCACTCGCCCTTTTTCTAAGTGGCGAATGGCCCGACGCCGGATATAAGGTTCAGCCACTTCTTGCATTTCGATCGCCGTTTGCACGCGGGTTGTCACCCCATTGCGTTCTAACGCATCCTGCAACGTCATGGCATTCATGACCGTTGCGATCATACCAATATAATCGGCTGTAGCTCGATCCATCCCTGCTGCCGCGCCTTTGATGCCGCGAAAGATGTTGCCGCCACCGACAACGATCGCTAACTGCATTCCCTGCGCGACGACGTCCATAACCTCCTGAGCGATGTCTTGCACGACTGTGGGGTCAATTCCATAGGAGAGATCCCCCATCAGGGCTTCACCACTCAGTTTTAATAAAACCCGACGGTAAGTAATCCCCATTTAGTGACAATTTTCTGAACTTAAGTTGTTTCCAACCTAAGATAACAGCACAGGTGGACTCTGTGATATTGCTAGTGGACAGAATCAGCAATTATCAGTATGCAATGGGTGGCAGTGCAAGCTCGCTGTAGGTGAACTCGCACTGCCACCCATTGCGGATTTGGCGCACCCGACGGGCGCGCTAAATCCGCAATGGGCTTCAAAAGGAGAATTGCTGGAACAGAATCCTTTCAGCGTCCCTCTCACTGTCGCCACTTCAGAGAACAGCCAATGGCTCCCGTTGAGGAGACTGTGACAGAACTGCCTGCCAGAACTTCGGCGATCGCCTTGCGCAGATGCAGCTCTTTCGCGGCACCAGCATCCTGGGCGCTATCGTCGATTAGACCGCTGTAGCGTACAATCCCATCCTGGTCGAGCAAAAAAACTTCAGGTGTGCGATCGGCCCCAAAGCTGCGCGCCACATCCTGAGAAACATCCCGTACATAGGGAAAGTTAAGCTGGTACTCAGCCGAGAAAGCTTTCATATTCTCGAAACTATCATCGGGATAGCGGCTGTCATCGTTGGGATTAATTCCAATCAATGTGACACCCTGCTCTTGAAAATCCACTTGAATGGCCTTTAGCCGATCTAAGTACATTCGTACATAGGGACAGTGGTTACACATAAAGACCACAACCACAGCCCGAAACTGCTTGAGATACTTGCCGAGATGGTGAACACTGCCATCAACTCCAGGCAATTCAAAATCAGGCGCATAGCTACCAATGGGGGTACCAGTCTTTTCCATAGGAACGATTTATCAGATTAGATCGACAAGTTTGGAATTGATTTGGAATTGATGCAGTTCACGTCTATGGCTTTATTAACTATAAAACCCTAAAAGTGTACGTACCGCGTCTCCTTTTATAGCGATCGAAGGACTAGTTAGAACGGGTACAGGGGGAACCCCTCGCTAGGAGCACAGCCTCCACCTTCCCTGTTCACCATCTATTTGCGATCGCTATAGTTGCCTCATAAGTTGGATTAGAGCGGTAGGGTGAAGGTAAGGACTCATTTTAGGTCATCTTTTCATTTTTGGCTCCTTACCTGATATCGACCATGCAGCCACTCGCTCACCCCATTACACAAGATCTCGTGCTGATTGGAGGGGGACACAGCCATGCGATCGCCCTCAAAAAACTTGGCATGAATCCCCTACCGGGCGTCAGGCTCACGCTGATTACCGATGTCTATCACACGCCCTATTCAGGAATGCTGCCTGCTCACGTGGCAGGTCTTTATGACTTTGATGAATGCCACATCGATCTGCGTCCCTTAGCTCAATTTGCTCAAGCACAGCTGATTGCGGATCGGGCGATCGGGCTGGATCTCCAGCAAAATCGCGTCATGTGTGCCAATCATCCTCCAATCGCGTTCGATGTCCTGTCTATTGACATCGGCAGCACCCCCAGCATTGCCAACGTTCCAGGAGCCGAGAAACACGTCATTCCGGTCAAGCCAATCTCCCAATTTCTGGTGCATTGGGAGCAACTGGTGAGCGAGGTTCAACAATTCCCCGATCGCCCCCTGCATGTCGGTATTGTGGGAGGCGGCGTCGGTGGGGTCGAACTGGCGCTGAATATCCAGGCGCATTTGCATCAGGTCTACCGCGCTGCCAATCAACCGATCACCAACCTGACGATGCATCTGTTTCACCGGGGGGCGGAGGTGATGGAGGAGCGCAGCGCGTGGGTGCGGCGACGACTCCATAAAATCCTGATCGAGCGACACATTCAACTTCACCTATCCGAAGAGGTGATGGAAATTGGAGCGGATTGGGTCAAATGTCGGTCTGGATTGACGGTAGAGTGCGATCGCACCTTTTGGGTGACTCAAGCCTCTGCGGCTCTCTGGCTGCATGAATCCGGATTAGCGACGGACACACACGGGTTCATCCAAATCAACGACTACCTGCAATCTCCATCCCATCCCCAAGTCTTCGCCGCAGGTGATGTGGCCTCCATGCTGCGTCATCCCCGCCCCAAAGCAGGCGTATTTGCCGTCCGTCAAGGAAAACCACTATTCGACAACCTCCGCCGCTTCATTCAGCATCAACCGCTCCGGCCCTTTGTACCTCAAAAAGAATTCTTAAGCTTGATTGGCCTGGGCAACGGTACCGCGATCGCCTCCCGTGGTGCATTTGGCCTTGGCCCCAATCCTCTGCTCTGGCATTGGAAAGACCACATCGATCGCAAGTTTATGGATCAGTTTGTGGATTTGCCAGCGATGGGAGAAGGCAGAGGGCAGAAGGCAGAGGGTCGAAGAGGAGATGGGGGAGATGGGGGAGATAGGGGAGTTTATGCCACTTCCCCGTCTTCCCCATCCTCCCCACCTTCCCCATCCTCCCCACCCCACACCCCCTTCCACTGCACAGGCTGCGGCTCCAAAGTAGGCCGTTCCGTCCTGGAGCGTACTCTCCAGCGGATTCGACAGGATAATCCCCAGTGGGTACAGCGAGATGATGTTTTGATTGGGCTGGATGCTGCCGATGACGCAGCGGTTATTCAAGTCCCGGCCCAGCAGGTGATGGTGCAAACGGTGGATTACTTTCGGGCACTGATCAACGATCCCTTTTTGTTTGGTCAGATCAGCACGAACCATTGCTTGAGCGATTTGTTCGCCATGGGTGCTCAACCGCAGAGCGCGCTGGCGATCGCCGCCATTCCCTACGGCTCGGAACCCAAAACCGAAGAAACGCTGTACCAGTTGCTATCGGGTGCTGTTCAGGTACTCAGTCAAGCTGGAGCCAGCCTGATCGGTGGGCATACCGTCGAAGATGCAAACCTGGCCTTTGGTCTAACCTGTAACGGGCTGGCAGAACCGGAACACCTGCTGCGAAAACGGGGAATGCAGCCCGGTCAAACGCTCATCCTGACCAAAGCGCTGGGAACGGGAACCTTATTTGCTGCCGATATGCGCTTAAAAGCCAAGGGTCGGTGGATTGAGTCGGCCATCCACTCCATGCTGCTCTCCAATCAGGCAGCAGCGGCTATTTTTCGTGAATATCAAGCCACCGCCTGCACAGACGTTACTGGATTTGGCTTGCTAGGGCACCTGCTAGAGATGGTTCAAGCGTCCCAAGTTAGCGTGACGCTTCAGCTAGACAGGCTCCCCATATTGGATGGCGCACGGGAAACCCTGTTGCAGGGCATTTTTAGCTCGATCTATCCCCAAAACATCCAGGCCGCCCGGTTTATCCAAAATCTAGATGCGATCAGCGATCGCCCCCTTTACCCGATCCTGTTTGACCCACAAACCTCCGGTGGGCTACTGGCATCTGTTCCCTCAGAGCGGGCGATCGCCTGTTTAGAAGCTTTAAGCCACGCCGGGTATGCGCAAAGCCGCATGATTGGTTATACGTTGCCTGTCGCAAACGGAGTACAGCCCGTTACGATCGAAGAGTAGTCTTAATCAAGCTGTGGGTGTGGAAGCATCAACATCCCAACACTTGATCACAATCTTGATGTGAACCCATGCCCCGTTGCCTGACCACAGATGAATTTCTCCACGCTCCGGGCGTCATTCTGGATGTGCGGAGTCCCGGTGAATACCAGCAAGCCCACATTCCGGGAGCCATTAGCTTTCCACTATTTAGCGACGAAGAGCGAGCGCAGGTCGGCATTTGCTATAAGCATGAGGGACGCGATCGGGCCGTAGAACTGGGGTTTGCGATCGCTGGCCCCAAATTTGTCCACTTCATCACACAAGCCAAGGAATTGACTCCCGACCGACAGGTTCGGATACACTGCTGGCGCGGCGGAATGCGTAGCGAAGCGGTGACCTGGGTACTGGAAATGGCGGGCTTTCAGGTCTCTCTACTGATCGGAGGCTACAAAGCTTTCCGCCGTTGGGCGCTGAGCAGGTTTCAAACTCCGCGATCGATTATCATCGTGGGGGGCATGACGGGTACCGGGAAGACCGATATTCTTTATGCGCTGGCCGACCGGGGAGAGCAAG
>DATNPS010000257.1:0-7133 GCA_036703095.1 Crinalium sp. | reverse complement strand
CTCGGTGAACAGGATTAGAAACAGGGTTATCACGCTCAAGGATACACACCAGTTCTCACACTGGAAACCATCATTGTCCCCTCAAAAGAGACAGAGAATATGCCCAAAGAGATTAACTATCAACGCCGCCGCTTTTTGGGCATTGCAGCCATGACCGTTGCGGCTACACAGCTATGTCGATTCGGTTCTGCGATCGCCCAACCGAGCCAAACAGAACCAGACGTTTCGAGCAGGATGCAGTCAGGAACTAACCCGCCATTCGGTTTACTGAAGCAAATTGATGCGGGTGTTCTGAACATTGCATACGCTGAGGTTGGTACTACAAATGGTTATCCAGTCATTCTCCTACATGGCTGGCCCTACGACATTCACAGCTATGTCGATGTTGCCCCGTTGTTAGCGTCGGCAGGCTACCGAGTGATCGTCCCCTATTTGCGCGGCTATGGCACAACCCGCTTTCTATCCGATGCAACGTTCCGCAATGGGCAGCAATCAGCACTTGCAGTCGATATCATCGCTTTCATGGATGCGCTCAAGATCGAGAAGGCGATCCTCGGTGGGTTTGATTGGGGTGCACGAACTGCCAACATCATTGCAGCACTCTGGCCCGAACGCTGTAAGGCGCTCGTCTCCGTGAGCGGTTATTTGATCGGCAACCCTGAAGCTAACCAGATGCCACTACCGCCACAAGCCGAACTCGAATGGTGGTATCAATTTTATTTCGCAACGGAGCGGGGTCGTGTTGGATATGAACAATACCGACATGACTTTAACAAGCTGATCTGGAAGCTTGCTTCGCCACAATGGCACTTTGATGATGCGACATTTGATCGCAGTGCCGAGTCCTTTAACAATCCAGATCATGTTGCCATCGTCATCCACAACTATCGCTGGCGGCTTGGTCTGGCTGAAGGCGAACCGCAGTACGACGATCTTGAACAGCGACTTGCCGAAGCTCCCGTGATCGCCGTGCCCACCATCACGCTCGAAGGAGATGCCAACGGTGCGCCACATCCAGATCCCAGTTCCTATGCCAGCAAATTCTCAGGCAAATATTCGCACCGGACTATTAACGGTGGCATCGGGCACAACCTGCCGCAAGAAGCACCGCAGGAGTTTGCTCAAGCTGTGATCGAAGTTGATGGGTATTGATTGGATTTAGCCAGCGTCGTGGAACGGACAATTTGCAGCAAGGTGAAACATCATGATCCAACTGAAAAAAGTACGTTACAAAAACAAAGTCCGCACCATATGTGCTGTCTTTCTCTCACGATTCCTTGTCATGTTCTTTGCTGCAACGATGTTTCTGTCCCCGCTCAACCACGTGCTGGCACAACAAGCCGCCCAGACTGATGTAAAAGCTCAGATGATGGACAAGACGATCGCAACCCAAGACAACGCCATCCGTCCCTTTCAAATCCATGTCCCTCAAGCGGCGATCGACGACCTCCACCAGCGCATTGCAATGACCCGTTGGTCTGATCAGGAGACGGTTTCCGACCAGTCGCAGGGCGTGCAACTGGCAACCATGAAGGAACTGGTTCATTACTGGGGAACGGAGTACGACTGGCGGAAAGCCGAGGCGAAGCTGAATGCCTTACCGCAGTTCATCACAAACATCGACGGACTGGATATTCACTTCATCCACGTCCGCTCTAAACATCCAAATGCTCTGCCATTGATCGTCACACACGGATGGCCCGGCTCAATCATTGAACAGCTCAAAATTATTGATCCCCTAACCAACCCAACAGCCTACGGAGGATATCCGAAAGACGCCTTCGACCTGGTTATTCCATCGATTCCTGGCTACGGCTTCTCCGGCAAGCCGATCGGCACTGGTTGGACTCCTGACCACATTGCACAAGCCTGGGCAGAGCTAATGAATCGCCTCGGATACACTCGCTACGTTGCCCAGGGTGGCGACTGGGGGTCTCCTATCACTAGCGCGATGGCACGTCAGGCACCAGCAGGATTACTCGGTATCCACATCAACTTGCCAGCGACGATACCGCCCGATGTAGCCTCAGTGCTTGTCAGCGGTGGACCCGCACCCGTGGGACTTTCCGAGAAGGAACGTGCGGCGTTCGACTCACTCGACATGTTCAACAAAAAAGAACGAGCCTACGCTGCGATCATGGGGACGCGACCGCAGACGATCGGGTACGGTCTGACGGACTCACCAACCGGACTCGCGGCTTGGCTACTCGGACATCCAGGTTTCGCTCAGTGGACGTACAGCAGCGATTCCGAAAGGTCCCCAACGAAAGACGAGGTGCTAGATGACATCACACTGTACTGGATGACAAACAGCGCCGTCTCATCAGCCCGGCTGTACTGGGAGAACGGCAGCACCAGCCTGTTGAACGCGATCGCGCAGAAAACCAACGAGATCTCGCTTCCGGTGGCTATCACGGTATTTCCGGGGGAGATCTATCGAGCGCCAGAGACGTGGGCGCGGCGTGCCTATCGCAACCTGAGCTACTTCCATGAAGTGGACAAGGGTGGACATTTCGCAGCATGGGAGCAACCGCAACTCTTTTCTAAAGAGATCCGCGCGGCGTTCAGACCACTGCGTTAGTTGAAGAGCGATCGCAGGGCTGGTTTAGCAACTGTAATCAATCACGCATTAATTGGAGCAATCCCATGACCCAATCTTTCTGGCTTTTTGGTTCTCGCCTTAATATCCTTGCCGAGCACACCACGACAGGGGGGCAGTACGATCTGATTGAGGGCTACTTCCCACCGGGTACCCAAACACCGCTCCATCGTCACACGCGCTATTCCGAACAACTCTATGTGCTAGAGGGGGAGTTTACGGTTTGGGCAGGTGAGAACAAGTTTGTACTCAGTGCGGGTGAAAGCTTTTTGATTGCTCCTGGCACACCCCATGCGATCGGCGTATTCAGCGATCAATCTGCTCGGGGATTGGTTGTGGCTGCTCCCAGCAGTTTTGCTCGGTTGATTGCAGCAGTCGGCACTTTGGATGAAGCATTAACACCGGATTTGGCACTATTTGAACGTATCTCTACCGAGATTGGTGACGAAATTTTAGGTCCCCCTGGAGCCTTACCTTCAGTACAGGCTATGTGAGTATCTTGTTTGTTCGCAGCGCAATTCATTCACTATGGATGCTCAGTTTACAACAGAGGTAATTATGGAAACAGCAGATTTAATTGTGATGGGCAGTGGACAGGGTGGCGTTCCACTCGCAGCTGACTTTGCCAAAGCAGGCAAGAACGTCGTTCTCTTTGAGCGCGATGCATTAGGTGGCAGTTGCATTAACTATGGCTGTACGCCGTCTAAAGCCTTCTTGGCCGCTGCCCATGCCGCAGGCCGCGCTCGACAAGCTGCAAAGCTTGGCATCCATGCACAGGTTGAAGTCAATTTCCCGGTAGTGATGGAGCGGGTGCGGGGCATTCGTAGCCAATTTAACCAGGGTACCCAGCGGCGGCTGGAAGCGGCAGGGGTCCGAGTTGTTTGCGCGGAAGCTACGTTCACCGGAAAACGAACGGTCAGCGGTGGCGGCGTAACAGTGCAGGCTCCACTCATTATCATCAACACAGGCACATCCTCTACCATTCCTGACACTCCTGGTTTAGCGGGAACGCCCTATCTCACCAACCGCAATTTCTTCGATGTACAGCAGATTCCGCCACGGCTACTTGTGGTCGGCGGGGGCTATATTGCCCTGGAGTTAGGGCAAGGAATGGCGCGCTTAGGAAGCAAGACTGAACTGATTGTGCGCGGCGATCGCCTATTAGCTCAAGAAGAATCTGATGTCAGTGCTGTGCTTGCTGATGCGTTTGCACAAGACGGAATTGGAGTGCACTTGAACACAACGGTTCAGCAGGTTGCTTATATCAATGGTGTGTTTACCGTAACCTTGGATAATGGGGAAGTCCTGGATGGCGAAGCCTTGTTGATTGCGACTGGGCGCAAACCGAATACCGGGGCACTAAATACTGCGTTGACCGGCGTTGAATTAGATGCTCAGGGGTTTATTAAAATCGATGATCAATTTCAAACAGCTTGCCCTGGAATTTATGCGATCGGAGACGTTGCCAAACAGCCTGCTTTCACTCACGTTTCCTGGGAAGACTATCGTCGATTGAAAGCCATTTTGTGTGGTGAGCAGCGGACACGCCACGATCGAGTGTTAGGCTATGCCGTCTACACAGAACCGCAAGTAGGTCGAGTGGGCATGACGCTAGAGCAAGCTCAGAAGCAGGGTATTGCTGCCCGCGAAGTCACCCTGCCGATGGCTCATATTGCCCGTAGCATCGAGTGGGGACACGATCTGGGCTTCTATCGCATGGTCATTGACACTCAGACAAATTTGATTTTAGGTGCAACGCTAGTTGGATACGAAGCGGCTGAGCTCGTGCATGTCTTTCTGTCGCTGATGGAAGCGAAAGCAACGTGGCAGTTACTTGAACAATCAGTTCACATTCACCCAACTTACGGTGAAGCATTGCCCAGTCTTGCAAGGCTACTGGCTGGAGAGGATATGCCAACCTGTCCCAATATCTAAGAAAGGAGCAACTAATATCGCTGCGTCGTCCATTGCCACACCTTTGGTGCAGGGACTCCAGCAGTTGACGGGCATACTCCTTCACCGTTCAGGTTGCCGCCGCGAACGGTGTGTTGCGGCTGAGTCATCGCGATTGGCTGACTGCCCAGCCATAGCTCCGCACACATCGCATGAATCACTACCTCATCGTTCACTTGCCGGGGCTTATCCATACCATATAGGTGTGCAGCACCACGAAGGAAATCTCTGGAATCGGCACCACAATCTCTTCCACCTAAGGCGATCGCCTTACCCGATTACCCCGCCTCTTCCGGTAATAAGACTGCCGACTGTGGCATATCCCTTCCTGCCAGCAGCCATCGCCTCCAAGCCCTTCATTATGGAGTTTGCGAACCTGAGCAGTCGTCAACAAACTGCACGCCCAGCACTTTTAATTGAGCGATCGCCCCACACGACCCTACCCCCAAAAGCCCCATATTATGCCTGAACCGCTCGTACATCCAGAGATCAACGAAAATATTCTTAGATTAGTCAGATAGAGATAAGTGAAATTATCTCTATCTGAAATCCCCGCAACTTCAGCGATCGCTATGTCTTCATCCCCCTCTGACCCTGTTTTGCCCATCGTGATTGTGCCGTTACAGGGCGGCAAAGTGGAGGAGCCTCGGCAGGCAGAACCCCCTGACCTCCGGCACTGGCAAATTGAAGAGTTTCTGCGCCAGACGGGGAAGGCAGAGAATACGCAGCGGACGTATCGAGGGCAGTTGGTACGCTTTGCTGCCTGGTGCGATAAGTCCTGGTTGGATGTGACGCCTAGCGACATCGGCAAATATCGGCGAGATCTGAAGCTGAAGGGGTTGAAGCCGACCTCGATTAATCATGCGCTGAATACGCTGCGCTCCTTCTACCAGTGGCTCCGGCGCAGCAATGGCTACCCAATGAATCAGCCTCTGCTAACGGACGCGATCGATCTGGAGCGGCAGCCGGAACTCCAGGCAGACCATATCGAGGCGGAGGATTTAAGCCAGCTGTGGGCGGTGCTGGAGCTGGAGGAGAAAACACGGGTGCGCGACCGGGCGATTATTGCGGTACTTGGTCATGGGCTGCGAGCATCAGAAGCATCTGCGCTGAATGTGGAGCATTGGAATGGCAAAATTTTGAAGGTGCATCGCTCGAAGGGGCAGAATGTGTCAGAGGTGCCGCTGAGTCGAGAGGCACGATCTCATCTGGAGGCTTACCTGGAGTGGCGGCGGCGGCAGGGTGGAATGTTTGAATCGCTGCCGGAAAGCCCGATGTTTTTGGCACAGGACCCGAAGAGTGCGGGGCAGCGGTTAGGGTACAAGGGATTGCACCGGATGGTGAAGAAGTTGGGGGCGATATCAGGGGTGGAGGATATTAAGCCCTACCGGTTTCGGCATACGTTTGGGACGGAGGTCACGCGGCGAGGCGTTGACCCGCTGTTTGGCAAAGAGTTGATGGGGATCAAAAGCGACAAGGTGTTTCAGCGTTACACCAAAGGGGTGTTTAACCCTCTTCCATCCTTCTGGGGAGGAATAATTAAGATAGAGATAATGTTCCTGTCGCCATCTTAAGGGTATGGTTACACCACGAGAAGCTCGTCCAACGCTTCGATTTGTCGATGAGTATTGTCAACTGTATGCCGACTTATTTCCCGAGGTACGAAGCTTTGAAGCGTTCAAATATCTGCATGTCGGGATGATCTCAGATCTCAAACGCAAAACTTTACCAGCCATTGCACTCATCGGTTGGATTGGATTATGAACAAGGCTTGCACAACTTGTTAACGGAGTCTCCCTGGTCTGTGAATCGCTTGCGGCAGCGTCGCTTAAATCTAATTTTGGAATTGACTCAGAAACAAGCGATGATCCTATTAATTGATGAGACTGGAGATTGCAAAAAAGGAGACAGTACCGATTATGTGAAACGGCAATACATCGGCAATGTTGGCAAACGAGAGAATGGCATTGTAGTCGTTACCGCTTACGGGTTATTTAAGGGCATGATTTTACCGTTGTGCTTTGAGGTGTACAAACCGAGAGAACGACTCAAACCTGGAGAGGTCTACCAGACGAAACCGCAAATTGCATCCACGATGATCCGTGAGTTACTTGCAATGGGATTTCAGTTTGAATTGGTGTTAGCCGATAGTTTGTATGGTGAGAGTGAGTGTAACTTTATTTCAAGGTTGGTTGCGCTCAAGTTGCCCTACATTGTTGCGATTCGCTCGAATCATGGGGTCTGGTTGCCGCAAGACCAGGAGGTAACAGCGGAGCCGTGGCAGACGTTCAAGCGCACCTTTAGCAACGGCAAAACCGAAGTCCGCTATCGGCGCGAGATTATCTATGGCACTCGTCGCAGCATACGTTATTGGGAGTTGACTACCGACCCACAGACCTTACCGGACAATTCAACTGTATTTGTGATGAGCAATCAACGAGGATGGAAGAACCTACTCAACAACTTGCGTTTGGTTGTCGAACCGTGGATTAGTTTCAACCGCTTGAAGCGATGGTTAGCTGTGTTTAACATTCCATCACTGAGAGAAGGATTTGACCAATTAATTGAACAGATGCAGCAG
>DATNPS010000256.1:0-3920 GCA_036703095.1 Crinalium sp. | reverse complement strand
CCAGCAGGTTGGATCATCAACTGAACCCAGAGATCCAGCGCTTTAAGCATCTGATTCTCATCCTGCAAGCGGCGAGCCCAAAAGTAGGTCGCGTCGTCTGCACCGGGATGGTCGGGATATTTGTCTAACCAATTTTGCCAGATAGCCGTCCGCTGTTCGGGCGTCATCTGAGCCACGCGATCGCGCAAGATCGGGCTACGCAACTCACCCCCAAAGTACGATCGCCCGGTCAGGTTGCCATACTCCCTCGCCGCTCGCACAAAGCGAGACTGAGGGTATTTCTGGGTCATATTAACCAGCAGATAATAGGCATGAGTGGGCCGATCTACCGCGTTTTCAGCTAGAAAATCACTCTCATAGCTGGCCCATTTAGTCAGACTGTAGAGCGGTTTCAGGTCGCCATTCAAAATCTCTTGCAGCATCGCGCTTCCTTGAGGATCGCCATGTCGATCGAGTTCGGCAATCGCCCACACCCGGTCTGAGGAATTCGCATCATTGGCGATCGATTGCAGCAGCACTTTACCAACGGGTGAAATCGCTCCGGCCTTGACCTGCCCCAGTTGTTTGACCAGCAGATACTCTTGAGCATTTGCATTCAAGCCCTGATAGAGGGCGATCGCGCGCTGTTTCTGGGCCTCAGTTGGTTGAACCACCTGCTCTAACTGATACCACTCGGTAAAAGCTGAATTGCCCGTCGGATCGAACGTGTTACCGCCAGAGTAAGGTGATGGCGGCAGGGGAACAGCATCATATCCCAGCAAAGATTGCAGGAAAATCAGGTTGAATTGACCGTAGTAATTGGCAGAATCAATGGGTTCCAGGTTAGTTCTGGCCAGTCGAACCAGGCGATCGCGCGTCGCGGCATCATCCAGCCCAAATTCCTTCTGCCAGTCCACTTCGTAAGGGCCATCTGCATTGGGATCAATAATGGTCGATAGATTACCTGTCAGCAGGTAAAAATCAGGGGCTTGCGATCGCCGTTGCAGTTGGTGTTCTAGCCAAAGGGTCGTGTAGGGTTTACTCAAACTGCGAATGCCAACCATGCCGTAGGTCTGACGCGTCGAATCGCTGGAGTGTGTGTAGTAGTCCAGCAAGGGATAGACCTTCGCGCCATACTGCTTCCAAATAGGGTTTTCCAGTCGGTTATTGCCCCACTTCAAAATCATTAAGTCTTGCTGCACCGACCGTAAAATCGGCTGCCACGCTGGATCAAACCGGAGGCGATCGCGCGTCACTTCATCAATTTGCACATCCGTCAGTTGTTCAGCACTCATCTGGTCAGCCTGACGACTGGCGTCCTGTGGCGAAGGGATCGCTGGAAGAGACTGACCCAAAAGCGACTGGCTCAACAGTGTCGGAATCACCACCAACACAGCCCCTATTAAAGCGATCAAGCCATACTTGATCTGTTTAGAAATATGAATCGAAACCCGCACCTTACTCTCCTAACCGTACACAACCAAAAATATCAGCCTCACCCGAATAGACCCTGAGGGCAGACAGATGAGGCTGGAGACGCAGTTAGGAGGTATCTTGCAAACCAAATTAACGGCATAAATCCATTTCTCGTCTTGTCTTAACAAGTTCTTAAGTTTAATCCGCCAAATTGGCGAATTTTGGCCCGATTTGTTGCATTTGTGACACAAATTCCTGTGATGCTTTTCAGAAATTTTCATTATGCAAGTTGGAGGCAGCGCACGCTGCCTCCAACGGCGGGTTCAAACTGAGAATTGCCGGATGCTTTTGCAGTAGCTTCACAAGAAACTCACAAGAATCCGGAAAGCTTGAGAGAGGGTATTGAAATCAGAGATCTTCAACGATTTTAAGGATCATGGATAAATTAAAACCAAATTTTTAATGTTGGAACGTGCTACTCAGCCACACGTTCCAACACTTAAGTTTCAGGTTTTATAAAATCCACGCTTCTAAGGTGCAGGATTTAAGTTCAGTGGCAATAGGAAAAGCGTTACACAACACAACGAAGGGGTTTGGGAAATCTGTAGAGACTACATGATTTGCTTGCAGGAGATGGAATGGACGAGCCATCCAAACCCAAACTTTCGCTTATTGGTTGCGTAACGCTTCTGGAAGGGAACTTATATGGTTGCCATTAACTGCATCATAACCTCGAATTCCATAGATAAAAATCTTTAGTTCTAATATTTATGATAGACTTTTTTCTATTGAGATATCGCCAGGAGTCTCGCAGGTGATTCATGCTACTCTCCATCAATTAAAAGTGTTTGAGGCAACGGCTCGCCACGGTAGCTTTACCAGAGCCGCAGAAGAGTTATTTTTGACTCAGCCTACCGTTTCCATGCAGGTCAAACAGCTTACCAAGGCGGTAGGGCTTCCCTTATTTGAACAAGTGGGTAAGCGGCTCTATCTAACGGATGCAGGTCGAGAACTATTTTCTACTTGTCAGGAAATTTTTGACAAACTCGATCAGCTTGAGATGAAAGTAGCCGATCTGAAAGGCATGAAGCAGGGCCATCTGCGATTAGCCGTTATTACGACTACTAAGTATTTTATGCCCCGATTGCTCGGCCCATTTTGTCAAATGTACCCCGGCATTGATGTTTCACTAACGGTCACCAATCACGAACGGGTAATCGAACGTCTGGCCAACAACCAGGATGACCTTTATGTCATGAGCCAACTGCCTGACAACCTGGAAATCAAAGCCCATCCGTTTTTAGAAAATCCACTGGTGGTGATGGCTCCCCGCAGCCATCCGTTGGTGAAGGAAAAGAATATCTCCTTGAAACGCCTGTCAGAAGAAACGTTCATTATGCGCGAACCGGGTTCTGGAACGCGTCGAGCCTTTCAGAATCTTCTGGATACTCAGGGGCTATCTGTCAAAGTGCGGCTAGAGTTGGGCAGCAATGAGGCGATTAAACAGGCGATCGCCGGAGGTTTAGGGCTATCGGTGCTATCCCAGCATACGCTCACGCTAGAAGGCACCTCTGGCGAAATCGCCATCCTGGATGTCGAGGGTTTCCCGATTCACCGCGAATGGTATGTCGTCTACCTGGCTGGCAAACAGCTTTCAGTGGTCGCCAGCACCTTCCTGGAATATCTCCAGCGCGAAGCCGTCAAGCTATTTGAAAATGGCTCCAAGACGTCTTCAGACCATGACGTGGAGTTGGAGGAAGTGCTTCGGTAGTTGGGTGTTGGGTATGGGATATGGGATGTGGGGTGTGGGGAATTAAACAACATCGTTGTTTAATTTCTTGTCCACCTTGTCTTCCCTATCCTCCCTACCTTCCCCATCTCCCCTACACCCCTACACCCACTCCTGACGAAACGCGATCGCCTTCTCTCGAATCGCCTCCAGCTCCGCTTCGGGCATTTTGTCTAGGTTCTTGAGGATAAAGCTCATGCGTCCTTGAAACTGGAGTTTTTCGCGGTGGCGAGCCAGGAAGTCCCAGTAAAACACGTTAAAGGGGCAGGCTCGATCCCCGGTGCGATCGCCTGGACGGTAGGCACATCCTTTGCAGTAGTCGCTCATCTTGTTGATGTAGTTGGCTGAGGCTGCATAAGGTTTAGAGGCTAGGATGCCACCATCGGCAAACAGCCCCATGCCAATTACATTCGTTTGCATCACCCAGTCGTAGGCATCGATGAACGCGGCGTGAAACCAGCTTTCTACGTCTTGTGGCGACAGCCCTGCAATCAGCGCAAAGTTGCTTAACACCATTAACCGCTGAATGTGATGGGCATATCCCATGCGTTCAACCTGCTTCAGCGTTTGGTGCAGGCAGTTCATATCCGTCTGCTCAGCATCCCAGAAGAACTTGGGTAGCGGATGGGTATGGTTAAACCAGTTGCGCTGTGGGTAATCGTCTTCCACATAGGTGTATAGCCCATGCATGTATTCTCGCCAGCCTAAAACCTGGCGAATAAAGCCTTCTACGCTG
>DATNPS010000250.1:0-6565 GCA_036703095.1 Crinalium sp. | reverse complement strand
CGTTGTCCCCATCCTGTAGCCAGATCCTCACGCGTTACTCACCCGTCCGCCACTAAGTTCCCGAAAGAACCCCGTTCGACTTGCATGTGTTAAGCAGACCGCCAGCGTTCATCCTGAGCCAGGATCAAACTCTCCATGTTGGTTTTGTTTAATTGGCTCCAGAACTCTCGTTCCGGCTCGTTAAATCCTTAGACTTAACTAAATTATCTTTCATCCAGTCAATCAACTCGCTGGTACCACCCAGCTAGCCGTTGACCTTGACGAGGTCTAATGTTATTCTGACTTCCAAACTATTCTCTTTTCTAGGTTCCACCGCCTCCGGGGCGCTCGCTTTAGCGCGCCTCCCCCTCGACCGCTTGACCAATATAACGACCTTTTACCCCTCGTGTCAACTGATTCTTGGAATTTTTTTGGATTTTCCTCAAATACCCATGTAGTGCTGTTTTGGGTAAGAATGATTGAGGAATTATGTAGAGCCAGTTGATTTTTGGGAGCGACTTTTGTGAATTTTCAGTCGGTCATTGCTACCCTGCATGAGTTTTGGAGTAGTCGAGGCTGTTTGATTATGCAGCCGTATGACACCGAGAAGGGGGCAGGCACTATGAGTCCCCATACTTTTTTAAGAGCAATTGGGCCAGAACCGTGGGCTGTTGCATATGTTGAACCCTGTCGCCGACCGACTGATGGCCGATATGGGGAAAATCCAAATCGTTATCAGCACTATTATCAGTATCAAGTCTTGGTAAAACCGTCTCCGGACAATATTCAGGAGGTCTATTTAGAGTCATTGAAGGCGCTGGGCATCAAACCTGAGGATCACGATATTCGGTTTGTGGAGGATAACTGGGAGTCCCCTACTTTGGGAGCCTGGGGAGTTGGCTGGGAAGTTTGGTTGGATGGGATGGAAATTACTCAATTCACTTACTTTCAGCAATGCGGTGGAATTGACTGTCGGCCAGTATCCATTGAGATTACGTATGGTTTAGAGCGTTTGACCATGTATCTACAAGAAGTAGATGCATTTACTAAAATCCAGTGGAACGATCAGGTGACATATGGAGATGTTCATCTCCAAGGTGAGATTGAGCACTCAACGTATAACTTTGAAGCCTCTAACTCAGAGATGCTGTTTACACTGTTTGGCTTGTATGGGCAGGAAGCCAGCCAATTGATTGAAAGAAAGCTGGTTTTACCAGCGCTGGATTATGTGTTGAAGTGCTCACATACGTTTAACTTGCTGGACGCCAGAGGTGTCATTTCAGTCACTGAGCGGGCACGATATATTGGACAGATTCGAAACCTTGCACGGCAAGTGGCTCATCTTTACTTGAAGCAGCGAGAAGATATGGGTTTCCCTTTGCTGAAAGCCGAACAAGCTAAAGCAGCTTAAACAGAAAGTTTTAAGGTTAGGAATAGGGGGTTGAGAGCCGTGAAACTACAGTTTCACGGCTCTCAACCCCCTTAACGAATCTGACAGATTGTGCTCAGATACCTTATATAGCAACCAAGGGGTTGGTTAGGACAGGGTGCAGGGGTTCCACCCCTGGCTAGGGGCTTCGCCCCTAGCCCCTTTTGTCTTAACTATCTCCTCGACTGCTATATCGTTTTGAAATATTGTCGTGCTGTATGACGTTTAAGACGTGCCAATGGCACGTCTCTACGGGGATCTGCCGTGACTAAAATCTAAATTCATATTATTTCGTGTTAAATCCATAATCGGTTAATGGGTTCATTGCGCGCTGCTTGATTGTTCTGGGAACACTCCTATGGCAGGGTGTTTTGGCGATCGCCATTTATGATCTTCATCAACGGAATTGTTCTCAGTTGCGCCTACATGTTAGGGCTATTGCTAACTGTAATTCCTCACAAGATAGCTGGTGTTCCAAGCGGGGCGATCGCTCTTTTAGCAGCAGGATTTATATTGGCAGTTACGATTCCTCGGCTTTGGAAACCTGCTCCCAAAGCAAGAATTTGGCTTCTAGCTGGCTTGATTGGATTGATAGCTGTCTTCTACTTTCAATGGCGAATTCCACATCCATCAGCTCATGATGTGAGCCACTTAATTAGTCAAGTAGAAACAGCAACACCTGCACCATCATTTAATGTTCGTGGAACGATTGATACCGTTCCAAAACTAACTCGAAAGCAACGAATTCAATTTGTATTAAAGGCCAGTTTAGCGGGCCGCAGTCCAACTCAAACTGACGTTCCGATTCCAGAAAAAGTAAGCGGAAAGTTGTATGTTACGGTGCCGTTATTACAGGGAACAGGGCTTGCTCCAGGTCAACCAGTAATCGTGACAGGGAGATTTTATCAACCCAAACCTGCCGCGAATCCAGGTGGATTTGATTTTGAAGCATATTTAGCACAAGAGGGGATTTTTGCTGGAATGACTGCGACACGAGTTGAGATTCCAGCAGGAGCTGATCAGTTTCCATCGTTAGTTAGAACCATACGGCGATCGCTTCATAAGATTCGGCAGCGGATTGTGCGATCGCAAGTTTCAGGATTGGGAGTGCCAGAAGGGCCATTGGCTAGCGCCATGTTTTTAGGTCAAAACGGAGTTGACGTACCGTATGACGTGCGAGATACCTTTGCGCGTGCTGGATTGGCTCATGCTCTGGCGGCATCTGGATCACAGGTATCTCTGCTCATTGGCGTTGTTTTAGCACTGACTAAACGCCTATCTGATAAGGGGCGTTTCGCAGTTGGTAGTGGAGTATTACTGGGCTACATCGGATTGGCGGGTTTGCAACCATCGATCCTGCGGGCAGCGCTAATGGGGTTTGCAGCGCTATTGGCCCTGACGCTAGAGCGTAAGGTGAAACCATTGGGTTCCATTTTGCTGGCAGCTATGGTGCTGTTGATCATAAAACCTGCATGGATATTCGATTTAGGATTTCAGCTCAGCTTTTTGGCGACGTTAGGGTTACTGGTTACGGTTCCTATCTTGAATAAGTGGTTAGATTGGATGCCTGTGGCGATCGCGCCTTTAATCTCTGTGCCGCTAGCTGCCTATATTTGGACATTACCCCTGATGCTCTGGACGTTTGGCGTGGTTTCGCCTTACAGCATTCCGGTGAATGTCCTAGCCGTGCCACTGATTACGGTCATCAGTATTGGTAGCGGCATTAATGCCCTCCTCGCTCTGATCTATCCGCCGTTAGGCAGCATGACGGCCTCGTTACTGTACTATCCAACTCATGCTCTAATCGGATTGGCTGAATTTGGGAATCACTTACCTGGCAATAGTTTCGCAACAGGTACGATTTCGGGCAGCCAGTTACTCGTTTTATATGGATTCTACGGCTGTATCTGGTGGCAGTCCCAGTATCGCCGCTACTGGTGGATTGTGGGAGTTATGTGCATTGGGTTAGTGGCAATTCCGGCATGGCATCACTATTCGTCGTTGTACCAGGTGACAGTTTTGGCGACCTCTACCAAACCAGTTCTGCTGGTGCAAAACAGAGGAGAGATCCTGCTTGTTGGCAGTGGTGACGACGAGGATGTCAACTATACGGTGCTGCCATTTCTGAAGCAGCAGGGAATTAATCAGATTAATTGGGCGATCGCACCTGACCTTAAATCCTCCAGTGCCGCAGGGTGGCTCCGACTTTTGCAGAATTTGCCCATTCAGACGTTTTATGGGAAACCCGTCTCGGCTAATGCTGATTTGAGGGAAAACTATCTCGCTCACCTCGTTCTCAATGCGTTAAGCACCAAGCATTATCAGAATGTGATGTTGGATGAACAGCACATCCCGCAGATGAACGGGATGCAAACTCGTCTCATCAGTGCCACACCCCTTGCCCTGACAGTTCAAATTGGCAATCAGCGGTGGTTGTTGCTACAAGACTCGACTCCTGCAACTCAGCAAACCTTAGCGACTCAACACCAGCTAACCCCAGTTGACACGATTTGGTGGTCCGGAGAAGCGTTAAGTCAATCGCTGTTAGAAAATGTAAAGCCTAAAGTGGCGATCGCCTCCACTAGGACAATTCCTCGCGAAACCACCAAGCTGTTAGAGGACTATGGCGTGACGACCTATTCAACCGGAAGAGATGGGGCCATCCAATGGACGCCAGCTCAAGGATTTGTGGCAACGCTGGGTGAAAACGACCATTGAAATGGTGTGACCAACTTCACGGTGTATATTGGTGTTCCTAAATAACTTGTTATTGGAAAAAGATCTGATAGGTTTTTAGCACACCATTATTTCAGTCTCTATCAAGCGAGTGGGGATGCGCTACATCCTTACTCGCTTGCTCAGTCAATTGGGAAACCGTGTTCTTAGGAGTTTTCGGGGATGAGCATTGAGTTGTTGAAAGGACGAGATTTGTTGAGTTTTGCCGATCTGAGTGCAGATGAGGCGATCGCCCTTTTGGATCTGGCGAGCCAAATGAAATCCAAAGCCATTACCCCACGCTGCAACAAAGTTTTGGGGCTGTTATTTCAAAAAGCCTCTACCCGGACTCGCGTTAGCTTTTCGGTAGCCATTTACCAATTGGGAGGCCATGTTCTAGATCTCAATGCCAGCGTTACACAGGTGAGCCGAGGTGAGCCAACCATTGATACAGCACGAGTCCTCGATCGCTACTTGGATATCGTCGCCATTCGAACCTTTGCTCAGGAAGAAATTGCAACCTTTGCTCACTATGCCGAGATTCCAGTGATCAACGCGCTCACCGATCTGGAGCATCCCTGTCAGGCATTAGCGGATCTATTAACTGTTCGGGAACAGTTTGGTCACTTAGAGGGGTTGACCATGACCTACGTTGGAGATGGTAATAACGTCGCTCATTCCCTGCTGCTCGGATGTGCTCTGGTTGGAATGAACGTTCGCGTCGCTGCGCCACCGGACTATCAGCCCCTTCCAGAAATTGTGGAGCGGGCCAAGGCGTTTGCAGGCGATCGCTGCCAGGTGCTAGTCACTGATGATCCGAAAATAGCTGCAAAAGGTGCTCACGCGCTTTATACAGATGTCTGGGCCAGCATGGGGCAAGAAGATCTGGCGACAACTCGCATTCCTATCTTTCAGCCTTATCAGTTAAATGAAGAACTGTTGAGCTACGCTGACCCCAGCGCTATCGTGCTGCATTGTTTACCCGCCCATCGAGGCGAAGAGATTACAGACGGGGTAATGGAAGGCTCGCAATCAAAAATCTGGGATCAGGCCGAAAATCGACTTCATGCGCAGAAAGCCCTACTTGTTGCTCTATTAGGAGCAGATTAACCATAAATTTACGGGTTGAGTGCATCTATCTTAGGGTACATAATGGTCATACCCTGCGTTTAAGCATCTCTTAATTTACTTCCAGCAAATGCAGGCGTAAAGCAGACCGAATTGGCACCATACATGACGCAACCTCCACTGCATAAACAAGATTGGGATCAACGCCACCGTCATATTGCTGACCTGCATAAGCACGGACGTTTTAGTGAATCACTGCCGTTGTTAGACGAGAATCTCGCCTTGGCCCAACAACTGGGCGATCGCTTGAGAGAAGGGGTTAGCCTCAACACGCTGGGGCTAGCCCATGTCAGTCTACGGCAATCCGAAGTCGCGTTGACCTATTTTCAAAGAGCGCTACCTATTGCCGAATCCTGTAATGATCGGCGAGGCATTGCTGCCACCCTAAGCAATATTGGCTCAGCCTATAGCCAAATGGGGCAGTTTACCATCGCCATCGAGAAGTTTCATCAAGCGCTTCCACTCTTTAAGCAACTGGGAGACACTCAAGGCGAAGCCGCGACCTTAAATGACATGGCTCTTGCCTATACCCAATTAGGTGAACCCAAACGCGCGCTCTTGCTCTATCACCAAATTTTGCCGATTCGCCAAAAAATGGGCGATCAGCTTGGAGAAGCAGCGACTCTAAATAATATTGGGTTTACCTACTCGGCTCTGGAACAGCCTAAACAAGCGCTCCAGCTTTTTGAATTTGCTCTGTCAATCTACAAAAAGCTCCAGCACCGGGCCAACGAAGCAACCACGCTAAACAATATTGCATCGATTCACCGTGACCTGAACAAACCCAAGAAGGCACTGTTGCTTCACCATCAGGCATTGCTGACTCAGCGCGAATTAAGCGATCGCCCCGCAGAGGCTAATACTCTCAATCACATTGGTATTATCTACACGACTCTGGGGCAACCTTTAGAAGCATTGAAATACCACAATCAGGCTCTCAAGATCTATCAAGCCTTGAGCGATCGCCCAGGAGAGGCAACGACATTCCTCAACATTGGGGCAATCTACGCAGCATCTGACCAAAAAGATTGGGCACATGATTTCTACAAAAATGCCCAACAGTTGGTAGAGCAAATCAGCTATCCTACGTTAGCGAAACGGGTTCAAACCCTGATGGATGCTCTACAGTAACGTAAATTAAATTTAGGCGATCGGGCTTTTTGAAGCGTTGCGCGTCGCGCAGCGCTTCAAAAAGCCCGATTTTGCGTGCGCGGTGCGCACGCAAAATCGAGTCATCCAATCCATGTAGTTCTTGGCAATTCACGTTAATTAGAAGTGAGTCTCCAACAAGGGGGGTAGTAGTGCAGCGCACTA
>DATNPS010000248.1:0-5219 GCA_036703095.1 Crinalium sp. | reverse complement strand
GGTCGCTATCGGCTGACGCGCTGGCTGAATGACCAAAAACGGTTTGTCACGGTGAGCGATCGCGATGGCATCGAGGCCCTGGAAATTCTCAGTTCTGATGTCAGCTTTACGGCAGAACGACTGCGCGATTTGGATATTGGTCGAGCCGTGCGGCTGGAAGTATCGCCTGTCGCAGATCAGGTGGTGCTATCGAATCATCGGCATGAACTGATTTGGGTAGATTTATCTACAAACCAAATGCGAGTGTTAGATCGCAGCCGCTTCTCTCGAATTGCTGGATTTAGCTGGTCGCCTGATGGGCAATGGGTGGCCTATAGCTGTGCTGAAACGCAGTTGACCTTTTCGATCAAGGTGTGCCGCGTGGCTGACGGCACAACGCATCGCTTAACGCCCCCTCGATTCCGCGATACGTCTCCAGCGTTCGATCCGGAAGGCAAGTTTCTCTATTTCCTGTCCACGCGAGATTTTAACCCGGTCTACGACAGCGTGTACTTTGATTTAAATTTTCCCAGCGGAATGCGTCCGTTTCTGATTTCCCTCAAAAAGGATACGCCGTCTCCGTTTGTTCCCTCTCCGCATCCGTTACAAAACGGGTCGCAAAATGACGACAAGACCAATCGCTCATCAACTACCAGTAATGGCGATGCGTCAGACGAACCAGATGCTGATGCTCCAGCAGAGGACGCTGCTGAAAAATCCCCGGATGACAAATCACCTCCGCCTGTTGAAATTGATTTCGATGACATCGAACATCGGATTGTCGGCTTTCCCGTTCCTGAAGGGCTGTATCAACAGATTTGCGGCGTTAAAGGCAAGGTTTTGTTCAGCTCGTTGCCGATTCAAGGCAGCCTGGATCGAAACTGGTCAAAGGGTGAATCGGAGGGTAGAGCCACCATCGAAGTCTATGATTTTGCCGATCATAAGCACGATCGCATTGCCACGGATGTCTCCAGCTTTAAGGTTTCCAGCAAAAGTGAAACGCTGATCTATCGCTCTGGAAATCGGCTGAGAGTGTGTGCGATCGCCTCTGCCGATAAAAATAAAACCTCTGACCAGAAGCCCAGCCGCAAGACGGGTTGGCTCGACCTGGGCCGCATCCGGCTCTCGGTGATTCCGGGGCAGGAATGGCCGCAAATGTTTCGCGAAATTTGGCGACTGCAAAAAGAGCAATTCTGGACGGAAGACATGTCGGGTGTGGATTGGGAACATGCTTATAAACGCTATTTCCCCTTGCTGGAACGGGTCACCACTCGATCGGAATTCTCTGATCTGGTGTGGGAACTTCAGGGCGAACTTGGCACCTCCCACGCTTACGAGATGGGCGGCGATTACCGTCGAGAACCAAACTATCGCCTGGGATTCCTGGGCGCAGATTTTGTCTACGATGCCGACGCTGATGCCTATCGGGTAAAACACATCGTTGCAGGTGACTCCTGGGGAGATCATGCCGATTCGCCGCTGCGTCAGATTGGCTTGAACGTCCACGCAGGAGATGTCCTGATTGCCATTAGCGGTCAACGGGTAGGCAGGCATCTTTCACCCCATGAATTATTGGTGCACCAGGCTGACTGTGAAGTTGACCTTACCTTTGCCGGAAACACCCCAGAGGAACCTCGCACTATCACCGTTAAAACCCTGAGGGACGAAACCAATGCCCGCTATCGAGAGTGGGTCGAACACAATCACCGCAAAGTGCAGGAGGCAACGGAGGGGCGCGTTGGCTACGTCCATGTACCCGACATGGGGCCGAGGGGCTATGCCGAATTTCACCGCTACTACTTTGCAGAAGTTCACAAAGAGGCGTTAATTGTTGACGTTCGCTACAACGGGGGCGGGCATGTTTCGCAACTCATTCTGGAAAAACTGGCTCGCAAGCGAATTGGCTATGACGTATCGCGTTGGGGCCGTCCTGAGCCGTATCCTGCCGATGCGGTGCTGGGGCCAATGATCGCGATTACGAATGAACATGCCGGATCAGATGGCGATATTTTTAGTCACTGCTTTAAGCTGATGGGCGTTGGCACGCTGGTTGGTAAACGAACCTGGGGTGGAGTGATTGGCATTTCACCCAGCCATTCCATGGTCGATCGCAGCATTGTGACTCAGCCGGAATATTCGTTCTGGTTTCGAGACGTAGGCTGGGGGGTTGAGAATTATGGTACCGATCCCGATATCGAGGTCGAAATTACACCACAGGAATGGGCGCAAGGCCACGATCCCCAACTCGATCGCGCCATTCAAGTGATTCTGGATCAGCTTAACCAGAATCCGGTGAGCCTTCCTGATTTTAGCGATCGCCCCCACCTACCTCTGCCTCATCTCGATTGATCTGTAGGGGCATCACTAGCTCATATATGAGATTCCATAAGGGGTTGGCATTGCCAAACCCCTACTAAGAATCGTGGACTTAATAAAACCCGAAACTTAATTTTTGAAAGTGCGACTCTGCCGCACTTTCAAAATTAGAAATTTGGTTTTAATTTGTCCATGATCCTAAGCTCTGTCATGGGACTATTGAATACTTCCGTTGCGCCTGATTCACCAACGTGAATTCGATTGCGCCTTTGTGGAATATGTGATTTACCAAACTTCATAAAGCTGGAGCGATCGCATCAGGCTGAGTGCAGCCCATAAAAGCCCGACTTCAGGGAGTAGATGCCTTGCGACACCCTCAAAAACCGCTTCCTGAGTTTTCCTTTACAAAAGTTCGTAAAGTTTCTTGAAAAATATAGCTTTACGTTGTACAGTGAACACAGGTAAGAAAAGTTAACTTACCGACATATATAACTCACAAATACCGGAATTATTCATCATGACAACTACTCTACAGCGGCGCGAAAGCGCTAACCTGTGGGAGCAGTTTTGCAGCTGGATCACTAGCACCGAAAATCGCCTCTATATTGGCTGGTTCGGCGTTCTGATGATCCCCACCCTGCTTGCTGCGACCGCCTGCTACATCATCGCTTTTGTAGCGGCTCCTCCCGTTGACATCGACGGCATCCGCGAACCCGTTGCTGGTTCTCTGATCTACGGAAACAACATCATCACTGGTGCAGTTGTTCCTTCCTCTAACGCGATTGGTCTGCACTTCTATCCCATCTGGGAAGCCGCTTCTCTCGATGAGTGGCTCTACAACGGTGGCCCTTACCAACTCGTTGTTTTCCACTTCCTGATTGGCGTTTTCTGCTACATGGGTCGTGAGTGGGAATTGAGCTACCGCTTGGGTATGCGTCCTTGGATCTGCGTAGCGTACTCTGCACCTGTTGCAGCTGCTACCGCTGTGTTCTTGATCTACCCCATTGGTCAAGGCTCTTTCTCTGACGGTATGCCTCTGGGTATCTCTGGAACCTTCAACTTCATGTTCGTGTTCCAGGCAGAGCACAACATTCTGATGCACCCCTTCCACATGCTAGGTGTGGCTGGTGTGTTCGGTGGTTCTCTGTTCTCCGCGATGCACGGTTCATTGGTGACCTCTTCCTTGGTTCGTGAGACGACTGAGATTGAATCTCAGAACTATGGTTACAAGTTTGGTCAAGAAGAAGAGACCTACAACATCGTTGCGGCACACGGATACTTTGGTCGTCTGATTTTCCAATATGCATCGTTCAACAACAGCCGTGCACTGCACTTCTTCTTGGGTGCATGGCCAGTAATCGGCATTTGGTTCACGTCTCTGGGTATCAGCACGATGGCGTTCAACCTGAACGGGTTCAACTTCAACCAGTCGATCATTGACTCTCAGGGTCGAGTAGTGAACACCTGGGCAGACATCATCAACCGTGCGAACCTGGGTATGGAAGTGATGCACGAGCGGAATGCTCACAACTTCCCGCTTGACCTGGCTGCTGGCGAAGCGACTCCTGTTGCTCTGACGGCTCCTGCGATCAACGGTTAATTGGTTCTTGTCTGACTTGAAGAAGCGCTCTCCTTGGAGGGCGCTTCTTTATTGACTGAGCTTTAGACTAATGATTTCTACTGCGCCGCGAAATGCTCTCTGCGAGGGCGTTTCGCGGCGCAGAGTTTTCTTGCGCTTGTTGACTGAAATGCTTATGCAGCCAACGTTTTATCCAGCGATGTGCGATCTAGTCTGATTTATGTGGCCTTAAAGTACCCGCAGGGGTACTTCTGCTTTAGGTCAAAGTCTTAAACAATAAGCTTGTTCACATTAATGTGTTTGAGATCGCGATCGCACTAACGACTATCGCACCAACCATTCAAGCGATCGCACAACATTCTGATGTGAGGGGTGAATATACCTTATGCAAGCGTTCAACTATGCAAGATTTACGAACGAGGGTTGCACTTTGGATAGCTCAGACGATCAATCCTCCGGTACAACCGAAGCGACACATCAAAGTAAATTTAAATGCGTTACGCCAACTGCCTGAAGGGACGTTAGGCCGGGAAGTTGCCCGATTTTTAGATGACAATCAATTTACGCTATTTGAGTCTGGCGATCTGATTCACCGGACGCATGATATCTGGCATGTGGTGACAGGTCTTTCGGCATCGGAGCACGATGAACTGATGCTGCAAGCCTTCACGCGTGCACAGGTTTTTCGTCCCTCTAGCGCGGTGTTTGTCCTGTATGGATTGGCGGTTGGCAAACTGCGGGTAGCAGATTTGCTCCAGGGGATTCAACGAGGCAGATTAGCGCAGCGGCTGGTTCAGTGGGATATTGAATCCGATTGGGCTATCCCTTTAACAGAGGTACGGCGGAAGTTGGGAGTAACACCGTTTAATCAAAACCTACCTCAAGAAATAAAACTGAAGTAGAAACAATCAGCGAAAAAAAGTGTGCCCATCGCGTCGCGGTGGGCACACTTTTCGTTGTGGCATTGAAGGATGCGTTAGAACGGGGTGCAGAAATGGAATCCCTGGCTGGATGCGAAGCCCCGCACCTCGTTGTCCAAGCATCTCAATGGTTGCTTATGTTAGCTGACCGACGATCTGCTGAAGCGACACTATTGAATTTACACTAACTGGCGTCTGCTTCTTGTGCGAGAACCAGTTGCCGTTTTGCCAAAATGTTTTTCATGTGTTTCTTCACGGTGTTCTCTGTGATGTATAGCTGTGATGCGATCGCCCGATACGAGTAACCCTGCAAGCGCAACTGCCAGATTTGACCTTCGCGAGGCGTCAGGTTGAACTTTAAAGCATCAGCGATCGCTCGATTTTGGTGGGTTTGATTCCGATCCTCCAGTGTGACTAAAACATAT
>DATNPS010000246.1:0-23548 GCA_036703095.1 Crinalium sp. | reverse complement strand
TTTGCTGGGCGCTAGACAGTCCGTTCCACCAATCTTCAAGCGTATCGACAATGAAATCACTGGTTTTATAGGAACGGCCAAAGGAGATGTGCAGTTGTCCACTATCCTCATCCACAATGCCACAGGGAATGTATTTCTCCTCACACCCCATATCATGATCACTCGCCTTGCGATTGCCTCTGGTCTGTCCACCGCGTGAGTACTCTCCAATGGCAACCGTCGCTTTGCAGTCGATGCTTAATCGTTTAACACCACCGTTGGTTGAACCGCAGTCTTTTGCCTTGATGTTGTCAAAGATGGCGTCTGTTTCAGGGAGTTTTTTTGGGGTTTCGCCTTCACGACAGGTTGCAATCGGTACCCCATCCGATTGAGAATCACAGCCATTGTGCTAGGTGCTGGCAACTGCTCTGGCGCAAATCCCTGCTGACGTAATTGTTCTAATGCTTTCTGAGCCGTTAATCGGGTGTAAGCCACGGTGCTTTCAAACGTTGGGTCTTGTTGAGCCTGTGCCTCTGCTAGTGCTCGTAACACTGCCGCCGCTTCCGGGTGCTTCTGTTCCCATCGTTTACTCCCGCTATAACCCGCTTGAGCACCGACACAAATGATGCCGCTCCGCTGTTCTGCTAATCCCACTTCAATATTGTCTCGACCCCACCCAAACACTCGCTCAGCCATGCGAGCATTACCATCACAATACTTCAACGTCATCTGCGCTTGATAGCTCCGACGAGTTGCCCCACTCATTTTGGAGGCCGCCAAGCGGAGATCGTCAATTTGAGCAGCCGTGAGGGATGCTTCAGAACAATTGAGGCTTTCCAAACACTTGCTCCTTGTTCTTAGGAGGATGATATCGATCCTAATGCTTGGGTAAATTCTTTGCCAGAAATCTCCTTATTTAATTTGTGATCCTTAATGTGTTTCGCCGACAACCCCTTTGACTAGCCAGTCAATGGAGTTCAGTCGAGGATCTTGTAGCGAGTATTGCTCACCTGCCGGAATCACAACTTTGCCGTTGTTATCTTTTAGCTCTCCTTTGAAAATCGCTAAACTGCCGTCTAACAGTTTCGCTTTTGCCGCTTCCACAGCCGCTTTTGCTTCTGCACTGACCGCAGGGCCATAAGGTGAAATTCTAGAGAACCCATCTTTCAAGCTGCCCTGCATCACGCGAGGAATGCCGCCATCCATCAGAGTTTTACCGCTCTTAAACAGTTCGGCATAGGTGGAGTAGATCTGCCCCCAGTTCCATTCCACCCCAGTCAAATAGCCTTTGGGGGCAACGCTAGCTTGGTTGATGTGATAGCCGCAGGAAAACACGCCCCGCTGTTCTGCTGTTGTAATCACAACTTTCTGGTTGTCCACCCGGCTGATAATCACATCAGCATCCTGATCCACCAGACTATTGGTTGCTTCTGCTTCTTTAAGGGGCAGCGACCAATCTCCCGTAATGATCGTTTGAATGGTGATGTCTGGTTTAACGCTCAGTGCCCCCAGGGCAAAACTGTTGACTTCCTGAAGGATCAGGGGAATGGGCTTGGGAACGACAAATCCTAATTTGCCAGTCTTAGACATGTGGCCTGCCACGATACCCGTTAAGTAAGCAGGTTCAATTAAACTGCTAAAGTAAGACCCGACGTTCTTGGGATGGCTGTCTTCCAGGGGATGATTGGGATGAAAAAACTGAACGTCTGGATATTCCTTGGCTAATTTAAGGCTGTGCGGATCAAAGTATCCCCAGGAGGTTGGAAACAAAATCTTTGCACCATCCTGCTCAATCATGTTGCGCATGGTTTCCTCAACCGCTGTCGTTTCAGGAACGCTCGCTTCTTCTACCAGCTTGATCCAGGGTGCATTTTGCACCATTGCGGCAGCTCCCTCAGCATGAGCCTGATTGTAGCCATAGTCATCTTTCGGGCCAACGTAAATAAACCCTACCGTTATGGTTGGAGCATCAGATGAGCTAGATGCGCTTGGCTCGGATTGGCTGGACGTACAGCCTGTCCAAAGCTGTGATGTTGCACCAAATGCACCAAACGAGAGCAATCCCCGAATAACGGTACGACGCTTTACACTCCACTGATGATTAGCCACAGCCCCGACCCCTTCCCTGTATATTGTGCTATATGCCGTTACACCCAATAGAACTGTCCCTCAAGGATGCAACCACATCCTGTTTTGTTGGGAGCCTACTGTCGCCTTCATTAGAGCATCGCGCCGATCCAGCTTTTGTAAAATAAAGCACTTTTATATGCAACGTAGAGATGAATGATAAAGGTGCAGGGCAGTAACAAATCAAACATTCAGGCCAGAGGGAAACCCACATTTCGCTGGTCTTCTAGGCGATCGCACCGGAGGAATACATGACTTTATCCACATCAGACGCATCAACGCTCGTTAACTTTAATTTGGATGGGCCTGCTCCCGGTAGTCTAGATGTTCGTTGGATTCACGGGTCTATCTCCCCAAAACACAATACTGATCCCGATATTCAAATTCACGCGTACAACGAGCACACGTACATTCTGCGTCAGAACATGGCGGTTCACTACGAAGCGCCGTTTATGTTCTTGCTGTTTGGCAACGATCGCGCCATTTTGCTGGATACGGGTGCAACGCGATCGCCCGACTTTTTTCCCTTGTGTCAAACGGTAGATAGCATTATCGAGCAGTGGCTGACTCAACATCCACGCTCGTCTTACGAACTGATCGTGGCACATACCCATTTGCATCGCGATCACTATGAAGCGGATTCTCAATTTAGCGATCGCCCCAATACGCGCATCGTCGGACGCAGCTTAGCAGACACGATCGCCTTTTATGGATTCAGTCAATGGCCTGCGGAAGTTGTGCCCTTCGACTTAGGAGGACGCGTGCTTCAGGTGATGGGCAGTCCCGGTCATGAAGATGCTGAAGTGTCTATCTATGATCCGTATACGCATCTGCTGTTTACAGGAGATATCTTTTACCCCGGTCGTCTCTACGTCCGCGATTGGAATGATTTCAAAAGCAGCATCGAACGCTTAGTTGCGTTTACAGACAATCACCCGATCGCCCATATTCTCGGCTGTCACGTGGAGATGTCAATTTATCCCCGACTCGACTATCTGATTCGCACTAACTATCAGCCGTATGAACGTCCCCCGCAAATGACCGTGGCTCAGCTCAAATCGCTGCTAGCCTCCATTTATGAAGTAAATGGAAAATCCGGCATTCACATATTTGACGATTTCATTATTTATAACGGCGTGCCCGATCGCTATTTCAGCTACGAAAACATGCATCCAGAAGCGGAACCTGGAGATGTTTGTTAGAGAAGACAAAAGGAAGAAGTGTTTGGTGTTGGAAGGGAGATGGGGAGGATGGGGGAGACAAGGGAGACAAGGAAGATTGAGACGGTTTTAACAATTCCCTCACACCCTATATCAAAACGCAGGAGTCAGGAGTCAGGAGTCAGGAGTCAGAATCCGCTACATACCCTACACCCTATACTCCATGCCCCTATCCCCCAACACCCAACACCCTATCCCCCAACATGAATCCCCGGTCGTCGTTCTGGATTTTTTTCCGTTCGGCGCAGGACTTCACGGGTGACGACAGCAATGTCGCCTTCACCAAACAGAATGAACCGCAGCAGGTATTGAATTGGGTTTCCTTCGACCCAACCAAAATAGGCGTGGGGAATTTTGCCCGTTTGGTCGCGGATATAGAGCAGGATGGCGGCGATCGCATTCGGTACGGCGGCGCTTTCAGCCCGCAAAATGCGATAAGGCCCAACCTGGACACCCCTGACGCGGATTACATCAGCAAATTCGGACGCATCTGACACACGAATTTCTAAAAACAGAATCGAGTCGCTGTCTGGGATGTGGTTATCTTCGCGGACTTCCTTCTCTTTGTAGAGATATTCTCGTTCATCCCCTTCGTTGCGGCGGTTGGCAATCAGCCGAATGCAATGCTGGCTTTCTTCGGTAATGAACCGTTGGGCTATTTCATCGATCTCAATCTTTTCAGCTCGCAGTTCTGTGGATCGCCAAACGCGCGACACCAGCGACGTCAAGATGATCGCTCCAATGAAGAAAGCAGCAATCCGAATTCCTTCTGGTCGCTCAATCACGTTGGTGATGGTGGTATACAGGAAGACCAGCGTAATGATCCCGAAGGTAATCACCCCACGTTTCGAGCGGCGATGACGAGCCGATAGAGTTACCGCAAAGGCTGCTGAACTCATTAACACCAGCACCCCTGTCGCGTAGGCTCCCCCTTGTGCTTCCACATTGGCTTTAAACAAAATTGTGACGGCAAAGGCGATCGCCGTATACACCAGCACCAGCGGACGAGTCGCCCGTGACCAGTTGGGAGCCATGCCATAGCGCGGTAAGTAGCGCGGCACGATATTCAGCAATCCTGCCATAGCCGATGCGCCTGCGAACCAGAGGATCGAAATCGTGCTCAGGTCATAAATCGTGCCAAATCCATTGCCCAGATAGAGGTGAGCCAAATAGGCTAACGCCCGCCCGTTGGCTTTTCCACCCGGTTGAAATTCTACATCTGGGATCAGCAACGTGGTCACCAGACTGCTCGTGATCAAGAAGAAACTCATAATCACCGCAGCAGCGGTCAGCAAGTTGTAGGTGTTGTGAATGCGGCCTTTGGGATGCTCCTCAACGTCACCAGGTTGCCCTTGCACCAAAGGCATCACAGCAACCCCCGTTTCAAACCCAGATAGCCCCAGAGCCAATTTGGGAAACAGGAGCGCACTCACGCCTAACATGGCGATGGGATTGCTGTGGGCTTTGAACAGAGCCGCTTGCCAATCAGCAAATACAGACGGGTGAGTGAAGATGTGCTGACCTGCAACGGAAATAGTCACAAGATTCAGGACTAAATAAATGCCGACCAGAAAAACCGCCAGCCCGATCGCCTCACGGAAGCCTTTCAAGAAAACCGTTCCCAGCAGGGTCACCAGCCCTAACGTAATCAGAACAATGTAATGATCTAAAAAGTCAGGAACGAGTGGATTTTCAACAATGTGAGCGGTAGCGTCGGCGGCTGACAGGGTGATTGTAATGATAAAGTCGGTCGCCACGAAACCCAGCAGGCACAGCACGAAAATCTTGCCCTGCCACCACGGCAACAGATGCTCCAGCATGGCGATCGACCCTTCCCCATGAGGACTGGTATGAGCAACCCGACGATAGATGGGGAGTGCGCCAAATAGAGTCAGCAATATGAGAATGAGGGTAGCAATCGGGGAGAGCGCCCCTGCCGCTAGGGCTGCAATGCCCGGTTGATAGCCCAACGTCGAAAAATAATCTACCCCCGTGAGACACATCACCTGCCACCAGGGGTGTTTGTGTTGATGCCGTCCATCCTTATCAGAACGCTCTTCTTTAAGGAGCCATTGAACCAGCTTTCGCTGACGCTGTTTACTTTGAATCAACTGTCTGCGGCGCTGTCTCGTTCGGTCGATCTGTCTATCCATCAACCGCTACTCCTGCTGTTTGGCAATCAACTATTTGGCAATAACACATGATGAAAAATTATGGCAGAACGTTTGAATTGTCTCGTTTGAAGAGATAAACATCATTAAATCTTCAAGGGCAACCCTCAAGGATTTGCGCAAGCGTCCTTGACTTATAACCTACCCAATATCGGGTTCGGCAAGATCGCCCAAGGAGAGGATGGGAAATCGTAGCAATCGCCACTCTTCTTCATCTAATTTTCACGCTACAAGGGGATGAATTGCGATCGCCCCTCGTTATTGCAACACTTTCTTTTAAGTTTCTTAACAATCTAGGATTATGATCGCCCCTAGAGCATCACCTGAGTACTGCCCTATAGCAGATAAAGGAGCAAAAATTCTCAATAATGTGAATTCGATGAGTGCGCAAAAAAAGCCCTGCGCGATGCGCAGGGCTTTTTTTGCGCCATTTGAGACGCGCGTCGTGCGGCTCAAATGGTGCTATTCCATTTACGTCAGGTTAACTGGCGGCTAAAAACGGATAATCTGTGTATCCCTTCTCGGTACCACCGTAGAAGGTCGCAACATCAGGTTCGTTTAGAGGAGCACCTTTGGCAAAACGTTCGGGGAGGTCAGGATTCGCGATGAAGGGGCGACCATAGGCAATTAAATCTGCTTTCCCGTCCGCTAAGGCCGCATTGCCGCGTTCAAAATTGTAGTCACCACAGACAATTAGCGTGCCTTGATAGCGATCGCGCAAATATGCTGTCGGCACTTCCCGTCCACCGTGACGCAAATCCGCTTCGTTCGCTTCCACCAGATGCAGGTAGGCCAGATCAAAATGGTTTAATGCTTCAACCGCATAACCGAACGTCGCTTCTGGATTAGAATCGCGCATGTCGTTAAACGTGCCGCTGGGCGAGAGCCGCACACCAACGCGGCCTGATCCCCAGACGCCAAGCACGGCTTTTGTGATTTCTAACAGCAATCGCGCCCGGTTTTCGACGGGGCCACCATACTCATCAGTCCGCTGGTTAGTCCCGTCGCGCAGGAATTGGTCGATCAAATATCCGTTGGCCGCATGAATTTCAACGCCATCAAATCCAGCCTCCAGCGCATTCTTAGCGCCATGACGAAACTGATCGATGATGCCTGGAATTTCCTCCAGGTCTAATGCACGAGGCGTGACAAACGGTTTTTGTCCGGTGTAGGTGGAGGCTTCACCTGCTGGGGCGATCGCCGAAGGAGCTACAGGCAGCGCTCCATCGGGCTGCAAATCAGGATGTGAAATGCGGCCCACATGCCACAGTTGCAGGAAGATGCGTCCATCGACTTGATGTACGGCATCCGTCACCAGTTTCCAGCCTTCGATCTGCTCCTGCGAGTGAATTCCCGGTGTGGCAGGATAGCCAACCCCTTGCGGCGAAACCTGCGTCGCTTCCGTAATCAGCAAACCAGCGGAGGCACGCTGTTCATAATAGGTAGCGTTGAGCGGCCCAGGCACATTTCCTGCACCCGCCCGATTGCGCGTCAGGGGAGCCATCACCAGACGGTTGGGTAACTTCATCGGGCCAAGCTGATAGGGGGAAAACAGATTGATATCACTAGTCATGGTTGATCCTCCATTGGGTAAAGGTGAACATCAGCACATCTAAATCATTCCACTCGTTGCCAAGTTCTAGGTTGGCAATCCAGCCAGGAAGCTCTGTCGTTCAGTGGAAGCTGGAGCTTCCACCTACGCGTTACCAAGCTGGAGCTTGGTAACGCGAAATTCTTAAGAGTCCGCAAGGGCAGACTTCGTCTGAGTAGCGGCGGTTTTAACCGCTAAGCGTTTTTCCAGCGTAGTCAAAAAGGTCAGTATCGCAGACGACACGGCTTCTGGTGATTCAATCAACAGACCGTGACCGCTACGATCGAGAACCACTAATTCGGCATTGGGAATCCCTTGCACGAGCTGTTCCGAATGTTTAATGGGCGTCAGAATATCGTCACGACCTATCAACACCAGAGTAGGAGCCTGAATAGCGTGTAGGCGATCGCTCGTATCACTCTTGAGAATGGCACGACTTTGATGATAGTGCCCCTGATTCGATGGTTGATACGGATAGGCCAACGCGAGTTGAATTAAATCATCTACCTGATCAGGGACAGCGTAGAACGCATCCGTAAAGATCCAGGGATAGACCACTTTGTAATACAGTTCAGGTGGAACATGACGGGGGAGATCGCCTAACACCTCGATCGTGTGACGTAAGGGGCCATCTCCTTTTGACCAGGTTGCCACCAGCAGCAAACTTTGAACCAGTTCAGGACGAGATAGCGCCAGTTCTTGCGCAATCTGCCCGCCCATTGAATGCCCCGCAACATGAGCCTTGGGAATGTTCAGATGATCCAGCAAGGCCGCTGCATCATCGGCCATTTGCCGAATGCTGTAGGGACGGTCGGGATCAGAACTGCGACCCATCCCCCGGTTATCCACCAGAATCAACTGATATCTGGCCGCTAAAGCCGGAACAACCAGCGACCAATAGGTGTGATCACACGCAAACCCAGCAAGCAGAAGCAATGGCTCACCACTTCCGCGCGTGTTGTAGAACAAGTCGATTCCGTTGACGTTGATTTGAGGCATTGATGGGGGCGTTAGTGGGGATGGGGTGTGGGGTGTAGGGGGAAGGATGAGAAAGGTTTTGCTCCCCTATCTCCCCCATCCCCCCAATCCTCCTTGTCCTTCTGACTCCTGACTCCTGACTCCTGACTCCTGCCCCCTCTACTTCACCGTCTTCGCCGACTGATTAAACAGCAAGTCACGCGATTGCTCAACGGGAATGGCTTGATTCTTAAAGTCATCTGCTTTGGCGTAAGCACGGACGGTGGAAGGGCGAGCTTGGATAGCTTCAAACCAGCGCTTGAGATTGGGGAAATCGTCTAGCGATTGGCCTTGCCGTTCGTAAGGCACGATCCAGGGATAAATGGCGAGATCCGCGATCGAATAAAAGTTACCCGCTACAAATTCGCGATCGCCCAGCCGCTTATTCAGCACGCCATACAGGCGTCCCGTTTCATTCACATAGCGGTTAATAGCATAGGTAATTTTTTCAGGAGCGTATTGGCTGAAGTGATGGTTTTGTCCGGCCATTGGGCCTAAGCCACCCATCTGCCAGAACAACCACTGCAATACTTCAACGCGATCGCGCAAATCGGATGAAATTAATTTCCCGGTTTTCTCGGCTAAGTAAAGCAAAATTGCACCCGATTCAAATACGGAAATTGGTGCACCACCTCCAACAGGTTCATGGTCTACGATCGCTGGAATTCGGTTATTTGGCGCGATTGCCAAAAACTCAGGCTTGAACTGATCGCCCACTCCAATATTGATTGGAATAACAGTGTAAGATAACTCTGCTTCTTCCAAAAACATTGTAATTTTGTGTCCGTTTGGAGTTGTCCAATAGTAAAGATCAATCACTGTAGTGTTCTCCTTATTCTTTACAACATGATGTTTTGCTTTCTCGTTCTAGGCAAAGCCTGGAAATGAGGGTAGACGAAGCGTAAAACTGTTTACTGAGAAACAAACAACCGACGAAACTGACTAACTAGCCATATCGACAGCAGTGCGATCGCGACACCTGTAATCACAAAACTGGTGGTATATCCTGGCCCATCTACAATTCTGCCAAGTGCGATCGCCCCCACTCCCTGTCCTAGAAACAAACTAAAGGCAAACAGGGAAACCGCTGTTCCGCGTGCTTCAGGGGATAACTCGGTGGCTCGTGTTTGCAGTGTGCTGTGCATCATGTAGAAGCCTAGCCCCAACACCATGATCAGCGGAACCACCAGCATCCACTGTTGAAACAGCACCATGCATAGATAGGTCGTGCAGACTAACCAACCGCCTACTAAAATCAAGCCATTTTCGCGCAGTCGGCGGACGAGCCATTTCACGGATGCGCTGTAGAGCAATCCACCGATGCCGAACCCGCTGAGCATAAAGCCAATCAGCAGATAGCTCAACTGATAGCGATCGCGCAGAAACGCCCCAATGTACGTCGATCCGGCAAACAGAAAGAAGCCTTCGATGAAGACCCCCACGATCACCAGACGGGCCAGGGGATCAGACATCAGTTGCAGATACGGCTTCAGGCTCAAAAATCGGGATGCGGCCTGTGAGCCTTTGACGGATCTGGGTAGATCTTGAGCCACGCGCCACAGCAAACCCGCAATCACCAGTGAGGCAACGCCAAACACCAGGAAAATGTCGCGCCAACTGAGATATTCTCCAAAGATGCCGCCCAGACTGCCGCCCAGAATTTGCCCCAACATCAACGAACTGAGATAGCGCCCGATCGCAGCCTGACGCTGTTCATAGGGATAGGTATCGCCAATGTACGCCAGCGACAGGGGAATGATCGCCGCCGCCGCCACACCTGTCACAAAGCGCAGGAGTGCCAGCGATGCGAGATTCGGCACGATCGCACAGGCCGCCGTTCCAATCGCAAAGGCGGCGATCGCCCCTGCCATAACGCGCACTTTGCCGATGCGATCGCCCAATGGCCCATACACTAATTGAAACAAGCCGTAGGGAATGGTGTAAGCACTGACAATGATCGCGGCGCTACCCACGCTGGCATTCAGGTCATTGGCAATGATATGCAGCAGTGGATCAATCACCCGCATATCGGCAATCACCATAAAGGCGGCTGCACCCAATAGCCATAACGAAATCCTGGCTTCACCCGCTTGTTGGGATGCTAGTAGACTCAACTTAGCCATGTTTTTGTATCCGAAACTTGGAGGGAGCAGGGTGAGCATGACCCACCCTACTATTGCTAATTCTGGTGCTAATTCTGGCGTGGGCGCGGCAGTTCAAACATCGATTGGGGAGTGACACGGGTATACCAGTTGCCGCCCATGCGAGCAATGTAATCAACGCGAATTGGATCGATGTCGCCATCAACCATTAACTGATTTGCAACGTGAAAGTAAACCACCTCACCGATCACATAATTGGCTGACGTCGAACCTTCTCCATGCGCCACAATTTGATAGAGGCGACATTCCATAGCCAGCAAGCATTCGGCAACACGAGCAGGTTTGACTTTTACAGTTGGGGCTGGCGTAAAGCCTGTGATGTCCCATTCGCTAGTGCCATAGGGAAGTTCTAGAGAAGCCATGTTCATTGGCTCTCGAATGCCATAGCTCACGATGTTAATCACATACTCCCCGGTTGCCTGAATGTTGCGCAGCGTATCTTTCGGTTCTCCGGCACGAGTCACAGGGGAAATGGCCACGGAGGGAGGGTTAGCCCCTCCGGCCATGAAATAGCTGAATGGAGCAAGGTTGGGAACACCGTCGGGCGATCGCGTTGAGACAAACGCAATGGGGCGTGGCGAAACGCAATGCGATAAGAGGCGATAGTTGTCCGACGGGGATAGGGCATCTGGATCTAGCCCTAAAACATCATCTAGCGTGGTGGATTGATGCGCGTCCATGCCAGATGACACTTACACATATTTTTCTAGCGTGGTAGCCAGGGTTGTCTTGGGAACCGCACCCACGACTTTATCGACCTGCTTTCCACCTTTGAAGACCATCAGGGTGGGAATGCTGCGGATTCCATACTGAGTGGCGATCGCCGGATTTTCATCGGTATCCAGTTTCACCACTTTAACTTTACCCGATAAGTCATTGGCAACCTCATCTACAATGGGCGCTACCATCCGACAGGGGCCACACCAGGGTGCCCAGAAATCAACCAGCACAGGAAGTTCGCTTTCCAGAACTTCTTGCTGAAATGTCGTATCTGTAACAACGGCAACGGATGACATAATCGCCCTCCTAATAAATAATTCGATAGTTCGAAAAACTCGAATAATCAAACTATAATGGAATCTATGAGATACTGCAACTAAGTAATGGATATTGAAAACCCAAGGGGTTGTGGAGGCTTTGCCCCCAGCCAGGGGTTCCACCCCTGCACCCCGGTTTAATACCAGTGGCTACAGCTATACTGAGCAATTTAAAAACGGCGCTAATTTATTAAAAGGCGAATGAGACTGGTTTATCATCCCGATCGAAAAGACATTACGCTGGCAGGTGTGCTGTATGCGTTAGGTGATCCGGTGCGCTTAGAAATCGTAACGCGGCTGGCCGAGAAAGGAGAACAACCCTGCTGCGGATTTGATTTTGCGATCGCCAAGTCCACCATGTCGCACCATTTCAGGGTACTGCGCGAGTCGGGGGTGCTCTACTGTCGCAAGGAAGGGACGCAACACATGAATTCTCTGCGGCGAGACGATCTGGATGCCCTGTTTCCCGGTCTGCTGGATGTCATTTTGCAAGCGGCTCAGCGCAGCTCGTCGCAACTGCGAGTCGGATAAGCTCCGCCTTTAGACACCGGGTGTCTTGAAGACACCCGGTGTCTGGCAACCCTCAAGGCAAATAGCCCTGGCAGAGCGGGCGGTCTTGGGGATGAGTGATGAGATATGCGCGAATCCAGTTGCAGCCCATTGACATGAGGCGATCGGCATCCCAGACCCACAGCTTGATCGTACTGTCAGCACTGCCGGAGGCCAGCGTCTTGCCATCGGGGCTAAAACTCACGCTCCAGACAGAAGACTGATGCCCCGTCAGGGTGCCAATCAACTCTCCCGTATCCATATTCCACAGCTTGATGGTCTTGTCACCACTGCCGGAGGCCAGCGTCTTGCCATCGGGGCTAAAACTCACGCTCCAAACACCATACAGATGCCCCGTCAGGGTGCCAATCAACTCTCCCGTCTCCACATTCCAAAGCTTGATGCTATTGTCATCACTGCCCGATGCCAGCGTCTTGCCATCGGAGCTAAGACTCATGCTCCTGACAGAAGACTGATGACCCATCAGGGTGCGAATCAACTCTCCCGTCTCCACGTTCCAAAGCTTGATGGTCTTGTCACCACTGCCCGAGGCTAACGTCTTGCCATCGGGGCTAAAACTCACGCTCCTGACAGAAGACTGATGCCCTGGCAGGGTGCGAATCAACTCTCCCGTCTCCACATTCCACAGCTTGATGCTATTGTCCCAACTGCCCGAGGCCAGCGTCTTGCCATCGGGGCTAAAACTCACGCTACTAACAGAAAACTGATGCCCGCTGAGCGTGTTACGTTCATTAACCCCATAGACAGCTTGACTCAGAGCCGCCATGACTTGCGCTTGCGCCCCTCCATTTCGTCGGGTAGCCTGGTCTAACGGTTTAAGCTGTTGCCCTGCTCCCAGTGCCGCCAGCAAAGCATCAAAGACTCGCCCCGCTAGAAACCGTTCATTAGAGGCTGCACTTTTCAGCCTCGCGTTTGCTGCCATTAGGGTTCGTTGGGCATCCTGCACTGCTGCTTCGGCTTGCCGCTTCTGTTCTCGTGCTTCGTTTGCCTGAGCTAATGCTTCAGCCCTACTCACATTGGCTTGCTGTAAACTTTGGTTAGCTCTGGCTACCTGAACGCTGGCTAAAGCAAGTTGCTGCTGAGCCGCTATCACCTGCTTTTGAGCAAGCTGCTGTTGCTGTTGAGCCGCTTGTGCATCACGTCTTGCTTTGTCTTGCGCTTGTTTAGCAGTTTTTGCCTCTTGTTGCGCCCGATTTGCCTGAGCTTTGGCATCACCTGCTTCTTGTCGTGCGCTGGTTGCTTCTCGTTTGGCGGTTTCCCGTTCTTGATTCGCTAAATAGGTTGCCCAGCCTGAACTACCAGCAATTAATAAACCGATCAATCCGGCAACTGCCCCCACCCTCACCAATCGTCTGCCCTGTTCCGCCGCTGCTCGTAGAATCTGAGCCGCTTGTTGATTGGCATCTTCGACCGACCGACTATTGCTGACATAGGTATGCTGAAGTTCAGTTGGTTCTGGCTCTTTGCCTTGATTTTGATTCAGCCATTGTTCAGCCTGCTCCAGGTCATCGCCTCGCAGCAGCAAACTTTCACTCCGGCCTTTGTTGTTCCACTCGATCGCCCTTAGCAACAGTCGTGTATGTTGCCGCACATACTCCAGATCAGTATCCAGTGCCTTGAGTAAGTTGCTAAATGCCTGGTCAAACTTATCGGTTTCCCGAAAGAAGAGCCAGTTGTGTTTTTGCAATGCCGCATGAACTTGACTCATCTCAAACCCATCTCGCCGCAAGATGGGAAACAGTCGCTTCCCGCACCGCACTACATGATCGACTTCCTGCGTGCAAACCTTCGAGGCAACAGAGTCAGGACTAATCACAAACACAAATGTATCCGCCGCTTCGATGCCTGCTTCAATTTCTTGCCACCAGTCTGCCGTTAACGGAATATTGCTCCAATCCACCCAGGTGCTGCGGTTATGGACTTCTAGTGCTGCATACAGAGTTTCGACAAACGCTTTGTCTTTACGGGAATAGGAAATAAATACATCACTCATGAGGGGCTGGGAAATGAGTTGACGACGAGTAGTGATTCAATTTTTACAACGTCATTTCGGAATATCCCTTAAATCTCCTAATCTTATAATCTTTGCAAAACCTGAACGTTCAGATCTGCAACGTCTTGAAGATGTTGCAGATCTGAACGCTTTGGCAAAGCATTATTGGCACTGGGATCTGGAAAGCTCCAGTCTTCCGTTGGCGATCGCAGTCCAATTAACCGCCAAAATGCTATGACGCATCTGAACGAATGGGAATTGTACTACTGTTGAAACGGCATCCCGCTGTTCTAAACAAACCCCTACGACCCGTCCATTACCTGTAGAGACGTGCCAGTGGCACGTCTCTACGTTAATATCCGTTACAACCAATATCCGTCACAACCAACAGCCGTCACAACCAACAGCCGTCACAACCAACATTCAAACCTGTATTACCGTTAAATCACTGCCGATTTCCCGTCGGATGAATCATCGTTTTGGCTATCTGCTTTCGCTTTCAATCGACTATTCACGCTTCGCCGCACGCGATCGCTTTTTCGTACTCCGCCAGCCATTTCATATTCGCGGCTATCTTTGCCATAGCGAAACGCTACACCGATCAGCATTTTCTCCGCGACATCGCCCAACTCTTTCTCTAAACTGGCAATTTCTGCCTGTGATGAATCAATTACTGCAAGCGCCGTATTGTACGCTTCAATTTTGGCACGCAGTTCTTCAATAATTGTTGTCAAATCACTTAGTTTATACGTATCACCAAAACTTAGTTCTGGATCAATTCCTTTCATTCCGGCAGCTCGCAGTTCTGCTTTTTCTAATACTCTCGATGTTTTCTTGGGTCTTGGCATTGGAGTTATTCCTAATCAAGATGGACTAACGTTAGACTGCCCAACCCCAAAATTTACATCTCTAATAGAATTTACGATTCACTGAATTACTCTCTAGATCAAATATTAAAAAGCTAGTAAATTCTCTGTCGCCATATCAGCATATACAGATTAACTGCTAACGCACACTTCACCATATGGCTTCAATGTAGGGATGATTACGACAATAGTGGCGATCGCACTTTCTGTCATAGTAACCAAACAAGCGATCGTAACCACAATATGTCTTGTCATTACAACAACCAGTTCTGTCGCTACGACACAATAAACCATCATGACCACAACAAATCCTGTCGCTATGACAACGAGTTCTGTCGCTACGACAAACCAAATTGCTGTAACCACAACATGTCCTGTCGCTATAACAGCTTATAGGATGAGCACCGCCCGCCTTACGTTCAGCGATCGCAGCAGTTTTTCCTCGCATAACCAACGCCTTTAGACACCGGGTGTCTTGAGTGCTACTCATCAGATGCGTTGCAGACTGTGACGAGACACCCGGTGTCTGTCATCTCAAGGCAAATAGCCCCGGCAGAGCGATCGATCTTGAGAATGGGTGATGAGATATACGCGAATCCAGCTACAGCCCATTGACATAAGGCGATCGAAATCCCACACCCACAGCTTAATGGTTGTATCAGCACTGCCAGACGCTAACGTTTTGCCATCGGGGCTAAAACTCACGCTCAACACAGGATACTGATGCCCAGTAAGGGTGTGAATCTCGGCTCCAGTCTCCACATTCCACAGCTTAATGGTCTTGTCCCAACTGCCGGAGGCCAGAGTCTTACCATCGGGGCTAAAACTCACGCTATAGACAGAAAACTGGTGCCCAGAGAGGGTGTGAATCTCGGCTCCGGTATTCACATTCCACAGCTTGATGGTACTGTCATCACTGCTAGAGGCCAACGTCTTGCCATCCGGGCTAAAACTCACGCTATTAACATAAGACTGATGCCCAGAGAGGGGGCGAATCTCGGCTCCGGTATTCACGTTCCACAGCTTGATAGTGCTGTCATCACTGCCAGAGGCTAGAGTCCTACCATCGGGACTAAAACTGACGCTATTGACAGAATCCTGATGTCCAGAGAGGGTGCGAATCTCAGATCCAGTTTCCAGATTCCACAGCTTGATGGTCTTGTCTCTGCTGCCAGACGCCAGAGTCTTGCCATCGGGGCTAAAACTCACGCTATTAACAGAATCTTGATGACCCGTGAGAGTGCGAATCTCAGATCCGGTTTCCGCATTCCACAGTTTGATCGTCTTGTCTCTACCACCAGAGGCCAGAGTCTTGCCATCGGGGCTAAAACTGACGCTATTAACAGAATCTTGATGACCCGTGAGGGTGCGCATCTCAGTACCCGTTTCCAGATTCCACAGCTTGATGGTCTTGTCCCAACTGCCGGACGCCAACGTCTTACCATCGGGGCTAAAACTCACGCTATTGAGGTCAGCCCGATGACCAGAGAGCGCGCGAATCTCAGCGGCGGTTTCTAGATTCCACAGCTTAATGGTACGGTCAGCACTGCCAGAGACCAGAGTCTTGCCATCGGGGCTAAAACTCACACTATTGACAGCAGCATAATGACCAGAAAATGTGCGGATCTCAGCTCCGGTATTTACATTCCACAGCTTGATGGTACTGTCATCACTGCTAGAGGCCAACGTCTTGCCATCCGGGCTAAAACTTACGCTGTTGAGATCATCCTGATGCCCAGTCAGGGTGCGAATCTCCGCTCCAGTCTCCAGATTCCACAGTTTGACGGTATTGTCTACACTACCAGACGCCAGAATCTTGCTATCGGGGCTAAAACTGACGCTATTAACAAAACCTTGATGGCCAGAAAGGGTGCGAATCTCCGCTCCGGTATGCCAATTCCATAGCTTTATAGTGTTGTCAGCACTGCCGGAGGCCAAGATCCTGCCATCGGGGCTAAAACTTACATTATTGACATAAGACTGATGCCCAGTCAGGGTACGAATTTCAGCCCCAGTCTCCAGATTCCACAGCTTGATGGTATTGTCGGCACTGCCGGACGCCAGAATCTTGCCGTCCGGACTAAAGCTCACACTATTCACATAAGACTGATGCCCAATCAGGGTGCGAATCTCCTCTCCAGTCTCCAGATTCCACAGTTTAACAGTACTGTCAGCACTGGCGGAGGCCAGGGTTTTGCCATCCGGACTAAAGCTCGCACTATTGACAGAAGACTGATGCCCAGTCAGAGTACGAATTTCAGCCCCAGTCTCCAGATTCCACAGCGTGATGGTACTGTCAGCACCGCTAGAGGCCAACGTCTTGCCATCCGGACTCAAACTCACGCTATTCACATAGGATTGATGCCCATTGAGCGTGTTGCGTTCATTGACCCCATAGACAGCCTGACTGAGGGCTGCAATGACTTGCGCCTGAGTCGCACCATCTAACTGGGTAATCCAGTTCAATAGTTTGAGCTGTTGTCCTGCTTCTAGTGCTTTGAGCAACGCATCAAAGCGCTGTCCTGATAGAAACTGCTCATTAGATGCAGCGCTTTTGAGCCTCACGTTGGTTGCCATTAACGTTGATTGGGCAAGATAGGCTACCCAGCTCGATCCCCCTGCAATCAGCAGCCCGACGATCCCGGCAATAGCTCCTAGTCGTACCAGTCGTCTGCCCTGTTCTGCTGCTTTTTGCAAAATTCGAGCCGCTTGTTGATTGGCCTCTTCCACGGAACGACTGTTACTCACGTAGGTTTGCTGTAGCTCAGTCGGTTCCGGGGCTTTGCCCTGATTTTGCGTTAACCACTGTTCAGACTGTTCCAGGTCATCCCCTCGCAGCAGCAAACTTTCACTCCGGCCTTTGTTGTTCCACTCGATCGCCCTCAACAGCAATCGCGTATGCTGCCGCACGTAGTTCAGATCGGTATCCAGTGCCTTGAGTAAGTTCTTAAATGCCTGGTCAAAATCATCGGTTTCCCGAAAAAATATCCAGTTGTGTTTCTGTAATGCCGCATGAGCTTGCTGCATATCAAAGTCGTCGCGCCACACGATTGGGAACAGCCGCTTGCCTCGATACACCGCATAGTCAATCTCCTGTGTGCAAACCTTTGAGGCGACAGAGTCAGGACTAATGACAAACACAAACGTATCGGCGGCTTCAATACCCGCTTCGATTTCTTGCCACCAGTCTGCCGTGAGCGGAATGTTGCGCCAATCAATCCAGGTGCTACGATTGTGGGTTTCTAGCGCCCCATACAGGGTTTGCACAAACTCCTTGTCTTTCCGAGAATAGGAAATAAATACATCACTCATGGGGGCAAAGAAATGAAGTGGCGATGAGTAGTATTTAATTTTTACAGCGCCATTTCGGCAACTCTCTTAAATCCCTTAATCTTCTAATATTTAGATCTCGAAGAATTTGACACTCGTTGTCGATCGCTAACGCACACTTCACACTATTGCTTCAACATAAGAATGATTACAGCGATGGTGGCGATCGCACTTTCTGGTGTAGCAACAAAACAAGCGATCGTTATAGCAGTACTGATAAAGGTGAGGAAGGGGTGCAGGGGTGGAACCCCTGGCTGGGGGCGCAGCCCCCACACCCCTTTGTTCTAACATGAATGCGTAGTGCTATACCACAACGCATCTGGTCGCTACAACAATCGGCAGGGTGGCTTGGCAACGAGCGTAACGCCGCCGTCTCAGCGGTAGGCTAACCGTTGAGACAGGGGTATTACGAGGCCAGCAACTCAAAATGGAAGCCAACCAGCAACAGCAATAGGCTAGCGATCTTGGTCAGTTGATCCAGCGCTGGATGTTCCAGTACCCATGCCAACGACTTGATAAACACCGCGTCCACCGTCAGCCCGAACACCGTAAACGCCACCATAACAAGCACTGTTACCAGCGGCGATACGGATACTAACAAACAGCCGAAGATTATCATCGCTTCGACTAAGAAGTTCCATCCGGTCGGCTGTAGCTTGAGCGAGACGATGACAACAGCCGTTAACAAAAAGCAGACTAAATAATTCAAAAGCTCGATCGCCAAATGGCTCTGTCGCTTCTTCACGACAGCGGGTTCATCTTCGTAGTCCTTCATGAAGGTATGACGAAACACGACGGCATACCACTCAAAACAATCTTTGAGAAATTCCGTTAAAACCGTGGGTGAAATAGCGCCCTGCAAGGATGCGCCAAAGCTGCGAATTTTCTCTGGGCCAATGATGTCTGCGATAATGGTGCCTGCTCCGACCACCTGCATGATTTTGCCAATGCGTCCCCACCAGAATATGCTCACACCCCAAATGGTAGAGTGCGCCGACAGGTGGCCCGACATCCATGCGGCCCAGGCGTCAAAGATGCTAATCTCGTTCACTCAGGCATCCTTATCGACAGACACCAGGTTTCTGTTTAAGAGCTGCGGATGTGTTACCGCGAAACAGAAGAAACCCGGTGTCTAAGACGTTAAACATCCTTTAAGAAGCGGGTTAGCGTTTCTTTCGCGCCCACCTCATCCAGATCCCGCAAATAACGCGCAACGGCGTCTACAAAGCGATCGCACTGCGGCAAATCACCAAAGATTTCCGTCAGGTTCAGCAACGGTAGCGGGTCAGAACCGCCCATTTGAGCGCGTTCTGTTAAAACATCGGCCATCGGGTCATCAATCGGGATGGGATTGCCCTGATCATCCTTGCCTTTGAGCGTGCGGAACCAGGAGGCGATCGCCAAACTCATCGCATCAATCGAGCCGCCTTGATTTAGCGCATCCCGCAAAGACGCCAGAATGAACTTCGGCATTTTAGCCGCACTATTCAGGCAGAGACGGGGAAGCTGATCGCGAATTTTAGGATTGGCAAAGCGTTCGATTAACGTCTGCTTGTAGTTGTCCAGATCAATCCCAGGAACGGGTCGCAGCGTCGGTGTCACTTCTGCCATGAGGCGATCGACCGCTTGCCGAATCAACGTATCCGCCATCACCTCATGCACATAGGTATAGCCCACCAGCGTCCCCAGATAGCCGATCAGCAGGTGACTGGCATTGAGCAAACGAATCTTCATCATCTCGTAGGGATGCACATCATTCGTCATCTGCACGCCAACCGTTTCCCAGTCGGGCCGACCCGCACAAAAATGGTCTTCAATCACCCATTGCAAAAATGGTTCCGCCACAACAGGGAATCCGTCTTCAATGCCAAACTGATCGGCCACCATTTTGACATCCGCAGCAGTCGTGGCAGGCGTAATGCGATCGACCATGTTGTTTGGAAACGCCACATGTTCAGCAATCCAGCCAGCCAGGCCGGGATCTTGCAATTCTGCAAACGCGGTGAGCATTTTTCGCGCAATGTTGCCGTTGCCCTGCAAGTTATCACACGACAACACGGTGAACGGCATCACTCCGCGATCGCGACGTTGTTTCAAAGCCGCCGTTAAATAGCCAAATACGCCAATCGGTTCATCGGGATGCTGCACATCATGCTGGATAGTGGGATGATTCACATCCAGTTCGCCAGTTCCTTCAATGTAGTAATAGCCCGCTTCCGTGATCGTTAGTGAGACAATACGACAGTTTGGATCAACCATCGCATCGACAACCGCCTGTCGATCATCTGGAGCAAATATATAGTTCGTGATGGAGCCAATCACGCGCGCACGATCGCCATCGGGTGACCGTTCCACTAATGTATACAAACAGTCTTGTGACTGAAGCGCATCACGCATTCGCCGATCAAACTCCAGGAGACCCACACCACAAATTCCCCACTGGCGATCGCTCGTTTGGTGCAGGTAATTGTCGAGATAAAGCGCCTGATGCGCTCGATGAAACCCACCTACACCGATATGCACAATTCCATTCGTAACCGAGTGGCGATCGTATTTAGGAATTTGAACCGTGGGAGGTAAATGAGACAACGATGCCTCATTCAGTTTAATAATGGAGCCTGTGCTGATATTGCTGTTCATACCACTCAAAAAAGATGTCGTAGGATGCGTTACGCTGTCATTCTCGTTCCTAACCAATCAAACAGCCAGAGGGTGCAATTCTTTTTTGGAAACGGTTACACCTTGAGCATCAAACAAATGACAGCGATCGCCATTGATATAAATAGGAACCTGATCGTGGAGCCGCACCGGACTATCCCCATCCGTCTGAACCACCATCGTATCTCCACCCGCTAGCCTCACATAGGCAAACGTTTCTCCGCCCAACCGTTCCAGCACTTGCACCTCAGCATGAGTCGTGGCGTTGTTTGCGTCAAACCGCAGATGCTCTGGACGAATGCCCAGCGTCGCGCGATCGCCAACAGACAAATGCTTGGACTGCACCGGGATGGTGACACTTTCTCCCTGCGGTAACGTAAGCGTAGTCATCGAGCCAGACACCGACGCCACCGTGACAGGCAAAAAGTTCATCCGGGGGGAGCCGATAAAACCAGCGACAAACAGGTTATTGGGATGGTGATAAAGTTCCAGCGGCGAACCCACCTGCTCAATCACGCCACCCTGCAACACTACAATCTTGTCGGCCAGCGTCATCGCCTCCACCTGATCGTGCGTCACGTAAATCATGGTGGATTTCAAACTGTCGTGCAGACTGGCTAGCTCAATCCGCATCTGCACCCGCAGCGCAGCATCCAGGTTTGACAACGGCTCATCAAATAGAAAGACTTTGGGATTGCGCACCAGCGCCCGCCCGATCGCCACCCGCTGACGCTGGCCACCCGATAACGCTCTCGGTTTGCGATCAAGCAATGGTTCTAACTGCAAAACGCGGGCTACTTCGCGCGCTCGTTCCAGCCGTCTTGCTTTGGGCACACCCGCCAGCCGCAGACTAAACGCCATATTCTCGGCCACTGTCATGTGCGGATACAGCGCGTAGGTTTGAAACACCATCGCCAATCCCCGCTTGTCGGGAGGCACATCATTCATGCGATCGCCATCAATCAGCAAATCTCCGTCGCTAATTTCCTCTAACCCTGCAATCATGCGCAGCAGCGTTGATTTACCACAGCCCGATGGCCCCACAAACACAACAAACTCACCATCATTAATATCCAGATCAATACCTTTGATCACATCAACATCGGTATATCGTTTGCGGATATTTTGTAGCGTAACGGTTGACATGAAGGACTCCTAAAAATGTGTTGAATATAGCTGTATTCATTTGGGTTAGGACAGAGTGCAGAGGTGGAACCCCTGACTGGGAGCAAAGCCCACACCCCCTTGGTTTTCGATGCCCTATAGAACGGGGTGCAGGGGTGGAAGCCCTGGCTGGGGGCAACGCCCCCACACCCCCTTGGTTTTCGATGCCCTAACAAACATGACCCTAGCTATACGTGATCGAAAACTGATTACTTCACCGCTCCAAAAGTCAAACCTTGAACCAGTTGCTTTTGACTGAGCCAACCAAAGATGAGAATGGGAGCGATCGCCAACGTTGAAGCAGCAGACAACTGCGCCCAAAACAATCCCTGTGGGCTGGAAAACGACGCAATAAAAGTAGTTAACGGAGCCGCATTGGTAGTAGTTAAGTTTAAGCTCCAGAAGGCTTCATTCCAGGACAGGATAATCGCGAGTAGAGCGGTTGAGGCAATACCGGGAAGCGATAGCGGTAAGAGAACGTGAAACACTTCTTGCTTAGGGGATGCGCCATCCATCCGACCTGCTTCCAGAATGTCTTTAGGAACATCTTTGAAGAAGGTATAGATCATCCAAACCACAATCGGCAGATTAATTAGCGTATAAATCAGCATTAAGCCAATGCGTGTGTCGAGTAAATGCGAATCGCGAAACAGCAAATAGATCGGCACCAGCACACCCACAGGCGGCAACATCTTGGTAGACAGCATCCACAGCAGCGTTCCTTTCGTGCGTTTGGTGGGAAAGAACGCCATGGCATAGGCGGCTGGAATAGCCAGGAGAAGCGCGATGATGGTTGAACCAACCGATACCGCTACGCTATTCCATGCAAACGTGAGATAATCTGCCCGTTCTTGAATCGTGACGTAATTCTCTAGCGTCGGCTGAAAGAACAGTTTAGGCGGCAATGCAACGGCTTCTACTTCTGTCTTAAAACTGGTTAAAACCATCCAAAAAATTGGGAAAAATAGCAGAGCCGCCGCCAACCATCCCAGAATAGTTACCAACACACGACGCTGGAGTTTAGATGATGTTGCTGACATGATTAAAAATCTCGTTAAACGTTCTGAAAAACAGTTCCTTAAACATCTAAATTGCGAGCAACGAGACGCATTAAAAAGATCGCCACAATGTTGGCCAACACGACTGCAATTAAACCTGCGGCAGATGCCCCACCCACATCAAATTCAAATAATGCTCTTAAATAAATGAAATAGGCCAGGTTTGTAGTCGCTAAGCCAGGGCCACCCGATGTGGTGACAAAGATTTCGGCAAAAATCGTTAAAAAGAAAATCGTTTCAATCATGGCGAGAACGGCGATCGCCCGTCCCAGGTGAGGCAACGTGATAAACCGGAAGATATCGATCGCTTTTGCGCCATCCATCCGAGCAGCCTCAACCTGCTCATTGTCCAGAGATTGAATCGCGGTGAGCAAAATCAATAGCGCAAACGGGAGCCATTCCCACGACACAATCAGAATGACCGACAGCATTGGGTATTGCGCGAACCAATCGATTGCCCCCAGGCCCAGCGATCGCGTCACAAAGGCAAACAATCCGTTCACCGGATGCATCAGCATGTTTTTCCAGATCAACGCGCTGACCGTCGGCATCACAAAGAAGGGGGCGATCGCCAGCAGTCGCGCCACGCTACGCCCCCAAAACTC
>DATNPS010000244.1:0-7667 GCA_036703095.1 Crinalium sp. | reverse complement strand
GCAAGCTCGCCTGCGGCGAGCTTGCGCTGCCCTGATTGCGGGTTTTGCGCGCCCGACGGGCGTGCAAAACCCGCAATCAGTTTCAACATGAGAATTGCTGGTAGTTTTTTGGATTAGGACGGGGTGTAGGGGGTCTACCCTGGCTGGGGGCAAAGCCCACACCCCTTTGGTTTTCAATGTCTTGACCGACGTGGCGACAGCTATATCGCTGTCTACGATGATTCCAACAAGTTCAACGCTGATTGAATTGTGTCTGCTTCTTTCACAGGTTTATCTTTGCGCCATCGCAAAATTCTGGGAAATCTGACTGAGATGCCGGATTTATGACGATTCGAATGGGCGATTCCTTCAAATCCAATCTCAAAAACATGAGTCGGCTCAACCGATCGCACCGGGCCAAATTTTTCGATTGTGTGTCTGCGAATCCATTTGTCCAGTTCGTCAATCTCAGCATTATCCAACCCAGAATACGCTTTAGCAAATGAAATTAATTCCTCGCCATCCCACAAAGCAAACGTGTAGTCTGTAAACAAATTGGCTCGTTTGCCACTACCCGCCTGAGCGTAGATGAGAACGGCATCTAGCGACATCGGATCGACCTTATATTTCCACCAGTAGCCACGTTTGCGACCGACTAAATAAGGACTCTCTAATGCCTTAATCACCAATCCTTCTGCACCCTGATGACGTGACTGTTCTCGCAGCGATCGCAACTCGTCCAACGACTCAAACTTTAAACTCGCAGACACACTTACGCGATCAGAATTGATTTGCTGAAGCGTTTCGATCAGCAGCGCTCGTCGCTCACCCAACGGCATCGAACGAATATCGTGGCCATCGTGTTCTAACAAATCATAGGCAATGAAGTGAACTGGATTGGTTTGCATCACTTTTGCGGTGACTTTCTTGCGTCCCAATCGTTGCTGCAAGTGGTTAAAACTGAGGGGGCGATCGCCCTCCCAGCACAAAATCTCACCGTCAAACACCAGCCCATCAGGAAAGGCCAGAAACGCCGATTCAAATTCAGGAAACTGATGCGTGATTAAATCCTCGCCGCGCGACCAGATGAAGATCTGCCCTGCCCGTCGAATAATCTGTGCTCGAATGCCATCCCATTTCCACTCCGCTTGCCATAGCGATAGATCTTCTCCAGTAAATCGCTCCTCTTCCAGTGGCGATGCCAAAAAGAATGGATAGGAACGACTCGGTGAACGGGATTCCTCCTCTTCTGCTGTAATCAGTCGGTCATAAAATTCGACGGTCGGTTCGAAGTCACCCATGAGTCGATGAGCTACGTCCGATTCAGGAATATCGTATTCGGTGGCAATCGCCTTAATCACCAGCTTTTCAGACAATCCAACTCGAAACGCACCTGTCAATACTTTGTTCAAAATAAAAACTTCAAATGAAGTCAGCGATGACCACCAGGACACAATTAAGTCTCTTAGCTCTGTGTTAGAGGCGATCGCTTTGACTTGTGGAATAACATCTTCCATCCACACATGCAGCGGCATCTCTGATCCAATTTTAGGTTGATCAGACGTGTCTTGCAATAACAGCGAAATCACTTCTGCGGAATCACCCACCTGCGCGTAGCAATCTTCAAACAACCATTCTGGAATGTCTGAAATACTGAGAAACACATCCCGCAATACTCTAGAGGTAATCAAGCGTTTGCGCGTTTTACCCAGCAGCAAATACAGTGCCCAGACCGCATTCGAAGGTTGCTCATCGCGCAGATATTGCTGTAGCGCTTTTACCTTTTCATTAGTAGAGGTAGTCGCATCAATCTTCTGAAACAAATCCGCAAATCGCTTCATACTGCTCTACATTTAATAAACCTCATCATGAGTTCCAATATCAAGCAAAACGATAACTTCACTACTCGTTGCCATATCTTGCTCAATTGAAAAAACGATACGGCAATCGTAACCGCAAGAGCAGGATTACAGACCATCAAGCTTACCGCTCAATTTATGAGTAGCCAAGCTTGGAGCAAATACATCTACTTCCATCTGCTGAAGAGCTTCTTCAATACGCTGTTGCAGATCGGCGTTGCGCTTTACAAACTTGCGGAATGCTCGCTTAAATTTTGGGGTAAGAACCAGCGGTCTCATGTTTCTACGTCATTCAAAGCTTGACGCAGTTCTGCAATTACAGCCTTAGCTGACTGGAGCTGAAAATTGCCTGCCCGAAAATCAGCCAAAGTTTGTTCAGCATCTGCTGCAATTTCTGCTCGGCGGCTTTGGTGATGACGATTTTGCAGGATCTTAATCAGTATCTCTTGCTGCTCGTAGGGCAACTGCAAAGCATTTTCCAGCACTTGGTCAAGGGTACTCATAAGATTGGTTGCAACTTGAAACACATAGCTACTTGTGAATTAGATAAATTGTAACGCTTATTCTCAAGTTGACGAAACAGGAAACGCCCAACTGTACGATATCTTGAAGCCATTTAACCCCAAAAAACAAATTTTAATTTAGAAAAGTTTGTAAAACCTCTGTTTGTAGTGTTAATAAGCTACTAATTGAGATGCCCTCTCGTGTTTATCCCAGCTTACCAAAACAGCGATGAGTAACCAGCAGAACGAAAATACGTATCTCCAGCAAGTCCTGCAAGAAAAAGCGGAGGTCGATCGCAAACTCAGCAGCAATCGTGCCCGGATAGCTCCGGCGGCGCAGTCGCCTCTGGCTGCTATCTCTCCTCCCGCCAGCAGAGCCATCGATTATCGCATTACTGGATTCTGGATCTGGAAGAGTGTCATTGTTCCGCCCAATGTTTATATCGTTCATACCCGACGAGGGCATCGCGACCCTTTAAACATCGGGAAAGGGATTTCCTTTCGCTTTAATCCCCTTACCGATGCCTTTCTGGTGATTCCGGCTGCTGTCCAAACCATCTTGATCAACGCGAACTGCATTTGTATCGAACGACAGGGATTGGTCGTGCAAGCGTATGTGCAGTGGATTATTGATGATATTGAAACGGCGTATTGGAAGCTAGACTTTTCTGATCCAGAAGATCCAATGGGCATCGTCAACTTGCAGTTGCGAGAACAGGCAGAAGCGGCCATCAAGGATAAAGTGGCGACCCTCAGCATTGATGAAGTATTAAGCGATAAACAGCCGATTATTGAAGAACTAACCCACCGTTTGCAAACGGTGGCTGAAGGCAGTAGAGGCGAGGAAGGGAGCCATTCTCGCTCGGAAGGATTGGGTCTCAAAATTGTGACGGTGCAAATTAAAGAAGCGATCGTCAGTTCAACTCAGCTATGGCATAACCTACAGGCTCCGTTTCGAGCAGAACGGGAAAAGCTGGCGCGTCTGGCTCAACTGGAAAGCGATCAGGAAATTACCGCTAGAGAGCGAGCCAATCGGCTAAGCAGCGAGCGCGGTGAACTGAATGTTGCCAGTGAAATTGATCAACTCCGGGCTGAACAAACTCGAGTCGCTTACGATCGCGAACAGACTGAAAACTTACGCCGTAATCAGGTGGAACAGGAGGCTGAACGGCAGATTCTAACAGAACAGAACCGCACTGCTCAGGCTCGCAACCAGGCTCAACTAGAACTGGTGCTGCAAGAGTTGGATCTGGAAAAACAGCGTATCGCCGCAGAAATGGAGAAAGTGCAGCAGCAAATTCAACTGGATGCCATCCAGGCGCAGAAAACGCTAGCTGATGTCACTGCCAATCTAGAGGTGACTGACTTGCAGAATCAGGCTGATATTACTCAGCGCGATCGCCAACTTGACCTTGCACGGAAACAGCGTGAGATTGAAAATGAACTGTCCGATCGCCATATCCAGTCTCAGTTAATCGCTCAACTGCCAGCGATCACCCAACATTTGCCAACCCCTCAAGAACAGCGCACTACAATCATTACATCTGATGCTCAAGAGGGTTTACTCAATCCACTGCTGGGTTTTCTGGCAGGGTTGTCGAATGTAACGCGAGATGTTTTTGTTCGTTCCAACACTGACACGGAAAGTGAATGAATCTTGGACAACCAGAGATAATGACCTACGTCATCTTTTTTTATTGCCATTACTGGTAACTAATTTGGGTGTAAGATGCTCAGAAATTCCCTGAAGCCGAATTTGCACAATACCGAGCTTATATGCTTCTTCAACCAATTTACCTGCTCCAATGGCTTGATAAAAACCAATTGCAAATGCGATCGCTGCTCTATCTCCAATTGTCTTATCCATCCCAATTACATAGGGAATATGCTGAGAAATAGCATTTGCTTGAGTTACGGAATAGCAAGCGTTCAGTACTACACAAATCACTTGATTTACAAACTGCTCGAATAATGCGGCTAATGCATCAGGCGTGACGAGTTGTGTTACTCCCAACATATTCTCAAAGCAAAGCTCGCCATTGGTAGTGCCGTGACCAGAGAAATGGACAATGTTTGGTTGCACATCCAACATTGCCTGACTGATATCTGCTGGTCTAACAGATGTTCTTTGCTCAAGACGAAATTTTTGTCTAAGCTTGGCTAGCTGTAATTTCTCCTGAATTTCTCTAAATTCTTCGCCCAGGCGAAGACGAGTTTCATTGGTTGGATCAGCAGCTAAAAATAATATCGATACTTCAGTTTCACCTTTGGTATTAATAGTTACCTGCGGCATTTGATCTGCAAAACGGCTCCACGTGTCTGGAGACGTTTTGATATCACCTACCACTGAAGCAACTTCTATGGATAAGGAATAAAAGTAATCTGTCAAAGGCTTTATATCAACCAGTCCCTTTGAGTTTAGCTCTCGAACTCGATAAACAGTTTCATTCCTCGGCAGACTTGCTTTTACAGCCAAATCCCCTGCATACATACCTCCTGCACTTCTTGCGATCTCTAGCAAAAGAAGTTTTTGAGTACCTGAAAGAGTTTCTATTTCTTTCAATAGTGTTTCTAGATTTCTATACATAAGGAAAATCAGATCCAAGTAGTACCGAATCCAAGATAACAAGGACAACTCTAAAGTGTTGTCTGTTCGTACAAATCACGGCATATTAATGCATTCATCACTATAAATAGATATCAATAGGTGTTTTGGGGTGAACAACATTAGCACTGGCGATCGCAAAAACAGCAATTGGGTTCGCAAAAGCAGCAATTGGACACGTAAAAATAGCAATTACGATCGTAAAGGCAGCAATTGGGTTCATAAAAACAGCAAATGAGGTCGCAAAAATAGCAAATAAGGTCGCAAAAGCAGCAATTGGATACGCAAAAATAGCAAACGAGTACTCAGAAATAACAAACGAGACCTCAGAAACAATAAACGAGTACTCGGAAACAATAAACGAGCATCCAGAAATAACAAACGAGATCTCGGAAACAATAAACGGGTTCTCGGAAATAATAAACAAGGTCTCAGAAATAACAAACGGGTTCTCAGAAATAATAAACGAGACCTCGGAAATAACAAATGAGGTCGCAAACGTAATAAATGCGATCGCCCTTTCAAAAAATCCAGTAATACGGTTGTTTCTTTTTACACCGTCCGTTATGCTTTCCCATTAAGCGTTCAAACAACCGCAAACGCTCCCTAGACGTGGTGACAACACATCTAGAGAGCTAACCACCCCATCTGATCACAGCAGACGGATTGGCTATCAGGTATTATGACACTCCTGGTTGCCATCCCGCTTTGCAATGCACTGTTGCGGGATGGCGTGTCGTTTGAACGCCCCTCTACATCTACAACACAGGAGTGTTTCACATGACTAACTCACCTGCCCTAGCCCAACGGCTAGACGAATTTGTGCAGCCGAGCGATCGCCCGACGGATAGTCCCGATATCTTGCGCGTGATTGCCGTCGGTTCGCTGAAAGCCGTGAACTATCACGTCATGCAGATGTATCAGCTTGGCTACGCTCAACCCCACGAATGGTCACGACCGTTGCCGTGGGGTGATTCTACCGAGGTGATGCGGATTCTGACAAAACGCCTCATGGGCTTGGAAGCTTAACCGCACAAATTCCCAAAAAATTAGGGTGGGCAATGCCCACCCTATAAACTGTTGCACCTGATTAGGCGATCGCCCTTCTATAGAGACTTGAATTTTGGCTGACAACAGGTATTCTAGTGAGAATGCTGGCGTGAATCTTAACCAGGAAGGGCGTATGAAAATTGTCGTCATCGGTGCAACCGGAACGATCGGGAAAGCAATTGTTCAGGCTTTTTCTCAAGGACATGACGTAATCCAAGCCTCGCGATCGAGCAGCCAATATCCGGTTGATATCACGTCCAAAGATTCAATTCAGCGGCTTTTTGAAGCGATCGCACCATTGGATGCCGTTGTTAGCGCTACAGGTCAGGCCCGATTTAATAGCCTGGAGGCGTTAACCGACGAGGATTTTCAATTTAGCCTTGCCAACAAGCTAATGGGGCAAGTGAATCTCGTTCGTGCGGGTATTCCCTACATGAGCGACAATGGCTCCTTTACGCTCACCAGTGGCGTGCTATCAACCGAGCCAATGCCGGGAAGTGCAGCAATTAGCCTTGTGAATGCAGGTTTGGAGGGGTTTGCACGAGCGGCAGCATTGGAGTTGCCCAGAGGCATTCGGATCAATGTAGTCAGTCCTCCGTGGGTGACGGAAACGTTGGAAGCGAGGGGAATGGATCTGGCGGGAGGACTGCCAGCCGAGAGTGTTGCAAAGGCGTATGCGCAGTCTGTAGCAGGTCAGGCCACCGGAACCGTCATTGATGCGCGATCGGTTGGAGCGTGAGTTGTACTCACGTAAAGGTTGTTTGATTTGAGGTGGCATTAACGTTACTGGATTTAACGGCTTACTTGAGGGGCGATCGCGCTTCCATCAATAACGCTTAACTACTGAGATTTTCTCTTAATCCTTCACTCACACTATGAAAACATCAGGCGAACGGTTTTGATCAGCGGTTGCTAATACCTTTGCAACACCACAAAAGGCTTCGGTCAATCTGCTGCACCAGAATGGTTTACGGTCGTCAACCACATTGCCAAAAGAACCAACCATCAGGTTTTCCAGATTGATGTCGAAGAAAAATATACCCAATGCCTCCATCGCCAAAATTAGGCCCGTCGCACATCCAATAGTTTGAAGATGGATAAATGTGGATACCGTTTTGAGTAGAAGGTTTCTGGGAGAATTTGTAGGAATCGCTAAGCTGCCCCATGAATATCCATCCTTCACCGGGTGCTTCGCTTGAACTCTGCACCCACTCTGGAACACTTCCAAGTTTTGTCTCAGTATAGACTTTACCCCGCGTTTCATCCGGTAGATTCCAGAGTTGCTCATCAGCATAAAATGCAGACGCCTGATCCACAGAGATTCCGTCATCCAAGGCAAGCCAATCCACGATACGAGCTTCAGGTTCAATGGATGGAGAATCTGCTGGCATCGGTGTAAGACTATCTGAGAGTTCTTCTGGCTCAAGAACAAAACAGGCATTAGCTCCAGATCCCCCTTCCCAGGTTGGGCATTCCCCTGGATTGTGGTTGCATTGAAAAACAAGGAATGTACGACCGGATTTACCTAAATCTAGTCTCTCTGAGTTGTGGAAAAATTGAGCCAGAAGCGATTGACTTCCTCCACAATGGCTACAGATAGGGTATTGCTCTGGTTTTAAACCCCACGGTAGACCTCCCAATCTGTCTTCCAGTTTGTCTTGAGGTGGGAGA
>DATNPS010000241.1:0-11165 GCA_036703095.1 Crinalium sp. | reverse complement strand
CGCCAAACCCGCAATCAGTTTCAAAATGAGAATCCTTGCACCCCGTCCTAACCTTTAGCAGCACTGCTATAAAGGCCGAGAGCACAGCGTCGCTGTGCTCTCGGCCTTTATAGCAGTGCTGATAAAGGTTAGGACGGGGTGCAAGGATTCTCATTTTGAAACTGATTGCGGGTTTGGCGCGCCCGACGGGCGCGCCAAACCCGCAATCAGTGGCAGTGCAAGCTCGCCGCAGGTGAGCTTGCACTGCCACTGATTTGCATACTGAGAATTGCTGCTCACACCCCCTTGTCCTAACGTGAATGCATAGTGCTATACAATTTATTCCTTAAAATACATCCGGCTCATCTAACAGGGTTTCAATCAGCAAATCCATTCGCTTTTTCTGGTGAGTCAAGAAGGCTTCGCAATGATGGAGGTGTTCTACAGCGATCGCAAATCGATCAAATACTTCTGCTAGTTCTAGCTCACCCATCTCAATTTGATTAATGATGGCTTCAACCTGAGAGACAGAGGTTTCGTAGCTCCAGGAGTCATCAAATGGCTCATGTGGGGAAGACGCGGATACGTTGTCGGCGGGTGATGTGTCACCCGAAAAGTCACTCATGGAGAATCCTGTTGCGGTTGAGCATGATGTTCGAGAATTTCTAGAACGTTAACGTTGACCTGCCCCTGAGCAAGCTGCACGTTTAAGGTTTGTCCTGGCACTAATTCTGCGGCGGAGCGCACGACGGCTCCATTTTCCTGCCGAACCAAGGAATATCCTCTCCGCAAAACGGCTTCCGGGTCAAGGGTCATTAGTTTTTGCTTGAGGAGCTGGCAATGCTGTGCCGACTGCTGAAGCCGATGCGTTGTACTCTGAATCAGCCGTCGCCGCGTCCATGCGATCGCCTGGGTCTTTTGCCGAATTTGGCGATCGAGATGCAGCCGTTGCAGGCGTCCTTTAATTCGGTCAAGACGGCTATGGGTATCGTTCATATACCCTTTGAGGGCTTGATGCAGGGCGGCTGCTCGTTCGCGATGTTCTATATATAGGTCTTCCAGTTCTGGAACAGCCTGTTCTGCGGCAGCCGTTGGGGTATGAGCACAGATATCCGCCGCCAAATCCGCCAACGATTCGTCGCGATGATGCCCAATGCCCGCCACGACAGGAATGGGACAGTTGGCGATCGCCCGTACCACCCGCTCATCATTGAAACAGGCCATATCCTCGATCGCACCACCTCCCCTCGACACGATCAAGACCTCCGCTCGCCCATCCTGCACCACTCGCCGAATCGCATTCACAATAGAAGCAGGAGCCTGATCGCCCTGAACCAGTGCCGGGGAAAACAGGACATGCAATCCGGGATAACGACGTTTCAGCGTCCGTTGAATATCACCCCAGGCGGCAGCTTGAGGCGATGTCACCACTGCGATCGTGTGGGGATGTTGAGGAAGCGGCTTTTTGCGCTGTGGATCAAATAATCCTTCGGCCTCCAGTCGCTTGCGCAGTTGCCGATAGCGCAGCGCTCGCAAACCTTCGCCTCCAGGAAGCGCCTGCCATACAATCAGTTGGTAGCTCCCTCGCTGGGGGTGCACATGAATTTTGCCTAATATAATTAATTGCTCCCCCGAAGAAGGTAGCGTAGCCAGTTTGTTAATCTGGCTATTCCACACGACACAGTTAATGGTCGCCTTAGCATCGGGGTCTTGTAGCGTAAAAAATAATCCGCTGCGATAGCGGCTAGCGCTGGAAACTTCGCCAGTCACCCAGACCTGCCGCAGCTGCTCATCTTCCTCTAACAAGGTTTGAATGTACGCGGTCAACCCTGCTACAGAGAGCGCTGCATCTGGTACAAGCAGATTTGGGAGGTTAAAGGTCATGAATCTCCAACAATACAATTCTAAATCTAGGTAACAATTCTAGTACGCAACCCTCATGTTTGTAGTACATTTGTATGGAGGCTAGTCCAGAGATTTACAATGGATATATAGCGATCGCAACTGAAATTTGAATGGGTGCAGGGGGTCTACCCCTGGCTGGGGGAAGCCTCCATACCTCCTGTTCGCAATCTATTTGTGATAGCTATAGATGCAACTGTCTATAGAGTAACGAGTCTTCCTTGCATCAGACAGTAAGCTTAATTGCATTACCGTAATTTTGATGTCAACCGAATCCAGTTATTCACTACACAAAATGTTTTGAGGCGCTAATGGCTAAAGCGAGCAATGAAAGTTCTGAAAAAGAAAAAGCCCTGAATCTGGTGCTTAACCAAATTGACCGCACCTTTGGCAAGGGAACGATTATGCGCCTGGGCGATGCCACGCGAATGCGGGTGGAAACGGTGCCAACAGGAGCATTAACCCTGGATTTAGCCTTGGGCGGTGGGTTACCCAAAGGACGGGTGATTGAAATTTACGGCCCAGAAAGCTCTGGAAAAACGACACTAGCCCTTCATGCGATCGCTGAAGTGCAAAAAGCCGGGGGTGTAGCTGCGTTTGTGGATGCAGAACACGCCCTCGACCCAACCTACTCAGCGGCTCTGGGGGTTGATATTGAAAACTTGCTGGTTTCGCAGCCCGACACGGGAGAAGCCGCTCTTGAAATTGTCGATCAGCTCGTTCGCTCAACCGCAATTGACATCGTCGTCGTTGACTCAGTCGCGGCTCTAGTCCCCAGAGCGGAAATTGAAGGTGAAATGGGTGACACTCACGTTGGTTTGCAAGCCCGACTGATGAGTCAAGCGCTGCGTAAAATCACCGGAAATATTGGTAAGACTGGCTGTAGCGTCATTTTCCTCAACCAGCTTCGACAAAAAATTGGCGTTTCCTATGGCAACCCCGAAACCACCACGGGAGGAAATGCGCTCAAGTTCTATGCCTCGGTGCGTTTAGACATTCGCCGGATTCAAACCTTAAAGAAGGGCAACGAAGAATACGGCATTCGCGCCAAGGTGAAAGTGGCTAAAAACAAAGTCGCCCCCCCCTTCCGAATTGCCGAGTTCGATGTGATTTTCGGCAAAGGCATCTCAACCTTTGGTTGCCTGATCGACATGGCGGAAGAAACGGGAGTTGTGGTTCGCAAAGGAGCCTGGTACAGCTATAACGGTGAGAACATCAGCCAGGGCCGCGACAACGCCATTAAGTACATGGAGGAAAAACCAGAATTTGCCCAAGAGGTCGAACAAAAAGTGCGGCAAAAGCTCGAAATGGGAGCCGTTGTCTCAGCAAACTCGGTGACTCAGGTTGACGTCGAGGATGAGGACGATGAAGATTACGTTGAAGAGGAATAACGTAGATTCGACTGCGCCATTTTAGCCACGCGTTACGCGTCTGAAATGGCATAAAAAGTGCCTCACGCAACGCGTGGGGCACTTTTCCCGCACTGGTCAAACCACGGTAATTACGCCTTGACTGCCGCCTCCATGCCGAGGTGAGAAATCAACCGATTGATATCGAAATGTTTCTCCATCAGGTCACAAATACACTGTACTTTCACAGGTTCATGTAGCCGCACTTGGCCAAACGTCTGGTCAATAATTTCGACGGTTGTGAGCGTATCCAGATCGACGGAAAGAATGGGAATTTCCAGGTCTTCCGCTCGGCTCAGAATGGTGGGATTCGGCGGGATTTGGCCTGTCAAAATCAAGCAGTGAGTGGATGTCTCTAACGCAGCCAGCTGAATGTCAGTGCGATCGCCCCCCGTCACCACCGCCATATGCCGTCCTTTGCGGAAATACTTGAGGGCTGAGTTCACATTCATCGCGCCGATCTTAAGGGTTTCAACCATCAGGTCTAAGCGATCAGCACGACACAACACCTCGGCCTTCAGTTGATTGACCAACTCACGAACGCTCACGCTTCTCAGTAGGTCGTTGCGCGGCAAGATGCCCAACACGGGAATCTTGTGATTTTCCAGGAAGGGCTGGATTTGACCCGTCACAAACTCTAGCTGATCCGCAGGCACATCGTTGATCAAAATTCCGACCAGGCGATCGCCCAACGATTCCTTAGCGGCCAGGAGAGCATCGACCACCAGACCCGATGAAAAGCGAGTCACCAGGAATACGCCAGCATCAACCGCTTGCAGCATTTGGGGCGTAGATAACCCAAACAGGCGTCCTTCTTCTAGAGTTCCTGGGCCTTCTAGCAGTACCAGATCGCCATCGGCCATCTGGGTATATTGCTGAAAGCGACTTTGATAGTTGACCTGATCGTTGCCCGTGATGCGATCGCTAATCGTTGGCGCATCTAGAGACACCAACGTAGGTCGTAAGCGGTTGTCTGGTAGCTTCAAAATCTCAGCGATGAAGCGCACATCTTCGTCTACTGCATCGTGGTCGGATTCACTTAAACAGGTTCCCAGCGGTTTGCCATACGCAATATCAAACCCTTTTTGCTGGAGTAGATGGGCTAAGCCCAAAATGATAGCCGATTTGCCACTATATGCTTCTGGCGACCCAATTAACAAATGTTTCGCGGACTTTGGCACGCCCTCACTCCCGATGTCTGCCATCTCAATTTAAGACTTTGATCTTCCCCCATTGTAAGGGGCTAACTTTCATCTACTGCCGCTCAATCCGTGGACTCTCGTAACAATTTACATCCGTAGGATGTCACGCAATACTCCCCCGCTTCCTCGCTTCTTTATAGGAGGTGCCGATATTCTTCAAGCCAGAGCGGATCATTTCGCGTTCCAACAGGGCAAAAAAGCGGGCGCGATCGCCCCCTCTGACTACCGCATGATTATGAGCTTCCGCCAGAGCCACCGGATAACCATATCCCTTCTGAACCTGCGTCAGCGTTAGGCTGAGTGCCGTATTGAGCAAGTGCTCATCCTCTGCTACCCAGGCCGGAAACTCAATCCGGGCAATTTCTGAGCCGACATGCACATAGCAGAAATAAATAGTTTGCTCTCCGTATTGCTCCAGAATTTTAGCGGAACTGCGCCACAGGGCACCCCGCTGTCCCGGTTCCAACACCATTGACCACAATGCTGTATCTCGCAGAGGTGCAAATACCTGACAGGGGGCTTGATCCGTTTGGCCAAAGCAGTGCGTGACACAATCGGGGGATGGATACGGGCAGGTCTGCAACCGCAGGAAGTTCAACGCTTCACCACTCCGCGCCGCGCTGAGGTAGCCGACTAGCGGAATTTGGGCTTGCTGCAGCCGTTCCCAAGATTCCAGGATGGGAATCAAAATGCGATCGCGTGCTTCACCGGGCAACGGCTCCAGAAACCAATGAATTAACGATCCATCTACCATGGCCAGCGTCGGAAAGTCGCCCAACTCCAACTGCCTCCCGTTTTCTATCTTCTGCCCTCTGCCTCCTGCCCCCTGCCCTTTACCTTCCGCCTCCTGCCCTCTACCTCTTGCCTTCTGCCCTATACCTTCTGCCCTTATCGTCTCTCCCAATTCCGCCAGAACCACATGCTCAGACACCGTGCGGCGGTAGCTCATCCATTCTTCTGTGCGAATGCCCCATTGTCTTGAAGCATAGAGATCTTCAGGCCGATAAAAGACTTCAGGCAAGCTATCCAACAGCGGGTGGCGATTTTGCCCGTAGTGCAGCACTACTCGGCCCACGTTAATCAAATAGCAATAGGCAATTTCGTGATGGCTGGGAGCAATTTGAGAACCATCTGTGGCAAAAACGGTGTGAAGCGCCGGAGCGGCGGTCAGATCAACGCGTGTTTCTAACGGCTCAACGGGTTCGGCAGCCGTAAAGCCAAGGCGATCGCGCCAGGTGGTTTGAAGATCTAGAAGGTCTGATTGGCGATCGCTCGCTTCTTGCAAAAGCCGTTGGGCTAACTCTAGCCGCTGTCGGGTGGCGTTAGCCTCCTGGTTCAGATGCTGGCTAATGCCCTGCATTTGGCGAGCAAGTTTGGTGAGATCGAGCATGAGGAGAGGATGGAGAGGTGGGGGAGATAGGGAAGGTGGGGAAGATAGGGAAGGTGGGGAAGGTGGCGGAGATGCGAATGAGTTCAGTTAGGGGAGTGGCGGTTAAAACCGCAGCTACCAGAACAAAAACTGCCTTCGCGGGTTACAAATGCTTTAGTTCGCGAAGGCGAACTTTGTGCAGATAGCTGCAAATTCATTCGCCAGGTTCAGTTCCCTGGCTGTTAGATGTACCCCGCCGACTACCTGAATGAATCCTACGTTATTGGCATAATACATCTGTTCTAACTGATGTAGCTCAAATTCGAGCAGCAATCCAGCAACTCTCATTCTTGAAACCAATTGCGGGTTTAGTGTACCAAACCCGCAATTGGGGCGAGGCAAGCTCACCTGATGTGAACTTGCCTCGCCTTTGCAAACGAGAATTGCTGTCAGCAATTCTCGTTTGCTAATCGGTTGCATTGCGAGAGCGATCATGCCAACTGCTTGTAACGAATTGCAGCGGGTTGCGCTTCACCCTAAATCATGAAAACTGCATGGTTCGAGTTGCTTTGTCATAAAGTCTTGATAAAACCTGCTTAAGAGGCTATTTAATGTAGCTTATGCTACAGAAATAAAATAAGATCTTAATGTGGAGGTTTAATTCTAGTCACAAGCAAAATTAAGATTATGGCAAATGCATTTGGAGTAAACGATTCTGAGATCTTTGCAAGACATCGGGCGAGTATCGCAGCTTCTTTAGCACATCGGTTAGAGGTCGCTAGAGCCGCTCATAATGTCCAACTCGTTGCAATGTTGGAACAAGAACAGCGGCAGTTAGGGCTTGTATCAAGTGGCGTAAGCAGTCTGTCTACCCTGACCAATCAGGTACGGGCATGGTTACACAAAGTGGTGAATGCGATCGCCAATAATTCGCAACTTACGGTTAAACAGCTTCAAGATAGTTCTGGTACTCTCTGGTGGTTTGCCCACGACCCCCGCACGGGCAAAACTCTTTACGCTGAAACTGAATCTGAAGTTGTCAAATGGATTGAAGATAATCGATTAGGGCAATAGTTTTAAGTACTTTTTAATGGCAAACCCTCCTGTACTCGTGCGGGAGGGTTTGCTTACGAATTGCGGGTTTGCCGCGCCCGTCGGGTGCGGCAAACCCGCAATTGACTTTAAAGCGAGAATTGCTGGGGTTTGCCATTAATAAAAGAACATTTCGTAATCAAGGCGATCGCCCCTCTAGTGCCTCTGACCAGAGAGTGATATTGTGCAAGGCATAGAAGCGATTGATTAAAACAAAATGGTTGTTCCCAGTCCCCTTCAAATCACACTTGAAGATGCTCACAACATTCTGAAACAGTTTGATTGTGCCAATCCTGCATCCGATATCGCAGCCGATAGTGAAACCATTCGTCAGTCTGTTTTACTCGTAGCGCAGCATTCCGACTATCAAATTCTGGGGATTTGTGCCGACACCATCGACGAAGGCCGACTGGCGCTAGAAACCTATGCCAAAGCGCTAGACTATGCTCCTCAACTTGCGCCATCCTCACTCGATGGCCCGGTTTACATTAAGTTCAATCCCAAAACTGGCCTTTGTTACGCCGACTCTTATTTAGGACACTACCGAGGCGTTTTAGTATCTTGCCAATCGGCTTACGAATCGGGGGTAAACACCATGTATGGACACTTGCCCCTCAACTTGTTTGCGACCAGTTTGTAACGTGTGTGTATTGGCGATACTTACAGGAAAGCGCACTGTGGCAAATGACATACAGCTCAAAATGCTGAAGCATGGCGTAGCACGCTGGAATCGGTGGCGAAATCACAACCCAGAAATTCAAATTGACTTAAACAGGGCTGATCTCTCGGAGATTCATCTCAACGGCGCTAATTTTAACCAGGCAACGCTGTGTGAGGTGAATTTGAGCCGTGCCCATCTTTATAAAGTCGTCCTTGATCACGCCGATTTGAGTTATGCCACGATCAATGATGCTCATTTAGGGAGAGCCAGTTTGGTCAAAGTGAACCTCAGCCATGCCAACCTGACCAGAGCCAATCTCAACAAAGCGGAATTGACTGGAAGCACACTTCAGCACGCTCAACTGATTGCCGCCGATTTAAGTGGAGCCGAGTTAAGTGGTGCAAATCTCAGTGGTGCAAATTTGATCGAGGCTGACTTGAGTGGCACCAACTTGCAGTGGGCCAATCTGAGTGGTGCGAACCTGATTGGGGCCGACCTGAGTGGTGCGAACTTGAATGGAGCGAATTTAAGCTACACGCAGGTTTTAGCCACTGATTTTACAGCCGCTAAATTGACTGGGGCCTGTTTGGAAGGGTGGGCGATTAACAGTTCCACGCTGTTTAGCGAAATCGAATGCCAGTATGTCTATTTGCGCGAGCCCGGCTTAGAACGTCGTCCTTTGCAAGGCGATTTTAAGCCCGGAGACTTCCACAAGCTGTTTCAAAAAGGATTAGAAACGGTTGAGCTAACCTTTCCCGATGGTATTGAATGGTCAGCTTTTCTCAATTCGTTTAAAAAACTGCAAGAGCTTCAGCGAGAAACAGGTGGGCCAGAATTATCCATTCAGGGTATGGAGAATCGGGAAGATGGCGTTTTTATTATCAAAATTAAAGTGCCCTCACAAACCAGCAAGGCCGGCACTCGCGAATTTCTAAAACGAGAGTACGATCGCCGCTTAAATGTACTCGATCGCCGTCAGGGCCAAGTGAGTAGCCAAACAGCATTCGATCGCCAGAAAAACGCAGATTTAATGGAAATCGTTAAACTGCTGGCTATCAAACCAATGGCAGGAGAAGCGGCCCCCCTCCCTGAAACCTCTCCTCAACTGGAATCTGAACCATCTCACTTCAAAATGCAATTGGATAAATCTAGCCATCCAGCCGCAGATTTCAGACTACCTTCCACCTCGTAGAGATGTGAATTCGACGAATGGCAATGCGCGTCGCGCAGGATATCAATTTGCGCCATTTCCGCTGCCCACTGGGCCGCGAAAATGGCGCTATTGAACTCACGTTAAAACGGTATAAGGCCACCTACTTAGGATCGCGAACAAATTAAAACCAAATTTTTAATTTTTGAAAGCGCGGCTCTGCCGCGCTTTCAAAAATTAAGTTTCGGGTTTTATTAAATCCACGATCCTTAGAGGTTTGCTGTTTAATAAAATCCCAATTTCTTTGGGGCGCGGCGGAGCCGCGCCCCAAAGAAATTGGGATTTTATTTGCTTGCGAGTCCCTTAGTATGTTCAAACAATAAATTGCCTGCCGTTTTGAGGATTAGCTTTATCTTAATCCCCAAAACAGCAGGCATTCTTCTATTCAGTCTATTCCCCTTTAAGGGGTACGATTTCGTTGAAATTGAAGTGAAAAGCTTGCAACTGTGCAGCTTCAGCTAGCAAATGTCGGCCAATTTCTTTTGTGAGTTACGTTAAGCAATGCTCAGCAAAATCTTGACGCCATTCCAGCATTCCATCCCAGCAAGCCAAAGTGACTTGACTTAAGGATTAGCAGCCTGGGCCGCTAACAACTGCTTGAGCTTTTCCAACTCCTGTGCCCAACGTGGATCGGGCTGAACGGATTCAGGGTCAGACGATGTAGAGGTGCGCTTCGATTTGTTGTTATTGTTGTTCCCTTTACGACGGTTGTTAGAAGAACCACTCGAAGCAGCGCTCACAGGTGCAGGAGCTGCACCTTCTTCTTCACCCTTACCTTTAGAACGAGGCAGTGCCTTTTCGATCTTGAGGGGAGTTTCTTTGAAGAGATAGCCATTGAATTTCTCAATCAGCTGGTCAGCCTGCTCATCATTTTTTACAGTAACAAAGCCAAAACCGCGACACTTTCCAGTCTTGCGATCGGTGATCACTTTTGTAGTCACAGAATCATCAAATTCTGAAAAAATGGCTTCAAGCTCTTGCTTCTCAAATTCTTTGGGTAAATTACCCACATAAAGACGAATAGACATGAGAGAAAATACCTCCAGACTTTGGCTCAAACAAACTTAAGTGGCAGGAATGGTTAGTGCTGCTTCAATGCTGTTCAACGTTTGATTAAAGATAGATTCACCAACATTTGAAATTGAGCGATGTGACTCTCAATCAATCTCAACACACCTGAAAAAATCAACCTAACAATGATAAAGAAGAGCGATTTGAAAATGCGTCATGCTCAAGGGTGAAGAATCTGCCCAAGCAGCTAACCAAATTTCTCGCGATCCCCTCAGGTGTGGAAGACAAGCCCTCTTCGTTGAGACTGTTTGTTCAGCATATTCACGCCATTCACTAAGGTATCACGCTGCAAGGCTCGGCGATCGCTTCAAGCATAGATTTCATGTGAACCAATATTGTTACAGAACAGCTTATAGAAGAATGGTTCCGGGCAAATCTCAAATAAAAGCCAGCCCTTCGTGGGACTGGCAAGACTTGCTGTGTTGGGAGGAAAACCTGATACCGAGACAAGAGAGCCATCCAGCCGTTGAAACTATGCTCACAGCTCACTTGATGCCTGAGTAAACTTGGTTCTTGTAAAGAAATGTAACACATTCGCGTTTTTATGTGCAATATTTCTTTAACGTGAATTCGACGAATGCGCAGATTGGTGTCCTGCGCGTCGCGCAGGACACCAATCTGCGCTATTTCAACTGCCCGTCGGGCAGTTGAAATAGCGCAGCGGAAAGTGCGCAAAACTTTGTCTCAAGCAGAGCACGGTGGAAAGTTTTGCGCGCATCCAAGTCACATCAGTAGAACATTTCAGTAGAACATTAGCTGTCGTGACGCATACGCCAAAACGGTAACGGCACAGACGATCGCCAACTGAGCTGGAAGCGGCTGAATCGAGTAAGCTGCGATCGCTTGCCAAACGCTTGAAGGCGCTGAGTGTAACCAGCCAACACTGTAAGCCGTAAACAGATAAATTAACCCTGTGAGATGAACACTTAACAGGCCACAGAGACAGCTAAACGCAATGGATTCTAGCCGAGTGGGTACCCGAAAGGCCAAAAAGCCACACACCCAGGCCCCTGGAATAAACCCCAACAGATACCCAAAACTAGGGCGATGAATGTAATCAATTCCGCCGCCTTGAGAAAAAATATTGAAGTAGGTCAGTCCTAATATCAGGTAAGCAATTTGGGACATAGCTGCCGCATTTCTGCCGCCCAAACAGCCTACTAAAAGAACAGCACCAATTTGAAACGATACACCCAGAGAATGGGCCTGCACTCCCTGATCACTCCAATTCCAGGGTGGATTGGTAATGAATACTTCTAAGAAGGTGCCG
>DATNPS010000221.1:0-2544 GCA_036703095.1 Crinalium sp. | reverse complement strand
TGCCAACAATCAGACGCTCAACTATCGTTCAGAAGCCCTCACAGCATTACGTCTGAAACGAACGCCGAAACTGTCATTATTGCAGGTGAAACGGATAAAACCGAAGTTGCATCCGTTTAACGCGAATTTGGCAATCGAGCTTTAAGTGAGAGTTGCGGGACGTACACACAAAACTCGGATTGTCGAAACCATAAGAGGCGAGTGGCAGTGCCACTCGCCTCTTATGGTTGTTGCCACATCTATTGCCACATCTGTAGAACATTAAAAACCACTTGAATTCGACGAACGCGCGAAAAGGTGCCTCGTGCGACGCGCGGTTGAAATGGCGCTATCGAATTCACGTTAAAAACCGAAGGGAGTATGGGGGCTTCGCCCCCAGCCAGACGTGAATTCGATAGCCCGATTTTGCAAGCGCGACGCGCTTGCAAAATCGGGCTTTTGAGAGGGTGGCGCGACGCGCCATCCTCTCAAAAGCCCGATCGTCGAATTCACGTCAGTCAGGGATTCCATCCCTGCATCCCGTCTGAATACCAATAATTACGGCCACATATATCTGTTTTTTTAGCCCAGCAGCAGCACATTGGGATGGGGTGAAGCAGGAGTCAAATGATGTCGGAACCGCAGCACCAGATGATTGAGCGCGTCCATATCAATCAAAAATGCATCATGTCCGTGGGTTGAGTTGAGCCATGCCAGTTGCGCATTGGGCATCAGCGAGGCCAACTCCTGCTGTTCCACAGGCGGATACAGAACATCTGAGTCGATCGCCACAACTAGCGCCAGATGAGGAAGGTTTTGCAAAACTGGCTCATATCCAGCGCGATCGCGCCCGACATCGTGGCTATCCATTGCGTGTGTCAAAATCACGTAGCTATTGGCATCAAATCGATTCACCAGCTTCTCACCCTGGTATTGCAAATAGTTTGCGATCGCAAACGGTTGTCCGCCTGGCAGAGATGGTTGTCCCGATCCATCACCGTGATACTGTCGCCCAAACCGCTCCGTAAAACTGTTCCACGACCGATAGGTGATCATCGCCAGCATCCGGGCGATCGCCAATCCCTGACTGGGCGGTTGATCCGGTGTGTAGTTGCCGTCTTTCCAGTTGGGATCGGCAAAAATCGCTTGCCGTTGGGTTTCACTGAGGCCAATACACCAGGCCGAGTGACGCCCCGGAGCCGCAATGGGAGCGATCGCCTGCACCCGTTCAGGATACAAAAGCGCCCACTCCAACACCTGCATCCCGCCGAGAGAACCGCCGATCGCCAGCCGAATCGATTGAACCCCTAGAGTCTCCAGCAATTTCGCTTGCAGGTGCACCATATCCCGGATCGTAATCGCTGGGAAGGATACCCCATAAGGTTTTCCAGTTTCAGGATTAAGTGAAATCGGGCCAGTCGTGCCGTAACAGCTTCCCAGGATATTGCTGCATACGATAAAGTCTTGCGCGGGATCGAGCGATCGCCCTGCTCCCAACAGCGGTGCCCACCAATCGTCCAGATCGGCCCCTCCCGTGAGGGCATGACACACCAGCACCGCATTGTCGCCTGCTGCATTCAACTGTCCCCAGGTGCGATACGCCACCTGCACGTTGAGCAACATCTGACCCGACTCTAGCTGGAATGGCTCCGGCAAGTGATAGAACTGCGTATGGGGCGAAATGAGGTGCTGGTAAGTCATCACAATTAGTCAATCTGCTGAAACGCCTGGTCAAAGTCTGCTTTGATGTCGTCAATATGCTCAATTCCGACGGAAACGCGGATCAGATCGGGTGTCACCCCTGCCGATCGCTGTTCTGCCTCGCTCAACTGCTGGTGAGTCGTAGAGGTGGGATGAATGATCAGTGTTTTAGCATCTCCCACATTCGCCAGGTGGCTAGCCAGCTTGACGTGGTTGATAAAGGCTCGGCCTGCCTCATAGCCACCCTTGATGCCAAAGTTCAGAACGCCGCCAAAGCCATGTCTCAGATACTTCTTAGCCCGCTGATGGTAGGGATGTTCCGGCAATCCAGGATAGTTCACCCATTCTACTTTGGGATGAGCTTTCAGCCATTGAGCCAGCTCCAGAGCGTTGGAAACATGGCGATCGACCCGCAGCGATAGCGTCTCTAACCCTTGCAGCAATAGAAACGCATTGAAGGGGCTGAGGCTGGGGCCAAAGTCGCGTAGGCCCTCTACACGTGCCCGAATGATAAAGGCAATGTTGCCAAACGGACTATTGGGGCCAAACACTTCGTAAAAGTTTAAGCCGTGATAGCCGGGAGCGGGTTCCGTAAACAGCGGAAACTTTCCATTGCCCCAATCAAATTTGCCGGAATCCACAATCACACCGCCAATGGAGGTACCGTGACCACCAATCCATTTGGTCGCAGACTCGACTACGATATCGGCTCCGTGCTCAATAGGCCGCGCCAGATAACCGCCCGCGCCAAACGTGTTGTCTACAATCAGGGGAATGCCGTTTTCGTGGGCAACGTGAGCCAGCGCCGCAAAGTCTGGAATGTTGAACTGGGGATTGCCGATGGTTTCAACGTAAATCGCTTTG
>DATNPS010000220.1:0-2791 GCA_036703095.1 Crinalium sp. | reverse complement strand
CCTGTAATGCATTTTTGAGAAACGATTCGTCGCCGACAACGAGAATTGAAGCATCCATTGATAATGAAGGTGCCTACTCCAGAAATTTTATTTTGAAAGGGTCAAAAGATCTGCTTTACGGGGAACCAAAGCTTGCGCTTGAAATTACTGTAAGGACGCTAAGTTTCTTACAAGTTTACCCACCTCAGATGAGCTACATACGGGTCGTGTTTCAAACCCGCAAGCAGTAGCCGTACAAGTTCGCCTACGGCGAACTTGTACGGCTACTAATTTGCATCATGAGAATTGCTGGTTCTGGTGCCCAGATTTTGTCGAATCCTACGGCATGATTGAGAATAGAAATTAATGTGGGTGACATCGGTTTCCTGCATCCCCCCTGGACGATCAACGTTAAACATCCCATGCTCACTTCTCTTAGCGGCGCTCAAATTCGCCAAACATTTCTTGATTTCTATGCAGCTAGAGGTCATCAGGTGCTCCCCAGCGCCTCGCTCGTGCCGGAAGACCCCACCGTTTTGCTGACTATTGCCGGGATGTTGCCCTTTAAACCCATTTTTCTGGGGCAGCGCACACCCGAATTTAACCGAGCAACGACCTCACAGAAGTGTATCCGCACCAATGACATCGAGAATGTGGGACGCACTGCCCGTCACCACACCTTCTTTGAAATGCTGGGTAACTTCAGCTTTGGAGATTATTTCAAGAAAGAAGCGATCGCCTGGGCATGGGAACTGTCTACTCAAGTGTTTAAGCTGCCTCCAGAACGGCTGGTGGTCAGCGTATTTCGGGAAGACGACGAAGCGTTTGCCATTTGGCGGGATGAGATTGGCATTCCCGCCCATCGAATTCAGCGTATGGACGAGGCCGATAACTTTTGGGTATCTGGCCCTACAGGCCCCTGTGGCCCGTGTTCTGAAATTTATTACGACTTCCATCCTGAATTGGGCGACAAGCATATCGATTTGGAAGATGATAGCCGCTTTATTGAGTTCTACAACCTGGTGTTCATGCAGTACAACCGGGATCTGGACGGCAATCTAACGCCCTTGCAGAACCAGAACATCGATACCGGATTGGGACTGGAGCGGATGGCCCAGATTCTTCAGCAAGTGCCCAACAACTATGAAACCGACCTGATTTTTCCGATCATCCAAACCGCCGCTAACATTGCTGGATTGGATTATACGAAGTGTGATGCCTCCACCAAGGTATCGCTGAAGGTGATTGGAGATCACGTCCGGGCCGTTGTTCACATGATTGCCGATGGCATTACGGCCTCCAATTTAGGACGGGGATATATTTTGCGTCGCCTGATCCGCCGAGTGGTGCGTCATGGGCGTTTGATTGGAATTAATCGTCCCTTTATTAATGAAGTGGCAGAAACGGCGATCGCCCTCAGTGAAGCGGCGTATCCCAACACTCGCGCTCGCGAAAAAGCGATCCATGCTGAACTGAAATTGGAAGAATCCCGCTTCCTGGAAACCCTGGATCGGGGTGAAAAATTGCTGTCTGATATTCTGGCGAAAGTTGGCACAGCAGGCGAAATTTCCGGGCGGGATGCCTTTGTACTGTACGACACCTACGGATTTCCGCTGGAATTAACTCAGGAAATCGCGGAGGAAAAAGGCTTAACGGTGGATGCCAAGGGATTTGAGGCCGAGATGGAACAGCAGCGGCAGCGATCGCAAGCGGCTCACGAAACCATTGACCTCACCGTTCAAGGATCACTCGATAAACTGGCCGAGCATCTGCACGAAACCAGTTTTCTGGGATATACGGAAACCGCCAGCGGTTCTGAAGTTGCGCTGATTCTGGTGCAGGGTAACCCCGTGGATTCGGCTGATGCTGGAACCGAGGTGCAGATTGCGCTCGACCAAACCCCCTTCTACGCAGAATCTGGTGGACAGATTGGCGATCGCGGTTACTTGTCCGGCGATAGCGTCCTGGTGCGCATCGAAGATGTGAAAAAGGATGGTGCTATCTTCGTCCACTTTGGCCGCATTGAGCGAGGAACTGTGGCCGTGGGCGATCGCGTCACCGCCCAGATCGACCTGGCCTGCCGTCGTCGCGCTCAGGCCAACCACACTGCAACCCACCTGTTGCAAGCAGCTCTCAAGCTCATTGTGGACGACAATATCTCCCAGGCCGGATCGCTGGTTGCCTTTGATCGACTGCGGTTTGACTTCAACTGTCCTCGACCGCTTACATCTGAGGAAGTGCAGCAGGTCGAAGAGCAGGTCAACACCTGGATTGCCGAAGCGCATGGCGCTCACATTGCCGTCATGCCCATCGCCGAAGCGAAAGCCAAAGGGGCTGTCGCCATGTTTGGCGAAAAATATGGCGATGAGGTTCGCGTCATCGACTTCCCAGGCGTCTCAATGGAGCTATGTGGGGGCACTCATGTCAGCAACACCGCCGAGATCGGCTTGTTTAAGATCATCTCGGAAACAGGCGTAGCGGCAGGTGTTCGTCGAATTGAAGCGGTAGCAGGCCCAGCCGTGCTGGAATACCTGAACGTGCGCGATCGCATTGTGCGTGACCTGAGCGATCGCTTTAAGGCCAAGCCTGAGGAACTGCCCGAACGCATTACCACTTTGCAAACCGAGCTGAAAACGGCACAGAAACAGCTTGACCAACTCAAAGGCGAACTGGCGATCGCCAAATCAGATGCCCTCCTATCTCAGGCTGAACCTGCGGGTTCCGTCAAAATTCTGGTCGCTCAACTGGAAGGAGTCGATGCCGAATCTCTCAAAACTGCCGCAGAGCGTTTGCTGCAAAAGTTAGGCGAAGG
>DATNPS010000178.1:0-21445 GCA_036703095.1 Crinalium sp. | reverse complement strand
TACAAGTTTAGGAAATGGCACAATACTATTCTGTTTCTTTAGCACATAAGGAGCAGGATGGCTCTTGGACAGCTTTTGTCACTTTGGTAGAAGCGAAATTTATAATTTCTGCTGTTTCTGCATTGCACTCTTTTGTCACTTCTGAGTTGACGCGATATTGGACGTTATCCAGTTGTCCACCCCTGAAGCATCGCAACGTTGGAGTGACTTAATGCCGTTACTGACTTGGCAGTTATGGTTAGCCCGACCAGATATGCAAAATTCACCTCTGCTCTAACAAAAATTCTTCCCCCCACCTCTCGCCAATTCAGACAGCAAATGCTTTTGCACAAGTTTTAGTGATGATTGAAACACCTGCCCTTGCACCCAAACTCCCTGGAAAGTTGCCGGGTTGGGTTCCAAGGCAAGCCCGTTCTTATCGCATTCGCTATCCAACCATTAGATAAACACAAAAAGTCTGCTTAATATCTGCCTACTTTGATTTTGCCGTCTCACTCAATTTCTGTATGAAGTTGGGGCGTTCTCTGCTGCCGTTAGTCTAAACTTCAGTTCTAAGGCTTTTTAGAAATGGGCGATTGGCTACAATTCGTTAGCGATATCCATAGACTATTGCGCTCGCATTTTTTACGAATAGAAAAGATGTGATGATGTAAAGCTAAAAGGGTCTAACAGTGAACGAGAAAAACAAGCCATCATCTTGCAGGGAATTACTTTCTTGATTAACGTCAATCAGAGGAATTCCATAATCTAAACGCGCTTCAATGTTGGAGTTAAGATCCCAACGAAGACCGAGTCCAACACTGGCTAAGGTATTGGAATTTGAGGAAGCAGCCTCTTCGCGATTATTCCAAACCGTGCCAATATCAAAGAATGGAACAAGTTGAATAACACCAATTCCCTTGAAATCACGCACTACTGGAACCCGAACTTCTACTGAACCAACAATTCCGTTATCTGCGACCAGTTGATCTTGGCGATACCCTCGTACTGTGTTCACTCCACCAATGCTAAATTGTTCGAGGGGAAGTAAGGAATCTGGTGTGAGTTGGGCACCCAGTCGAACAACACTAATAATGTTTTGGGTTAACTCTTGAACCCATTGAAATTGTCCTACCCAACTAACAAAGCGGGCATCGGTTCCAGTGTCATTGACCGTAGCGTCAAAAGCATCAAGACCAATACTAAACTGGGAACGAGCTGCTAACACGCGGCTAGAACTACGGTTTAACCAATCCTGGCTAAATCGCAACACAGTTACTCTAGATTTACCATCCTCTGGCCCTTCAGAAAAGGAGAAAGGCTTGTCATCAAATAAGAATGTTTGGCTACGACGAAGATCAACGGCTAAACCAAGTGCAAGTTCACTGGTTGGCGAGCGCACTAAAGGCTGACGATAGGCCAAGGAAACCGTCTCAGAATTGCTACGGACATCAAATGTATCAAAGGGAGCTTCGATGATGCTACTATTCCCAAGGCCATAGTTAAGACTGAGAGTGCCATCATAGGCATTCAACGGGATGGCATAGCCTACGCTGTAGCTATCTACCCCTTCAGTGATGTCATATTCTGCACTGATCCGATCGCCTAAACCCAAAAGATCAGTGTATTCCAATGCGGCAATGCCCCTGAGAGAGCCAGTACTGGGGGAGTTATAGTTATCAACTCCAAGGGTGGCGTTAAAGGGAAGCGCTTCTTGCAAGGTCAGCTGTAAAATACTGCGTCCTGCGGTTGTTCCAGGCGTTAACTCTGCCTGAATAGAGGTAAAGAGAGGATTAAGTTGAAGGAGTTGAAGCGCTTGTTCTAACTGTTGAATATTGACTGGCGGGCCAGCCGCGAGCTGAATGCGATCGCGCACATAAGAGTTTCGCAGATGATGTAATCCTTCAATCTCAATGCGTTCCAATTCTCCTTCGACTACTTGAACGGTAATGACGCCACGGGTGACATCCTGAGGTGGCAAAAATGCTCCAGACGTTGTGTAGCCGTTGCGAGTATAGAGATCTGTGATCGCGGCTCGAATGGCGAGTAAATCTTCAAAGGTTGCCTGTTTACCAATAAAGCGTTGGGTAACATGTTGAATCTCCTCATCTGAAAACACCGTGCTTCCTAAAACATTAATCTTTTGAATTAGAACGGTGAGTTCTGGAGTAGACGGTTCTGGAGCAGGAGTGGAACTGGGTTCTGGAAGAACTGGAACGAGCGGAGTTGGTTGGGTTTCGGGGAGAGGTCGCACATCCGGACGTTCCGGTTCAAGAGAACCGGGAGGTATAGGAGGAACCGTTTGAGGCAAGTCGGAGACGTGTATTGAAGAAGGAATTGAATTAGTAGAGAGACCTGCCACGATCGCTGATTGCTGAGATGGGAGATGAGGCGTTTGATAACCAGCGATCGCGCCCGATTTGGGAAAGATAACAGGTTGAATTAAGGCAATTGGGCTAACCTGAATTAGGGGGGCTAAATAAAGTTCGAGCAAGCTATGGCTCCTGCATAAATATCGCTAAACAAGCTATGACTTCGGCAATTGAATAGAAGCGCCGCTTGTAAGGTGTGTTAGGCGAAGCCTTAACGCACTATAGGTTCATGAGTAACGCATTACGCGATCGCTTTTCCAACCCCGAAAACCTTATTCTCGATTAAGTCTATAGCTAAATGGATTCAATCTTGACAGTACTGAATTCTAGAACATTCAGTCTACAGATGGAAATATTTTTTAAGAAGGAAGCTTAAGTGTTGTTTGTAACTGCGGATTGTTAAGACTCAATTATAAGACGTTGGCAGCACGCCTTCTTCCTCCTGTTCGTCCTCAATCGTTGAGCTATCTAGCACTGGGTGTGGGTATTATTGTCGTTCGTATTATTTATTGAACGCTATGTCATTACAAGAGGTAGTATGTGATTCAGTAATCTCGTAAGTAATCTAGGAAAACTTTAAATGTTATTTACTCTTTTGGAATTAAATTGTTTTAAGTAGTGTCAGCAGCAGCATGGCACGTTATATCTTGCTGTCTCAGAATACTATTGCTAAGATACCTTGAAAAACTATTCATTGATTCCACAGGAGTTATCAACAAAAAATCTCTTATTAAAAATAAATTTAGTTGCGCTGTGATTTTCGTTCTGGATTAAGTGACTTACGTGCCACCCGTTACGATGTCAGTTGCCAACATCTACCAGTAGAGATAATGAATTTCTATGATCGCCTCATTTTGATTGTCCGGGTCTGTTGGCAGCGGTATCGTCCTATCTTTTTGTTCTGTCTCAGTCTAGTTTTCTCGATTCTGCTGCACAGTGCATGGATAGGGATTATTCCAGGTAGCGGACTGACTCAAACGGTTTCAACTCAGCAGTTAGTACAACAGGGGATTACTCAGTATCAGAATGGTGAGTTTAGTAGCGCGATCGCCCTCTGGCAGCAATCACTTAGCCAGGCTAAAAGTATCTCTGAGCAGGCCACGATTCACACCAATCTAGCGCAAGCCTATCAACAAATTGGACAAACTGAGCAGGCGATTGCTCAACGAGAGCAGGCGATTCAACTATATCCATCTAATTTGAATCGTGACCAGCAGAGGGAATTGACAGCGTTGCTGATAGAACAAGGTCAAGCGTATGGAGAGCTAGGACAATATCGACGAGCCATTCCACTGTTGGAATCCGCTTTAAATCAAGCGCGATCGCAATCCGATAGCCGCTTAGAAGTAGCGGCGCTGGGTGCGCTGGGAGATAGCTACACCGCGCAGGGAGACTACAACCGGGCACTCACGATGTATGATACCAGCTTAGAACGGGCGATCGCTGTAGGTGATGCAGCATTGCTCTCAGTTGTGCAGAATAGTCGGGGCAATTTTTACGTTAAAGAGGCCGAGCGATATCGGTTTCAAGCCAATGCAGCGGCATTAGAGGAGGAACAACGGAGTTCAGAAGACCTGATGCGACGACAGGCAGAACAGGCAATGGCTCAGGCGCAACAGGCATATGAACAAAGCTGGCAGACTAGTCAGGCAATTGGTGGGTTGACAGAAGCTACGGCGTTACTGAATCTAAACCGACTGTTGATTCAAGTGGAACCTGATGCTCAGTCTGAGGAAGTTTTAGCCAACTGGAGCAGAGTTGAACAGCTACTGACACCGGCTCCCAATTCTCGTGCTAAAGCCTATGGATTGATGAATCTGGCGATGCAAATTACGCCTGTTGGCATCCAGAACTCAGCTCAACCCCAGACGAGTGATCGCAACTGGCAGCAGAGTCAAACGCTGTTGCAGCAAGCATTAGCCGTAGCACGGGCGATCTCAGATCAACGGGCTGAGTCCTTTGCACTAGGTATGTTGGGCCGATTGGAGGAAGTGGCAGGACACGCTGAGCAAGCGATGCGATGGACACAACAGGCTCAACTGGTGGCGCAACAAATGAATGCGTTGGATAGTTTGTATCGCTGGCAGTGGCAAAATGGCAGATTGCTCAAGGCGACTGGTCAGGAAGAACGAGCGCGTCAAGCCTATAGTCAAGCAATCGTTACTTTACAGTCGATTCGCGGAGACATTGTTTCTGCGAATCAAGATCTGCAATTTAACTTTCGCGATTCGGTTGAACCGGTCTATCGGGAACAAATGGAATTGCTGTTGGCATCCTCGATCGCTAAAACTCCACAAGTTGTTCCGTCTGGGGATCATTCAATTCCAACAGTTTTGAAAACTTTAGATTTACTGAAGTTAGCAGAATTACAAAATTTCTTTGGCGATGAATGTGTTCAGATTGCACGCGATCGCGTAGAGCAGGGAACAGAACTGACGGATACAAGAGCAGCCGTGCTGTATTCGCTGATTCTAGAAAAACGGACGGAATTGATTTTGCGATCGCCTGATGCAACGTTGATTCATTACACAGTTCAGGATCAACAGGGTAACTTGCTATCCGCCGAGCGGTTGCGTCAAGAGATTGATGTGCTCCGCAGGCTCTTGGAAAAACGCACAACCGATGAGTATCTTGATCAGGCTCAAACTGTTTACGATTTGCTGATTCGCCCGCTGGATAGTACATTGGCAGCCATAAAGCCCCAGACGCTGGTATTGGTAAATGATGATGTGTTACGGAACGTTCCCCTAGCAGCACTACACGACGGGGGGCGGTTTCTGGCAGAGAAGTATGCGATCGCCACCACTCCCAGCTTAAGCCTGACAACAGGCACCCCCATGAGCCGAAATCATTTGTCTGCATTGATTGTCGGATTAATCGACGCACCCCCCCCGTTTTTTCCATTGACCAATGTTGGATTAGAAACCAAAGAGGTGCAAAAGTTAATTGGGGGAACGGTTTTACTGGACAAAGATTTTACGTTGGACAATGTAAAAGCCCAGTTGGAACGCCGCTATTATCCAATCGTGCATATTGCGACACATGGACGGTTTGGAGTGGATGATAATAATACATTTTTGCTGGCCGCAGACAACCAGCGTCTTAGCATTGCAGATATTGATACTCTTTTGCAAACAGAACATCGCCCTGTAGAGTTGCTAACCTTAAGTGCCTGTCAGACGGCAGCGGGTGATAATCGCACCGCACTGGGGATCGCTGGAGTGGCGGTGCGCTCAGGGGTGAAGAGTGCGCTAGCAACGCTGTGGTATATCAATGACGAGGCAACCGTACCATTGATTGAAAGCTTTTATCAATTTCTTCGTAATGCTCAGTTGACGAAAGCGGAAGCATTGCAAAAGGCTCAATTAGCAATGATTCATAATCTTGATCATCCAGAGTATCAACATCCAGCCGTCTGGGCTGCTTTTATTTTGGTGGGCAACTGGTTGTAACGTGCGATCGCATCTGTCCTATCTCTCTCAAAACAACTATGAACTGTTCTACTGCTATCCGTTCTCACTACACGAGATATCATTGGCTGGGAGTGATTGGTGGACTTTCGTTATGGAGTGTAATGCTATGTACTCCCATACAGGCGCAGGTGCAATCGGATAGCACATTAGGAACTCAAGTAACTCAAGCCGGTAACACCTTTAACATCACGGGTGGAACGACAGCAGGCACAAATCTTTTTCACAGCTTTAGTGAATTTTCTATACCCACGGGAAGTATTGCCCACTTTCAAAATGCAGACGCCATTCGCAATATTTTCAGTCGTGTGACAGGGCTATCTCCATCTCAAATCGATGGAGTAATTCAATCCAATGGAACGGCCAACCTATTTCTGCTAAATCCCAATGGTATTCTATTTGGCCCCAATGCTTCGTTGGATGTTAAGGGATCATTCATGGCCACCACAGCTGATGCCATTCAGTTTGGGGAGCAGGGAATCTTTAGTGCTACTGACCTTACGAACAATCCTGCTTTACTGCAAACATCTCCTACAGTTTTTCAATTCAATCGGGCAGCCAGTCAGATCGCACCCATCAGTATCAGTTCGGCAGTTCTAGTAGGAGAAAACCAGGTAGGAGATCCCATACAAGGACTGCGAGTTCCTGATGGTCAAAACCTAGTGTTGCTAGGGGGATCTATAGAATTACCTGGAGGCCAACTCAACGCTTATGGTGGTCGGATCGAGATCGGTGCAGTGGCCCAACCAGGAACTGTAGCCCTCAACTCTGATGGTAGTCTGAGCTTTCCTATTGGGCTAACGAGAGCAGATGTTACCCTAAGCCAGAGAGCAGTATTGGATGTGAGAGCAGGGGGAGGTGGTAGTATTGCAATCTATGCCAATAATCTGCGGCTCTTAGATAGTGGAATTGGAGCAGGGATTCAAGAGAGTCTTGGGGAAATTGGTAGCCAAGCTGGTGATGTTAAGTTAGATACATCGGGAGGCATCGAAATTCAAAATAGCATCATTTTTAACAGGCTTGATAGCAATGGTATTGGTAATGCGGGTAATGTTGTTATCAATGCGAATTCCCTTTCTCTAACAAATGGTGCTTTTATCGATTCATCAACAGCAGGACAAGGCAATGGGGGAAGCATTCATCTCCATGTTCAAGATGCTTTCTCTATTGACGGTAGCAGTGCGGTGTTTAACAATGTTGAGACTGGAGCAGTAGGTAATGCAGGGACAATCACCATTGATGCTGGATCTCTTTCCTTAAAAAATAATGCTCTGATTAACTCATCGACTGATGCAAGAGGCAATGGGGGAGACATCTCTATTCATGTTGGAGATACCCTCTCCATTGAAGGCAATACAGACGGGAGCAATATAGCTAGCCGAGTCAACCCTGAAGCAGAAGGAAATGCGGGAACGATCACCATTGATGCTGCATCTCTTTTCCTAAGGAATAATGCTCAGATCAGTTCATCGACCCTGGGACGGGGCAACGGTGGCGGCCTCCGTATTCGTGTTGGAGATGTTTTCTCCATTGAGGGAGGTAGTGACGGAATTAGTGGGGTGTTTAGCGAAGTCAATCCTAGAGAAGTTGATCCTGGAGTAGTGGGGAATGCAGGACCACTTACCGTTGATGCTGGATCTCTTTTTCTCAGGAATAGTGCTCAAATCAGTTCATCGACTGCTGGGCAGGGTAACGGTGGAGATATTCACATTCATGTTAGAGATGCCTTCTCTATTGAGGGAGGTAGTGACGGAATTAGTGGAGTAACCAGCGAAGTCAATTTTGGAGGTGTGGGGAATGCAGGGATAATTACTATTGATGCTGGTAAGCTCTCTCTTGAAAATAATGCTGGAATTAGTTCATCAACCAGTGGGCGAGGGAATGGCGGGGACCTTCAAATTCAGGTTCGAGATGCATTTTCCGTTGAGGGTGGTTTAGATGTTAGCAGAGTGTTTAGTCAGGTTAATTCCGAAGCAGAGGGAAATGCAGGGAGAGTTACTATCACTGCAAGATCTCTTTCCCTTAGAAATAATGCTCAAATCAGCTCATCGACCTTCGGTCAAGGTAATGGAGGAAACCTCTTCATTCATGTTGGAGATACCTTCTCCATTGAGGGAGGTAAGGATGGGCTTAGTGGAGTAGCTAGCCAATCTGATCCTAGAGTAGCAGGGGATGCGGGATCACTCACTATTGAGGCAGGGTCTCTCATCCTAAAAAATTTCGCCTTAATCGACGCGTCAACTTCCGGACAAGGCAATGGGGGCGACCTCTTTATACGGGTTGGAGATGCCTTCTCTATTGAGGGAGGTAGCAATGGAGGGAGTGGCGTATTTAGCTAAGTTAATTCTGGAGCCGTAGGAAATGCAGGAATACTCACCATCAGTGCTGGTTCTCTTGGTCTAAGAAATAATGCTCAAATTCGCTCATCAACAGATGGACAAGGTAACGGAGGAAACCTCAGTATTCATGTGAGGAGTGCCTTCTCTATTGAGGGAGTCCAGAATGAGATTAGTGGGGTGACTAGCGAAGTTGGGGCTGGAGCAGAGGGTAATGCTGGCACAATCACTGTTGATGCTGCTTCTCTCTCTCTGAGGGATAATGCTCAAATTCGCGCCTTGACATCAGGTCGAGGTGATGGTGGAAATCTCCACATCCAGGTTGGAGATACTTTATCTATTGAAGGAGGTAGGGGCGGATTCAGTGGATTGTCTAGCCGAGTCGATTCTGGAGCAGAGGGAAATGCAGGGACGATCGCTATTAGGGCTGGATCTTTCTCCCTAAGAGATTTTGCTTTTGTAGATTCACTGACATCTGGACAAGGTAACGGGGGAAACCTTTCCATTCACGTTAAAGATGCTTTCTCTATTGAAGGAGGGAGGAATGGGGCTAGCGGGTTGTCTAGCCAAGTCGATACTAGAGCAGAGGGCAATGCAGGGACAATCAGCATTCATACTGGTTCGCTTTCTATTGGAAATAATGCTGGCATCAGCTCATCAACGTCTGGGCGCGGTAATGGAGGAAACCTCTCCATTCATGTTGGAAATACCTTTTCTGTTGAAGGAGGTAGGAATGGGGAGAGTCGCGTGTCTAGTGTGGTCAGTCCTGGGGCAATAGGGAATGCAGGGACAATCACCATTCATGCTGATTCTCTTTCTCTCAGAAATCGTGCTCAAATCCGCTCATCGGCTGCTGGACAAGGTAACGCTGGAGATATCGGCATTAGAGTGAGCGATCGCTTCTCAATTGAGGGAGATACCTTTAGAGATAGTCGAGGAAACCGCACTAGTGACGGAATATACAGTGAAACAAGTCGTGGGGGACTTAATGCTGGAAACATTTCGATTGATGCTGGTTCTCTGGTTTTTAATGGTAGGGCGACGGTAAGTTCGTTGACTAACAGTAGCCGAGCCAGAGTTGGCGGAAATATTCAAATCAATGCAGACACCATACATCTTTCTGACACTAGTGCCATTATTACTAGTGTGCAAAGAGGTGAAGCACAAGCAGGCGACATCAGCATCAACACGAATGATTTTTTAGTCCTTCAAGACGGTAGCGATATTTTGGCAACTGCAAACCAAGGGCAGGGCGGCAGAATCAACATAGTGGCTCCTATTTTTTTTGCTAGTGGCTATAACCCAGCCAATCCTTCCAATCAAGGCATTTCAACGGCGGATGTTGATCGTTTACGTCGGAATAATCAGGTTGATATTTCAGCTACCTCACAAGCTAGCACTCCGGGGACGGTCGATATTTCCACCCGCCTGATCTTTTCGGAATCCGCCCTGACTCCTGTTGCCGTGACGTTAACGCCTCCTGAACAAGTCATTGCCGGAAGTTGCCTCGCTCGTCGCAATGTTGCGCAAGATCGGTTTGTGGTGACGGGGAGTGGAGGGTTGCCTCCAACGCCTGACGAGTGGCTCAGCAGTCCCTACGAACTCACGCAAGTCCGCCCTTTAAGCGGCGAGGCGATCGCCCCTTCTTCTCCCGTTCCTCAAGCATCTGGTTGGCAATTGGGCGATCCGATTGACGAGGCACAAGGGCTGTATGCAACTGCTGATGGGCATCTGTTGTTAAGTATGGCTGCTCCAGAGAGTGCGATCGCCCCTCCTCAAGCGGCAGTATGCGATCGCTAATGTGAGAGACATGGCAAGCCATAAATTGCAGTATCCTTCAGCTATGCCCCTCTCATTTCTGCCATCTTCAATTCGCTCGATCACTGTATGGAGGTCATTTAGACAACACTGGTGGCAGTGGCACCGTGGGCTGTGTCCGGTGGTTATCGTGACAGGATTGGTGCTGGCTATGCGGTTTCTGGGCCTGTTGCAACTGCTGGAATGGGCTGCTCTGGATCAATTTTTTCTGAAGCGATCGCCCGAACCCATTGATCCTCGGATTGTGATTGTGGGTTTTAATGAGGCGGATATTCAGGCGCTTAAGGAGGTGCCGCTGTCGGATGCACGGTTAGCAACCCTCATTACTGCGATTAAACAACAGCGTCCCAGAGCGATCGGGTTAGATTTGTACCGAGACATTCCTGTTGCACCGGGATATTCAGATCTGGTTCAAGTCTTTAAGACAACCCCAAATCTTGTTGGCATCGAAAAAGCGATTGGGGATAAACAGCATCCTCCAGTGCGGCCACCACCTGTTCTGGAGCATTTGGGACAGGTCGGAATGAATGATATTGTGGCCGATGAAGACGGTAAAATTCGTCGGAGTTTGTTGATCCTGACGTTCGGCGATGGTACCTGGGTTGAGAGTCTGGCGCTGAAAGTGTCCGAGCTTTATCTCAAGGCTGAAGGCATCGCGCCTGATCCCAATGCACCCTATCTCAGGCTGGGAAAAGCCACTTTCATGCCCTTTCAAGCCAATGATGGCGGCTATGTGCGGGCGGATGATGCGGGCTATCAAACCTTGATTAATTTTCGCGGAATAGAGAATCGCTTTCATACCGTTTCGGTGACAGATGTGTTGAACGGTCGTGTTGAATCCGATCTGATGCGCGATCGCATTGTGCTCATCGGGGCAACGGCTCCCAGCCTCAGAGATGTATTTTACACGCCCTACAGTAGTGCATGGGGCAAACCGCCTGAGCAAATGACAGGGGTTGAAATTCAGGCCAATATCGCTAGTCAAATGATCAGCGCTGCTCTAGACAGTCGGCCCCTGATTCACACCTTGCCTGACCCGATGGAGGTGGTTTGGGTTGCTATTTGGGCTGGAGTAGGAGCCGGTTTGATCACCCGTATTCGTCGGCTCTATATCGCGTTCATAAGTCTGAGTGTGGCAGTAGGTGGTTTAGTCGGTATTTGCTTTGGGACATTTGTGTGGAATGGCTGGTGGTTGCCCGTTGTACCTTCGGCGATCGCCTTAGTCAGTGCAGCAACGGTTGTTCATTACAACCGATTAGCTCGCGTCTTTAAGGCGTCTCAGGCCGAAATCCATTCCTTTGCGCCTTACAGAATTCCTCCCTTTAGCAAAATTCAGCGACGTTCAATCTTGATACGGTTCAAATCTTTGGAGAAACAGCCTTGCACTGCAACTGTTTTATGCATCGGTTTCCATGAGCTGACGCAATTAACAACAGCGTTTCCTCCGACGATTCTGATTCCCTGGTTGGACGACTGTATAGAGATTATTGCGCAGCTTGTAGTTCAGTTTGGAGGAGCGGTGGATCAATTCCGGGGAAATTCTATCCTGGCGGTTTTTGGCGTGCTGCTTTCACCATCAATAGAAGACGCGATCGCTCACGATGCCCAACAAGCGCTACACTGCGCGATCGCGATCGCAAAACGCTTGGATACCTTAAACCAACACTGGCGATCGCAAGGGTTGCCAACAGGAGTTATCCAGATTGGAATTGCGACTGCTCCTGTGATGGTTGGCAGAGTGAGTAAGAACAGCCAATCGAGTTGCATTATGATTGGTGAAGCAGTAAATACAGCGATCTGGCTACAAACCTTGAACGCATCACTCAACAATAGCAATTTGTGTGTGCTGATGGCTGAATCCACGTATCACCTGAACCAGACCCCACCGATGGCTCAACTCATTGCCGTTCCTAAACTTCCAACGAAGCAGAGATACGGTTCCATTGACAAAGCGTATCAACTTTCTCCCCCCTGGCTCTACCATTGAGGTACAACCTATGCGTCGTCCCCCGCAGGTCTCAACACTTCTGATTGGTGCAACCACCTTTCTTCTAGTACAAACCTCGGTTGTCCATTCCCCATTTTCGTTTCCTTCAAACTGGCTCCAACTCGGCAGTCCTGCCCTCGCGATTCCCCGCTATGTGCCGATCCAGGGTCGGCTTCCGAGACGGACTCAAGGCACAGGTGCGAGAGGATGCATGAGCGATGTCACCACAACAGCTCAATCTTCTCCGACTCTCACGCTATTGTTTGGTACTGATGTAGAACCGACGACTTTGATGCATCCAGTGTTCTTTTGGCATTTGTCATCTGCGTCCTCCATGCCTGTAGAATTTGCCCTGATCGAACCCGGTCAGGCGGAACCGCTATTTGTGAAGCGATTTGAGACGATGTCAGCCGGAATTACGTCACTGGCGATTCCTGAAAGTACTCCAGCGCTAGTCCCTGGACGCGTTTATCGCTGGTCTGTCGCATTAATTTGTAATTCAGCACGCCGATCGAGCGATATTATTGCTCAAGCCCAGATCGAGCGCTTGGAACGTCCATCCGCCTTAGCCCATCAATTAGCATCGGCTACTTCTAACCTTGAGAGAGCTGAGATTTATGCGCAAAACGGATTCTGGTCAGACAGTATGGCTGTGCTAAAACAGGCTCAAAATGCTCAGCCTAATAATCCAGTGATCGTACAGGATCAGCTATCACTGATTGAACAAATTAATCTGGGTGAGATCGCTCAACAGGAGCGACAACGGTTGGGGCTCGCTGCAACAAACACAAATTCAACGTCCAATTAAAGTTTATTTGAAGTTCTAAAAACGGCTGGCTTACAGTTCAGCACGACATATAGTTAATGAATGTAGATCCGCTGGATGAGTTTTGAAGTAGTCTTGTAGCCAGTGACATCCCTGGTTTAGCAGTGAGTCTAGACGGTCAGCTCGCCATAAGCCAATGGTGCGATCGCTCGATGCTGTTGCAATGCGAGTACCATTAGGACTGAAGCTGGCACTGTTGATGCTATCTTGATGGCCTCGATATTCGGCCAGTTGTCGCCCAGATAGATCAAATACACGAGCGGTGCGATCGGATGAGGTGGTCACAATTTCTTTACCGTCGTAGCTAAAATTAGCGCTCCAAACGGTTCCCAGATGGGCCTTAAAACTGGTGAGCAATTCGCCACTAGCCATCCACAACCGAACCGTGGTGTCATTAGACGCCGTCAAAATATGCTGCCCATCCAGGCTAAACACTGCACTATTCACACTACCCTGATGCCCTGTTAGTTCCGCTACTAATCGACCAGACAAAGTCCAAATTCGAGCTGTGCCATCATCAGACGCGGTTAGAACTTTCTGCCCGTCTGGGCTAAATACAGCACTCCAGACAATTCCCTGATGTCCTCGCAGTTCTGCCAACGGTCGTCCTGAGCGGCCCCATACTCGCGCTGTTTGATCATAGGAGGCTGTCACAATGCGTTGCCCATCAGGACTAAAACTGGCATAAGTGACTCGGTCTTGATGGCCCTGCAATGACTGAATTAAATGGCCTGTGGCATTCCATACGCTTGCGGTTTTGTCCCAGGAGGCTGTCACTATCTGCTGACTATCTGGGCTAAAACTGGCGTAGGAGACGCTATCTTGATGTCCAATCAACTCCTGTAATGGTTTTCCTAATGCATCCCACAGACGAGCCGTTCTATCCCAAGACGCCGTGACGATGTGTTGCCCATCAGGGCTGTAGTTCACACTGGCAATCTTATCGCGATGTCCTGAAATAAAGCGGATACGAGGATTAGACACTCGCCACAGTCGCACCGTTCCATCCCAGGACGCTGTAACGATGGAATTTCCATCTGGACTAAAACTAGCACTGTTGACGCTATCGCCATGCCCATTCAACTCTAACAACTGTCGTCCCTTTAAATCCCACAAGCGAACGGTTGTGTCATACGATGCCGTGACAATATGTTGCCCATCTGGACTGAAACTGGCGCTATTAACGGCACCTTCATGGGTTCCCAGTTGAGCTAAAGTTTGCCCTGATAAATCCCAAAGCCGCGCTGTCTGGTCGCTGGATGCGGTGACAATGCGATCGCCTTGAGCATTAAAACTGGCATTGAGTACTTCATTTTCATGGCCTCTTAGCGCCATCAGTAGCCGACCCGATGCATCCCAGATGCGAGCCGTTTTATCCTCTGATGCGGTCACAATTCGCTGTCCATCCGCACTAAAGTTGGCACTCCAAATATTTCCCTGATGTCCTTGTAAAACGATTAGTTTCTGGCCGGAACGTACATCCCAAATTTGCGCAGTGCCATCTTGAGAAGCGGTTATGATGCGTTGACCGTCTGGGCTGAAGTGAACATCCCAAATCACGCCGCTCTGCGGGGTAAAGCGCTTCAACGGTTGACCTGCTAAATTCCACAAGATGACAGTTCCGTCATTCGACGCACTGGCAATCGATTGTCCATCTGGACTAAATTCAGCTCGATTAATCACATCCTGATGCCCTTGAAGCACAACCAATGGCTGACCAGATGCATCCCAGATTCGTACCGTTTTATCGTCGGATGTGGTGACAATTCGCCGCCCGTCAGAACTAAAGCTGGCACTGTTAACCACACCTTCATGCCCAACTAGCTGATTATGCTCTCGAATCGTATCCAAAATCGTTTGCAACACCCACAAGGGCTGCACGGATGGATACTGTTCTACAGATCGATGCCCTACCAGTCGCTGCAATTCCTGTCCTGCTTGAATAGCGGGCAGGAGACCTGCAATTTGTCCCAAGCGAAATTGATTCAAAGCTTTTGTTCCAGCATTTTCGAGTTGCACAATTTGCTGAGCTTCATGGACTTGCCTGACGGCCCAAAATGCAGCGATCCCAGATATCACCAGGAATGTCATCAAGACAATCAAACCCAACTGAAATCCTAATCGAATTCTGCGCCTAGCGGTTCGATACGCAGTTGCTAAAATGTCTTGTGCTTTTTGGGAAATTTCTAAATGGCGTTCAACTTCTCGCTTCTCTAAATCCTGGCTGGCTGCTAGAAACTGATAATCCAGGTCACTTAAACTTTTATCGGCTGCCCATACTTGCGCTTCTTTCAAACTTTGCCCCCAGAGCAGACGCGATTCATCTTGGCGATCGGACGCCATCCAGGCATTCAATTCCTTGGCATAAGGGCGGAGGTTTGCCAGTGCCCGATCAACCCACTCTAAGGTAAAGACGTCAGCATAAATGGGATTATAAATTTGCAGCGTTTCCTGCTGTTTCACAACCAACCCACTCAGGCGCAGTTCTATCTGCTCCAGGCTGTCATTTGCAGCAATTGTACCCTGCTGTATAATCTGCTGACATAATCCCAGTAGCCGTCCAGATCTCTGTTCTTTTCCCAATAAGAGGCGATCGCGGATTGTTTTCAGATGCTCTGGTTCATCTTGTGCCTCCCAATGTTCAATCACATATTGTCGTACCACGCGTTCGACCCAGGTTGCTTCCGTTCCGGGAGGACAACAACCGCCTTGTTGCACGATCAATTTACAGATTTTCTGCGTTAAGAAGGGCTGTCCACCCGTCCACGTTAGAATCTCTCCTATCAACGCATTTGGCTCGCCAACTATCGCCAAGCCTGCTGCTAAAGGTTGGGCTTCCGATCGCTGCAATCCTCCCAACTCGATTGCGCGACCGATGTTAAACGGAGTACGACGGTGATCTCGAATCAGATCTGAAGGAGTTGAGACTCCTATTAATGTAAACGTTAATCGCCTATAGTTAGGTTGGTCAGCGCGTCGGTTATAACAATCTCGAATGAGAGCAAAAAAATCATCCAAATTAAACTTAAGGCTGAGAATGCTGTCAATCTCATCAATGAAAATGACAATCTTCTGGGTTGTTAATTTCAGCAACACCGTTTCAAGAAACTGGCTCAATCGCTGCACGGGTGACAAGACGTTGTGATTTGTCCACCACTCTGTCAAATTGAATGTAGTGTAAAGTTCAAAATTATTGATCAGGCTATTGATCAGCCCAGCGTACCACTGTTCAGGCGTGATGTTGGCCGTTCCGATAGAGGTCATATCAATCACCGCACAGGTAAACCCCTCCTGCTGTAACTGCTGCATGACCTGCACACGCAGACTCGATTTGCCCATCTGCCGGGAGTTGAGAATATAGCAGAACTCACCTTGCCGCAATTCCTCCAGCAATATCCAGTCTGCCTGCCGCTTGACGTAAGTGGGAGCATCGATGGGCAGACTTCCTCCAATTTGGTATGTATAGGCTGGTGATGTTTCCCTCATGTATAATTCCCAAATTGTATGATTCGTCCAGGTCTGAACTCAGCATTATGCAGATGCTATAAGACCAGATGCTATAAGGACTAGGTGCTATAGGACAATGTAAGCTATAACAATTCCTCTTTAACGTTATGATTGCTACCCGCTTTGTCGTCTTGTAGTTTTTGAATGGCCTGCTATCCCATCTGTCTTTGATTGTTATATTTCTCGCATAGAAAATTTAATATATTTCTTGTTCTGGAGTTGCCAAAATGCTCCCTTTTCGTTGCTCTCTTCTACTCAAAGTTATCCATTCTATCTAGATACACTGGCTACTTGCTTAAAATTAACGGGTTTTATTTTATTTGCAGAAAAGTTTTAAAAATCTTTTGTTTTAACTGGCAAGTCGTGATAATTGGTTTGGCTTGCAGAATAACTATTTCCCATCTACCCTGCTGGCTGAACGCAATGGCACTATGAAGAAGATTTTGATGCTGACCGCAAATCCGAAGGACACAGGGCGACTGCGTTTGGAGGAAGAAGTTCGAGAGGTTGAACATGCATTGGAGCGTGCCAAGTGTCGCGATCAGTTTGAAATTATTCCAAAACTTGCCGTTCGAATAGATGATTTACGTCGGGCGTTCTTAGATCATGAACCTCATATCGTCCACTTCTCAGGTCATGGTATGGAGAGCGGTGGCTTAGCTTTAGAAGATAGTTCTGGGAAGATGAAGCTCGTGAGTGCCACTTCTCTAGCCAGGTTGTTTAAATCCTTCAAAAATGAAGTAGAGTGTGTTGTTCTGAATGCCTGCTATTCAGAAGTGCAAGCAGAGGCTATTCATCAACATATTGATTACGTGGTAGGAATGAGTCGGGCGATTGGCGATCGCGCCGCAATTGAATTTGCAAAAGGATTTTATGATGCTCTGGGAGCAGGGCGATCGTTCGACGTCGCGTTTGAGATTGGCTGTACATCGATTGACCTGGAGAGTATTCCAGAATCTTTAACACCTGTTCTAAAAAGCAGGCAGAAAGTGACAGTGGTGGCGGATGATCGCTCCATACCAACACTAGGTTCTCTTTCAGAGGAATTTCCTTGTGAGACTGCAATGCTGGTTCTAGAAGATCCTGAAGGACAAGTTCCCCTCAAATCAGCGTTTTACGTCGATCGTCCTCCTAATGAACAGGATTGCTATGAAACGATTCTAAAACCAGGAGCCTTGATTCGGGTAAAAGCACCTCGACAAATGGGAAAAACGTCACTAATGTCGCGGATTTTACATCAAGCTATGGAGGAAGGCTATCAAACTGCCTGTATTAGCTTTCAATCTGCTGATGCTCGATGTCTCACAGATCTCGATGTCTTTTTAAGATGGTTTTGTGCCAGTATCACGAATGAGTTGGGTTTGCCAAACAAGCTGAATGATTACTGGCAGGATGAGTTTTTAGGGTCGAAAGATCAATGTACAAACTACTTTCAACGTTACCTTCTGACTGAACTCAAAAGCCCTATTGCGTTAGGGTTAGATGAAGTCGATGAAGTGTTTAAGCGCAGCGAAGTCGCCATTGATTTTTTTGGGCTGCTGCGAGCATGGCACGAGCGAGCAAAAAATAACCTGGTTTGGCAAAAGCTACGGTTAATCATTACTCATTCTAAAGAGGTTTATATTCCTCTCAATATCAATCAGTCTCCCTTTAATGTTGGTTTGCCAATTGAGTTGCCAGTATGGACGGATGATCAAGTGCGAGATTTGTTGCAACGACATGGCTTGATGTGGCCCAGAGCTATGGTAGAGCAACTGATGAACTTATTGGGAGGACATCCATATTTGGTGCGAGTAGCGCTTTATCAAATTGCTCGCGATCGCATGACCTTAGAGCAGCTAGAACAAGTGGCTGCGACTGAAGAAGGGCCTTATGGAGATCACTTACGCCGTCATTGGCTTAATTTAGAGGAAGATGATAAATTATTAGCTGCTGCTAAGCAGGTTTTTAGTGTAGATAGCTTAGTGGACGTGGGGGCAACGCAAGCATTTAAGCTACGCAGTATGGGCATTGTGAAGCTTCAGGGGAATGATGTTATGCCACTATGTGAAGTTTATTGCCGATATTTCCGCAATCGTATGGGAATTAACATATGAGCCAAGTATGTGGATAGGTCAGATAGATTGTGTCCAAGCTAAAGATTCAAGTTGGAAAGCGATCGCCAAACTCAATAGCAAAGCGATTGAGGGCAAGTTTCCAATTTTGAATGGGCATCGTCCACTTTTTAGCAATGTTGCCAATGGCGAGCCACTTTTAGAGCAGATTCATCGGTTGGGAAAGCACGGTGGTTTTTAATCACCTTTCGAAGGGTCATATTCATCGATTCAATGGCATTGGTGGTATAAATGGCTTTATGAATCTCCGGTGGGAACGCAAAGAAGGGAATGATGTGCTGCCAATGATTGAACCAAGACCTGCTAATCGTTGGATATTGCTTGTCCCACGTTTGGGCAAACTCGACTAAGCTCTGCTCTGCTCCAGTTTGGGTGCTAGCCGTGTAGATTAGTTTGAGGTCTGCTGCAACGGCTTTGCGGTCTTTGTAGGACACGTAGCTAAGCGAATTTCGAACCATGTGGACAATGCACAACTGCGCCTGAGTTTTGGGAAAGACCGCTTCAATGGCATCCGGAAAGCCAGTGAGACCATCACAGCAGGCGATGAAGATGTCTTTGAGACCTCTATTTTGAAGCTCTGTTAGCACTTGCAGCCAAAATTTGGCAGACTCATTCTGGGTCATCCACATCCCCAAGAGTTCTTTGGTACCAGACAAGTTAACGCCAAGCGCCAGGTGAATCGCTTTGTTGATGACCCGTCCGTCTTGTCTGACTTTGACCACGATGGCATCAAAATAGACGATGGGATACACCGGGTCAAGGGCGCGATTTTGCCAGATTTTACGCTCCGCTTCCACCGCATCAGTGACATTAGAGATCAGTCCTGCTGAAACCTCTACCCCATACAACTCTTGCAATTGAACCTGGATGTCACGGGTACTCATGCCCCTGGCATAGAGCGACAAGATCTTGTCGTCAAAGCCGTCGAAACGGGTCTGTCCCTTCTTGACAATCTGGGGTTCAGATTCAGCGTTGCGGTCGCGTGGGATGTTGATTTGTGCCTCTCCAAACTCACCTTTAATAGTCTTCTTGCTGTGTCCATTGCGGCGGTTTCGGGCTGGCTTGTCTTCGCGTTCAGGTTCTGCCTGTTGCGCTTCGAGATGGGTTTTCATCTCCGCATTCAAGCAGCGTTCTACCAAAGCAGCCGTAAGTTGCTTGAGAATTCCTCCGTTCCCCAGCAGGTCTTCGGGATTCTCATAGCCTTTGAGTAATTCATCCAGGAGCTCAGGTCGAAATGTCATAGTACGAGTGTCTTGGGTTTAATAGTTCATTAGATCTCATTTCTGACCTTTGACACAATCTAATTTACAATCCCGGATTAACGGATAGTTCTTGGTCTTGGACAGACCTCGTTACTTATCCCACACTTCTTTAGCGCACGACCGATTGAGGGTTTCAGCCTCTAAACATTTCTACTCATAAAATCAGGAAGCCTTGCAGGGTAGCCACCCAATTTTTTAATGCGGTTGCCCTGCTGAGGTAATCTGCTGCGCTCAATCGAATAATTCAGATTACCAAATCAGACTCAGTTTGGGTGAACGTCTAGTTTCCCAGATTCCTTCAAATCCTCCCATCCGGTTCTTCATCTATGCAACAACGCCGTTGGGAGATCTAAATGAAAATTAGCAGAAGCCAATCAGTTGCGTCCTGTCGTTGATCCTCGCCAGTTCACGTTAAAGACTACGCTATCTACTCCCAGAGCCGTAGAGCAGGGCACAGTTGTCACCAAAATCGTGATTGATTTGTACCTCATCAATCTACACAGGAGAAATCTCTCACGCCTTACATTACTGTTGGTCAAGAAAACTCTGCAAATATTGACCAAGTTGGACTTGCACAATACCGTGTTGGTTGGATTCTCAATGGGTATAGGAGAAGGCCTGAAGCTAGCAGAGCAAATGGATATCACTTTTACTCTCCAGCATGGGTATGAATTGCCCAGCGAAGCCCTACCTAGAGATGCCTATGTGTTGAGTGTGCAGTTTGGGTTCGATGCAATTCGGTGGAAGACAACTCTGGAACAAAAGAGCATTCCATTTGATGCGATCATTCATCCTCAGCTACCGATGATTGAATTTGCACTCAAAGATATTCCCTCGCGATTGGTTGAGAAACTGAAGGCTATGTTTGGCAGGAACGTTAATGATCTGGATACGCTTCATGTACCTGATGATTTGCAAATTATTCCTCCCGCTGATCACACCTGGGCAGAATCACGGCAGGATTCGGGAGTAGAGGCGCTGGCATATAACCTGTTTACAAAGGAGGTCTGTCAGCAGCTTCAGATGTTTCAAGAAAGTTATTCGTGGCTACATATCACGGCTATTACCACGATTATTTAAGGCGCATTTTGGAGAAAGAGTTGATTGAGTGGAATTCTGGTATCAGGAAACGCAACTGGAGCAAGCACCGTGTTGGCAGCAAGGAGCCTTTCCTGCTGATAGCCCTCTTGCGTTGGTTCTCGAAAGACGTAAACCTGTCGGGTGTTCACATCTAAAATCCAGTAATCAGCAATTCCCGCTTTGGCATAGATGGGTGCTTTTTGCTGACGATCGCTGAGCAATGTAGAATCTGCAACCTCAATAATCAGAAAAATCTCGTCCGGTGTGGGATGACGATCGCCATACTCATTGGCATCAATGCGAACCACTGCAATGTCGGGTTCGGGTTCTGATTTGGGTCTTAGCGTTATGGGCAACTGCATCCGCACATAAGCCACCGGCTCCAGTAGTCGATCCAGATAGCGAAAGGCACGTTGAGTGGTTGCTGCGTGGGGTGGCAGTTGCGGATTCATCTCGATAATTTGCCCTTCTAATAACTCAACTCGATCGCCCTCCGTCAAAATTCCAGCTTCGACCATGCGGTGATAGTCGTCTACCGTCCATAGTTTGACTTTCGTAGATACCATAACTAGCTTCGGCTTTGTTGCATGAAGGGGTTGCGGATGGGACGTGATAGGGTTGAAGTACCACCAACAATCCATCACAGCAATGAGCTACCGCATCCGCAACTGGTCTGAGTATAACGCTGCCTTGA
>DATNPS010000176.1:0-10659 GCA_036703095.1 Crinalium sp. | reverse complement strand
CTGGTTCAGGAAGGATGGTAAGGCGATCGCGGACAGAATACCAATGATGATGATAACAACGAGCAATTCAATCAGAGTGAAGCCTTTTTCGCTGTCTTTCTTTTGAATCAGGTGTTGCAGGAATTTGGCTTTCAGTTCAGTCTTCATGATGGCAAGTTCTCCTTGGATGTTGGGGGGAGTTTTATCTCCTGGGTATAACTTGCCCACGTTTTAAGTAATTGATGTCACCTAGATAAAATTTTTTTCCTAAGTCTTTTTACGGACAAAATTAACTGCCAAAATCTCTAAAACTTTAATTTAAGTAGTTTTGCTGACACTTATTCGGAAAATGTGGGCAGTCAATGCTATGTATAAATTTTACGAAATAAAATTGTAAATACTTAAAGGTTTATAGCCGTGGTCGTTTGGTTTAGGACGGGGAACAGAGGTGAAATCCTTGGCTGGAGTGAAGCTCCCAAACCCCTTAGGATTTCGATGTTCTCACTGCTGTGGCAACAGTATGTCAGCAAAAAAGTCAGCAAAAAAGATTTACTAATCTCGTTTAAAGGCAAAATGTGGATGAATCCGGAACGTTAGGTGAAATTCCCCGTTGGATCGCCTCGTCGCCAGTATTAGGTTGTCATTCTATTAGTGTTCCCTCGGATGCCTCTAGCAGCACATAGCAGCACTGCTCTAGCTGGCGTAAAAGCTGTTGAACCTCTGCAAAAGCGGCTTCTGGAGAGATGGGCTGTAGTGTGACTGGGTGTGGCGGGCGAACAGTTTGATATCGATCAACCAATGCCTGAATGGATTGGGGGTCGTCCCATAGGGGGAGGAGGGCGATCGCCGCAGAACTATCCAGGAACAGAGGCCCAGGAGCCGACATTGTAATGTAGCGGCTGATTTCAAAAGGGCTTAAGGCCGTGGTGCAGCGGACTAGATCATCCTTAACTACCTCAATTTGTAGCTGAGGGTGTAATCGCACAACGCAGGTCTGCCAATCGGTCATATCCCACTGCCTGCTGGAGCGCAACGGTTCAACCGAATTGGGAAGACCGCACCAAAAATCTAAAAGGCGATGCGTGGGATGGAGCAATTCATAGAGCTGGAGCGTATCTGCAACTGAGTCACCTTTGAATACAGGTTTCCAGCAATCGGGTAGGTTTTCAGTCGTACTAAATAGGTTTGCGACCTGCCAGCTTTGCCAATCCACCATGTTGATGAACTCCAGGTCTGCGGCTTCAAACATGGCAAAGAGTTGGGAGATGGTGTAGCCCTTGTCTTCCTGGAATAGATGATTCATTAAGATTTCGGAGATGACTTCCTCCGAATTCTCTGACGTCTCAAATTTAGTCCCCCAGGTCTGCACCTTCAGCAAGATATTATCCCGCAGCGAACTCATGGTCTCTTTAACAATGTCAATCTCAAAGTCTTCTGGATTGCCATCCATTAAACCCATCATTCTGAACAAATCCTGAGCACGGTAAAAGGAGTCCCGTTGGAGGTAGCTATGCAAGTTACTGCGGATAATGCCATCTGGCTTCAAAACGGATCGCATGGCCTGCAAACCGACGACTGGCTCAGGCAGCAGATAAAGCACTTCGTCGCAGTTGATATAGTCAAATTGCAGTCCCAAGCTTGGCAATTCTTTGAGTGATAGCGCGTGAAACTCAGCGTTTTCAAAGCCGTGATGCTGAAACCGCAGTCGGGCTAACTCTACCGAAGCGTCGGAGAGATCGACTCCAACGACATGTGCCCCCGGATTGGCGATCGCCAAAATCAGAGACTTATAGCCACTGCCACACCCCACGTCCAGAATGTATTTACCGTGAGTATCAACGATGTGGCGATCGCGCAGATAATGAGGCGTTACTAGACTGTGAACAAACAGGTCGTTGTAGTGATCATGAGGCAACTTTTCTAAGGGCACTCTGGGATATGGTGCAAAATCAAACTGCTGACGCACTTTATCGAGCCACTCAGATTGTTGAATATCCATGATGTATTTTCGTTTGATGGAGTAGTGCATCCTAATGGGCTTAGGAATGGAGATTTATTAAAACCAAATGTTTAGTTTTTGAAAGTGTTGCTCTGCACCACTTTCAAAAAACAAGTTTTGGGTTTTATTAAATTCACGATCCTTAGAACTCCCTGGGGATTTGCTGAATTGCGGAGAATAGGATTGGAGAGTGGGATTTGGAGCGATCGCTCTACTAACAACGCTCCAATAATATATAGAGAAATGAATTGAGCTGCGCTAAGAGACGTTTGACCTGCATGAAAGCCGCTTCCTTGGTAATCGGCTCTAGCGTTACAGGATCGCGGGGTTGGGTCATTAAATGGCGTTCAACCAGTGACATCACCGACTGAGGTCCATCCCATAAGGGCAGCAGCGTTGCAGCCAACGCACTTTGAACCATGACTGGCCCCAGGGCAGGGAGCGGAATATAGCGACTAATTTCAAACGATTGGGATTCTGCTATGCAGGTGATCAAATCCTGTTTCACCTCGTCTTGATGCAGTTGAGGATGCAGATGCACCTGGGCGGTTTGCCATTCTGTATCGGTCCATTCATCCAGTAGCAAACCAGGGTCTATCTGATCGAGATGACCGCACCAGCAGTCTAGCAGGCGATGAATGGGATGGAGAAGTTCATAAAGCCGCAGTCGTTCTGCAATAGAAGCGCTTTCCAGACTCATGGCCCAGACGGCAGGCAAATTTTCTGGATCTTTAAATAAATCAGTCACATCCCAGTGTCGCCAGTTCACCATGCTGATGAATTCCAAATCGGCAGCATCCAGCATGGCAAAGAGGTCGGGGATGGTATATCCCTTGTCGCCCAAGAGCAAATGGTTTACCAGAATTTGGCCCCGATGTTCGGTTTGTTCCCACTCTGATTTCCAGGCGGTTGCGCGCATGGTGGTATCTGGCCTCAGGCGTTGCATGGTATTCACGACCGCCTGAACGGCCTCATCCGTCTGCCCATCATTTAGAACACCTAACCGTTTAAATAGAGCTTGACTCCGGTAGAAATGCCGCCGCTGCAATGCGCTGTGGAGGTTGAAGCGAATAATGCCGTCTGGCTTCAAAACGGCTTTCATGGCCTCTAGTCCTGCGATCGGGTCGGGCAAGAGATAGAGGGTTTCGTCGCAGTTGATATAGTCAAATTGGCGATCGAGCTGACTCAAATCTTCAATGGATAAGACGTGAAACTCGGCTGTCTCGAATCCATGAAATTTCAGCCGTTGATCTGCCAGTTGGATCGATGCGTCCGAAATATCGACCCCAACAATTTGTGCTCCCGGATTGGCCTCTGCCAGGATCAAAGCATTGAAGCCTGTGCCGCAACCAGCATCCAGAATCAGCTTGCCTTTGGGATCAATCACCGTTTGATAGCGGAGATAGTAAGGCGTCACCAGGCTGTATTTATAAAGCAGCTCGTAGTTGCGCTTAGGGGATGTTTCGAGAGGGACGCGGGGATACGGGGCTTGATCGTACTGTTGCCGAATTTTTTCCAGACTGTCTATTGCTCGGCTATCCATGGTTTCAACCGATAAGGGGGCAGACACAAAAACGAAATCAGATTAAGTATTCCCTCTTACGTTTAGCAATTCTCGAACTACGTCATGAGAATTACGGATGATCGGGCAGTAATGCTCATTTGGAAACCGATTACGGGTTTTTTGTCCCCGTTGGAGATACAAAACTCGCAATTGGTGGTTCTATAAGCTCGCCGCAGGCGAACGTGTAGAACTACTGACTTGGAGCGTGAGAATTGCTGATTATCGGCAGTAGTTCTCATTTTGAAATTGGTTCGGGTTTGGCGCGCTCGTCGGGCGCGCGGATTCGCATACTGAGAACTGCTGGATTATCGGGAGAATTCTAACTACTTGGAGCATAAAACGTTAGGATAGTTGCAACACTAAATTTATTGCAGATTTAAGTAGAGGGATTGGCTGCGCTTTTAACCACTTCTACCTTTCCAGCCCACCTCCATAGGTTAGACAACGGGCTGACAGTGATCCACCAAAACATTCCTGCCACCCCTGTGGTAGCCGTTGATGTTTGGGTTCGGGCGGGTGCGATCGCAGAACCCAGCCCCTGGTCAGGAATGGCTCATTTCCTGGAGCACATGATTTTTAAGGGCACCGATGATTTTCCTCCTGGCTATTTTGACCAGGTGATTGAAAATCGAGGTGGCGTGACCAATGCGGCGACCAGTCACGACTATGCCCATTATTTCATTAACACCTCTGCGGCGCACTTAAACGACACACTGCCCTGTTTAGCCGAGCTGTTGATTAATGCGGCTATCCCCGATGATGAGTTTGACCGAGAACGGGATGTCGTTTTAGAAGAAATTCGGCAAGCGGAAGACGATCCGGATTGGCTGGGATTTCAGGCGTTGATGGAAACCATGTATCAACGTCATCCCTATGGACGGTCTGTGTTGGGAGATGTACCGGGGTTACTGGAGCGATCGCCCGATGAGATGCGCCAGTTTCATCGCACTCACTATCAACCCGAAAATATGACCGTAGTGGTCGTGGGTAACGTTGAACAGGGGCCAACGGTAGAGCTGGTCGATCGCTTATTTAGCCGCTTTCAGTCGCCGCCCGATCGACCCAAATCCGGTGTAGAGGCAGAGCCTCCGATTACTGGAATTCGCCGTTTGGAACTGGAATTGCCCAGGTTAGAGCAAGCCCGTTTGATGATGGGGTGGATTGGCCCTGGAGTCGATCAACTGCGCAGCGCTTACGGTCTAGACTTGTTATCCGTACTGTTAGCAGGTGGACGGTCTTCTCGGTTGATTCGAGAACTGCGAGAAGAAAGACAGCTTGTGCAGGGGATTAGCAGCAGTTTTTCACTGCAAAAAGATTCCAGCTTATTCACCATTAGCGCCTGGTTAGAGCCAGAATATCTGGATGCCGTTGAAGCGATTGTGGGCGATCGCCTTGCCGAGTTAATCAACGGCACCATTAGCGAGGCAGAGTTAGCGCGCCACAAGCGATTGCTTTGCAACGACTATGCCTTTTCAACGGAAACCTCTAGTCAGCTGGCCGGTCTGTATGGGTATTACAACACCATTGCTGACGCTCCTCTTTCAGTCACCTATCCGTCGCAAATTCAAGGATTTCAGGCGGAAGAATTACAGCAGTATGCCAGCCAGTATCTTTCTCCCTATCACTATGCCGTCACCATACTTAGACCTGATGGATAGGCGATAACCGGATGAACCTGGCTTAAGGACGGTTTGGACTGACTCTGACGCTTATATCTTTCATCCAACCTAAAGAGGCACATGTTAAGCCCTTTGGTTGATCTAACCGTTGAACGGGTCAGTCTATGTTTAATCCGCAGCATTAAGAACCCAACTCTAAATCTTCAATCTTGATATGCCCGTAAATTTGAATGTGGCGCAAACGTTACAGAATCGAAATGTGCATCGCGCTGTCTTGAACAATGGCATGGTGGTGCTGATGGTTGAAAATCCGGCGGCTGATATTGTCGCAGCCCGAATTTTCATCCGTGTCGGCAGTCGCTATGAGTTACCTGAGCAAGCAGGTGTATCGCATCTACTGTCGGCAGTTTTGACCAAAGGTACCGATCGCCTTTCATCCCAAGAAATTGCCGAGCAGGTGGAGTCTGTTGGAGCCAGTTTGGGAGCCGATGCGGCGGCAGATTATTGTCTGCTCAGCCTGAAAACCGTCTCTGCGGATTTTCCAGAAATTTTGGGATTGGCCTCTGAGATTTTGCGATCGCCTTCTTTTCCCGACTCAGAGGTGGAGTTAGAGCGTCGTCTGACCCTCCAGGGCATTCGCTCAATGCAAGAACAACCTTTTGCGGTGGCTCAGAAGCAGCTCCGGCAGGCGATGTATCAGGGGCATCCCTATGCGCTGCCCAGCCTAGGAACAGACGCAACCGTATCGACGCTAACTCGGTCGGATCTGCTGCACTTTCACCAGACCTATTTTCGGCCCGACAACGTCGTGATCAGCATTGCAGGGCGAATTGTCCCCGAAGAGACGCTGGCTCTGGTGGATGAAACGTTTGGTAGCTGGCAGGTTCCCGCAGAAGACAATGGGAAAGCGCTGCCGTTCCCTACTTTACATTTGCCATCATTAGATGCTGATCCCCAACGGGCTGTCACCGTCCAGGACACACAACAGGCGATCGTGATGCTAGGGTATTTGACCCCATCTGTGCAAAACCCAGATTACATGGCCTTAAAGCTGCTGAATACCTATTTAGGGAATGGCCTGTCGAGCCGTTTATTTGTTGAACTTCGCGAGAAGCAAGGGCTGGCCTACGAAGTGTCTGCCTTTTATCCGACTCGACTGGATACCTCTCAGTTCGTCGTTTACATGGGAACGTCACCAAATAATGCGGCGATCGCGCTGGACGGTTTAAAGCGAGAAGTGGATCGGTTGTGCGATGTAACGCTGTCGCCGGAAGAGGTGCAGGCGGCCAAGAATAAACTCCTAGGCCAATATGCACTGGGTAAACAAACTAATGCACAACTGGCGCAGATCTTTGGTTGGTATGAGACGCTACAACTGGGGATTGAATTTGACCAGACCTTCCAGCGCGATATAGCGGCAATCACGCCAGAAGAGGCGCAGGATGTGGCCCGTCGCTATTTTGGTGAGCCGTATGTATCGCTGGTGGGGCCAGCGATCGCGGTTGAGCCATTAGTGACTCCAGCAGCATCCTAAGGAACATAAATTTAATAAAACCCAAAATTTAATTTTTGAAAGCACGGCTCAGTTGCGCTTTCAAAATTAAAAATCCAGTTTTAATTAATTCATGATCCTATAGCAACCGTTGAGATGGTTAGGACAGGGGGTATGGGGGCTGCGCCCCCAGCCAGGGGTTTCACCCCTGCACCCCGTCCTAACTAACCCCTCGATTGCTATAAATTCGATTTTCAATCGCTTAAAACCCAGTTGTTTGTTTGAGAGCCGTGCGGAGCGCGCTCAAACAAACAACTGTAGTTCGCCCAAGTGAGAACTGCTATAAACAAGATTTATCGTGGATTATTGCTGAATCCGGCGTTCGGTCACCAGTGTTAAGCTGATCCACCCACCTCGAGCGTCATAGCGCCGAATCATTCGCTGGCGTAAGTTATCATCAATCAACCAACCCGCTTCTAGCAAAAAGGGCTTACCCCGTGGAATCGTAAGAGGGGTATTGGTAGAAGCGCCATCGGTCAGCAGTAACACCTGAATAGGATAGGAACCCTGGTCAAATAACAATCGCGACCCGTCAATTTGGGCAGAGGATGAGAGATTTAGTTCACCTGCTGTTAGATGCTGGAGCAAGCGATCGCCCTCTAATCGAATCGAAAGCCGGCTAGTGTAGTAATCGGGCGATCGCCAATCGGGATACAGGGTCACAGCGTCTCCCTGCCATTCGCCAATTAGCGCTTCTGGTGTCAGGGGAGGTCGTTCGGGTGCATTAGTATCTATCCGATATTCGCGAATTAATGTGATCGTCGATAAATGGCTTTCCGGATTAAACAACTGCACCAGGCGCAAACGGCGATCGCCTTGGATAAATCCCAACTCCGCGCCAAATTCCGAAAAAGGGCCAAACTGCATGGAGCCTTGAGAGAAAGCGCCGCCTTCAAAAAACAGCACGCTTCGACTGAGGGAACTGTACTCCAACACTTTTTCCTGCGATAGCTCTCCTGTTTCTGGCGAAAAGTATTGCAAAGTTTGGCGAACGGTTTGGTTATGATTTAAGCCTTCGAAGGTGATCAAGGTTGGAATGTCCTCCAAAACTTGCCCTTGTGGCGAGAGGCGAGTGAAAGATCCCTTCCAAGCTCCTAGATTCTGAAGTAGATTGGCCCATTGCGATGAACCAGCGTCAGCCATTGGTCGTTGTACTCCCGTTCAAGCTTAACCTTCCTACAACCTGAACATTACCACTTTGCAACCTAAGAATTACCTGGTCTTTAGGTAAGCCGTCTAAGGTTGGAATGGAATCCAAGCTGGCCAGTTATATGCTCCATTCCTTCGCTATGGAGGTTGCTCCTCAACCTGATCTACGCCAGTTGTTAGAGGAGCTGTATCAAGGTAAAAGTTTATACCCGTTTTCGAGCGGGCAGGCGATCGAGATGTTGCCTCACGAAATTTGGGTGGTGTGCCGGGGCGTGGTGCAGTTAGGAACGCTCTACGATACCGGAGATGAATCGCTGCTGGGATTAGCTTGCTCATCCATGCCATTTGGTCTGCCGTTGACGCTGATTCGTCCATATCAAGCGATCGCCCTTTCGGACGTGGACTTAATGCGTCTGACCGTCACGGAGGTTGAGCAATCTCCTATGTTGGCACAGGGAATTTTTCGCCATGTGGCCCGTCGGCTGCGGCAAACTGAAGCTGTTCTGGCAATGGTTGGCTATCGTCGCGTGGAAGATCGTCTGCGGCATTTACTTCTGTTGTTAAAGCAAGAAATCGGGCAACCTGTGGTTGGAGGGACTCGGCTAGGAGTCCGGTTGACCCATCAGCAGTTAGCCAATGCGATCGGCACGACTCGCGTGACCATGACCCGCTTAATTAATCAGTTGAGAGACGAGGGATGGCTGGAAATCGATCGCAATCGGTACATCATTCTGCCTCCCCACGCAACGCTTGATTAACGTGAATTCGACGAATGGTTTATTGGGAGAGTGGCGCGACGCGTCACTCTCCCAATAGACCGATTCTCATCTTGAAACCAATTTGTTTTTTCGTGCGCCCGTCGGGTGCGCAAAAAAACAAATTGATGGCAACGAACGTTCGTCTGCGGCGAGCGTTCGTTGCCATCAATTTGCATATTGAACTAGGGCGCTAAGGCCGCTGAGCAAGCTGTGTAACTCTACCCTGATTTGAGTCATCCAGTTGTTCTGCGGCCACGATATCTTCACTGGGTTCCATAATGACGGCTTCATAGGGAACCACTCCAGTATTTTCGCTGCCCAAGCAGCGCGCTGCCTCTCGCGACAGGTCAAGCGATCGACTGCCTACATAAGGCCCCCGGTCGTTGATCCGAACAATGACCGCATCCCCATTTCGCAGATTAGTGACCTTGAGATAGGTGTTAAATGGCAGAGAGGGATGAGCAGCGGTTAGCTCATTTTGGTCAAACAGTTCTCCGGCAGCGGTTAGCCGACCATGGAAATATGGGCCATACCACGATGCTGTACCCTCCATAGTTTCACCCGTTTGCTGGAGACCATACATCTTGATCTGTGCTTGATCTAGCGTTAACACGGGGGTGGATAGTGCAATCCGCAAATTGTTAATCCAATCGATCGCGATGAGTGAACCGTTACGACCTAAAGCGGTTTCTAAATCCTCGTCAATCGAGAATAGCAGTTCGCCTCCGGCTTTACCGGCGGGGCGATCGTCCACAATGGCTGGAGCTAAGCTGCGTGGATCAAACTTAGGGCGTTTCAGAACCTGTTGAATGCGCTGAGCAACGGCATCAGCCTGAGCTTTCGTTGGCAATTCTGCGATCGCATGACCTTTCACCCAAATTTGAAAGCCCGTTTTGCGACGAGACACAGCATTCGATACGGTTCGCTTGCTGGCAGGAATACATTGCTCCAGCCCCAGCCCGTTTGGTTGAGTCTTTTCAATAGGGATATCCTGCTGATCAATCTGGCTGGTCTGAAGCACGACCACATTGGTAGTCATGGTTCTCAACTGTCTGCCCACGCTTTTCGACCATCGCGACAGACTCGAAAACAACTTGGCAATGCGGGATGAGGAAGTTTGAGTCGCTCGCTTTTGTTGGCTTTGGAGCGGCTCGGAGGGTGACGCTACAGGTGGCCCAAACCGGAAGTGTGTTCTTGGCTCCCCCATTGCGTAACGAGCTGAGCTAGGGCGAAACAGAATGCTATCAGTGGGGTTTAACCAGGAAAACGGCTGTAAAAAAGATTGGATGAGAGGGATTTGGGTGCGGCTACTCTCCCAGCCCAATGCAGGAGAGGAGGAGGCAATGTGAATGCGTTGTGTAGAGGGTCTTGCAGGTAAAGGGGCAGCAGCATGATCGGGTGCGGGCGCTGCTGTAGCCGTATCCCCAAATACAGATAGGGTTCTCGCAGCAAAAACTCTGATGTAGTCAGAAGTCTTCAGCAAACTTTGGGGCGAGAAGAGACTACCTACACAGGAGGCAATCCATACAAGTCCGATAAAATTCATAGTTCAAAACAGTTTGCTGTAGATGCGTAAAATTCGTTTGAACAGTATTCCATCATACAGATTTTATTCACCCCTGTATCTTCATAAAGGCAGATTGCTATCCACAAGCATTCCCACAACGGCAGGAAGACTTATCAGTATTTATCTACTACGAGAACTTAATCGCCGGCAGCCGTGTATTTGCGGACAAGGCTTAAAATTGGATACCACCGAGTAGTAGAATTGGCGTTAACCTAATACCGATTTGAATTGAGTGTATGGCACAAAGGGGGAGTGGGGGCCGCAACCTCCTGTACCCCCATCTGCAACCTTCACAATAAATAAGTTGAAGGAAATAAGCTGAAATGGCGCTATCGAGTTCACGTTAATCTATTGACTCTGGTGCTGGTGGTTTGATGGCAGCATATAGGGCGGAATAATCAGCATCGGCTAAACCGCGATCGCACGCCCGTTCTAATATTTTCTGGACACCCGTCAGGCTCTCTACTCCAAG
>DATNPS010000126.1:0-7643 GCA_036703095.1 Crinalium sp. | reverse complement strand
GCTGTCTCGTAATCTTTATGGAGGTGAGGCTCAGCAGCAGCACCCGGTGGGATGATCACTAGATTCATCGAAATTCCCCTAGTGCCAGCCGTTGCGCCAGAAATCCCGACGAAATAGGGCAATCGCTGGCGTGTCATTGTTTCCGCATCTGGTCGCACTGTTACGATTTCATCCAAACCGCCTTCCGCATCGGGAGGCACAGAATTGAGAGAGGTCATGGTCAGCACTCCTACAGGGTTTTAGATAGAACAGCTTATCCCGTTACAGCCTGAAGCAACCCGCAATCAACGGCGAGAAATAGACCGACGCCGTTTACGCACTGGCCCTCCCCGCGCCGAAGTTCCAAACTTCTTACTAACCTTCTCTTTGGGTTCGTCATCTTTCTGCCAACGCTTGATAAAACGCTCTTGAGCCTGCTTGAGAGGGCTGGTTTTGTCACTTCCCTTGGTTTCCGATGGAGGGGTTTGGTTCTTTCCTCTAACATAGGCGGAAATAAAACCACCTGCAAATCCAGCGATCGCCCCTAACACAATGCTGAGCGGGGCTGGATACCCCAACACAAAGAAACACACCAAAAATACGAGCCACAATTGCAACCCAACGCCAATCCAATCGTCATCATTAAACATGACCTGACCTCACCATCAACGAGAATAAACAGTAGGAATATGAGTAAAGATCAATCGTTCCAGATTTTTCGCGGTTTAGCGATTGTGGCGGTTGTCGCTATTCATGCCATCAGTTTAGCTAGCTCATCAAGTGGAAATTTCGAACTGCAATCTGCCCTAATATTCAGACAGTTCATTAACTTTGCCGTACCTGTATTCCTATTTATATCGGGATACTTTTCGGTGAAGCTATTTAATAATCGAAACGATTATTTTCGATTTCTAGAAAGCCGATTAACTCGCCTACTGACTCCATATCTTATTTGGTCTTTAGCGGGGATCATCCTCCTCAGGAATTGGCATGAAGTTAAACCCATAGAAGCAGCCATTCTATTGCTAACAGGTCAAAGCGTTGGGCCTTATTACTACATCGTTGTTCTATTACAGTTCACGCTCATCACACCTATCTTAATTAAGTCGCTTACCAATCGTTTTTTGAGTGCATTCATCATCTCACTCAGCCCTATTTCTCTCCTCATTCTTTATGGAATCAATTTATTTTCCGATGGGCTAAGCTTTCCCTGGTACGCACTACCATGCACCATCTGGATCATGTTTTACTATTGGGGAATTTATGCACGAGTGAAATTAGATGATGCCTGGTTCTATAAAAAACTGCCTGTATTTATCTTCTGCTTGCTCTTGTGCCTTTTGCTTTCAGTTATCGAATCTCAATACCTACATGAACGATGGAATGATTCAGAATTTGCAGCAAGCCAGATCAAAGTTTCATCATTCGCCGCATCATTTTGCTTCATTAATGTGTTGATGGGACTCAGAAAAATTGGCATCGAGTCTCATTTCATCGCTCGGCTAGGCGATTTTTCATTTGGAATTTACTTAGTCCACATGTTTCTCTTGGCTCCAAGCATTTCCCTGATCGATCGAATACCCGTCATCTCCCATTTCCATCTTGCCATCATAGCGATCGCCACTCCACTCACGATTGCTCTATGCATTGCACTATCCCTGTTGAGCCGAAAAGTATTGGGAGAGAAGATGTCAACACAGCTTTTGGGATTGTAGCTAGCGCAAAAATGGGCTATTAGGATATCGCGCGTCCCAATAGCCCGTTCATCACATTCACGCTCTAGAATGCATCCTTCAATTGAGAAGCCAGATCTTGCGTCGTATCAACCGTAATGAGGTGAGGCTGTTCGGCATCCGTAAACGGTTCTAAGTACTGCTTGGCCAAGACATCTGTAGTGGCGTCGGCAATATCACCTGTGCGTTTCTCAAGGCGATCGCGCAACACCTCAATAGGTGCATCGCAGTGAACAATCCGATAGGGCAATTGAGCGGCTTGCGCCTGATTCGTCACCGCGTCTCTCAAGTTTTGGCGATCGTACTTTGCATCCAGAATGACTGTATATCCCTCTTTAGCTAACGAAATGCCTAGATCCAATAGCCGACCATAGGTTTTAGCTGTCATCTCAGGCGTATACAGATCATCCCCACCCCGCTGAGCTAGCGGAATTCCAGCCAGATGCTTACGCACCGCGTCCGAACGAACGTGAATCGCTCCTAACTGCTTCGCCAAATGTCGAGCGGTCGTACTCTTACCCGAACCCGATAGCCCTGCCATCAAAATCAGTTGTCCCTGTCGGGGTTGAGCGTACTGCCATGCCAGACGGTAATACAGTGCTGCTGTTTCAGCCGCCGCCTTTTTCTCATCATCGGGCACACTGGGAATGTCTAACAAGAAAGATGTTACCTTCGCCCGCACATAGCTCTGACGATTCACGTAAAGCGGCAACACTTGCAATCCTTCCCAATCACCAATCTGCTCGACATAGGTATTGAGAAACAGGGTGCTCAAATCGGGCCGCTGCCGGGCCTCCAAATCCATCACGATGTAGGCAATGTCAAACATGACATCGACAAAGCGAAACGGCTCGTTAAACTCAATGCAGTCAAACAGCAGCAGATGATCATTCCAGTAGCAAATATTTCTCAGGTGAATGTCGCCGTGACATTCCCGAATCCAGTTATTCTGCATTCGGCTGGTGAACAGGGCGTCTCGCTCTGCAAAAAAGCGATCGGTATACACTCGCGTTTCATCAAACTGTTTCTGCGTTTGCGGGCCACCGATATACGCTTCAGTTTGCTCATAGTTCTCATCAAACGCATGACGAACGTTCGCCACTTCTCCGAACGAGCGGATGTAATCGCTAGTGGCAGCGGTGGAGTGAAATTGGGCGATCGCCACTGCCAGTTCCGTCAGCAGTTCCTCAGTTAAATCTCCGCGCTCAAACATGCTGCTCAACAGCGTCTCTTGCGGAAACTGTCGCATCTTCACAACATACTCAACCGCTTCCCCAGTACCGCCAAGCTGGAATGCGTCCCCCGTCTGAGTAATCGGCAACACCTCAAGATATAGTTCAGCTGCTCCCCGACGATTCAAACGCAGTTCTTCATTACAAAAATGATGCCGCTTCTCTAACGTCGAAAAATCAAGGAATCCAAAATTAACGGGTTTCTTGACCTTATACGCCAGTTCCCCCGTTAGTAGCACATACGACACATGGGTTTGAATCAATTGAATCGGCTCCTGCACCGGATGCGGGTAAAACTCCGGTTGCAGCATGTGTTGAATTAGAGGCGGGAGCGTAGAATCAGCCATACAATCTCAAATTGGGAAAAGAAATAGATATGAATTATTCAAGAAGATATTTGAAAGCTCTATATTTACCAGCTAAATGCTTTGTTAACATCTTCTAAATTCACACTATCATCGCTTAATTAGTACCATTCGCATACCCTTCGAAAGTTTTTTGAATCACAAAAGCTTTGTTTAAGGTGTGAGAATGCCACTTAGAAATCTTAATTTCACCCAGCTTAAATTTACCTATGAACTACACGGGAAAGTGAACCTTAAGATTACACCTGGAGATCAAATTCATCAGGATATAGCTCCAGAAAGCTGAGGACATTCCTTCCAAGCAAATTCTTTCTGCATGCAATGTAAATAATGCCCTGGAGTTTCAGGTAGAGCAAAAAGCCTTAGTTTATCTAAATCATTTTTAAAGATTTCTACTGTCTCAGGCTTAGGATGTCCTATGCGCTTAAGAATATCAATTAAACTGATCGTTTTAATAGAGTGAACATTAAAAGTCGAACGATTCTTTCCTGAAAACCGAACATACCATTCATACTCACCTAGAGTATTTAAAGCAATTGGTGTTTTCTCATTTATTTTCTCAGGATTCTCAGAAGCTTTATCTGGGGAGTTTTCAAAGATATTTCGCAACTCATCAAGACCATCATTCCAGATCAATTCATCTGGAAAATAAGTAAATTCAGATTCAGAATTAGATCTTAGTTCAATCCCCTTATCAATACTGCGCTTTAACAATGAGTATTGGTAGAGAATTTCTGGAATTTCTACACCAAGCACGTACAAACTTTTATTTTCACAAGTAGCATAAGCCTCTTGGCAGATTTGCTGTTTCAGCTTGTTAAGAGCTTTGTCAGCAGAAATTATATAGTTTCCTCCTTTAGCTTCAAACGCATCAGCTTTAGCTCTTACACTAAATGCCAAAGCTATTACTAAAGACAATCTTTCAGGTCTACCTGATTGAATTTGGCTAAGTTCTGCCTGCAATAATGCTTCTAGTCTCTCTGCCCTATTTATTAATTGATCTGCTTCTGGTAAATCAGGCAAATGATCTGTAAATCTTCCATAAGCTTCGAGTAGTTCATAGGTGTTAGCATAAAATTCTCTTCTACGCCTACTCGCTTCTGCATCTTGAATTTCTTGAACTACCTTTTCAAATCCTGAACGCATCTCCTCACGAAGAATGTTCATTTGTTGAGACAAGTTATATTGACTGCAAACTAAGATCTCAAGAGTACGTTGATGAGCATTAAGAGTATTTTGAATACTTCCAAAATATGCCTGAACTTGTTCATGGTTTTTATCTAATTGCTTACCAATTTTATGAAGTTGGAAAGCGTTATAAACACCAACACCTACATTCATTACATTAACTGCAAGATTAGCAATTGAAAGCATATTCAAGTTAGATATTGGTAAACCTTGTATGGCATTTCCTGAGGGCTGAACACAGGGAATTGTTTCTCCGGTCGAAATATGCCTCGTGTTGTAAGTTCCTGCTTGACCAATAAAAATCTCATAATCTGTTAGGCTACCGTCTTTAAACGGATAAGGAGTCACCATATATTGATTCTCCAGATAGAAGTTAGAAGCACGACAAATCAATTCAAAGCTAATTTATGTTTGAAGGTCAGCCAAGATATTAACTACAAGTATTCTTACAGAAGAATTAGGTAGCTCTGCAATTTTGCGAAGAAGCACAGAATTTCTTCATTCTTCCCCAGACGTCAGTAAAGTTTGCACAAAATCATACAAATCCGCTTCCGATCGCCCCGATAACTGCAAATCCTTGAGTTCTACTAACCCTAGCGCAAGCTGCTGTGCCCGTCGCTTGTAAACATTATTCGCCGATAGCAAATCCATGAACACATCCTGCTCGATCTGCGATCGGCTGGCATCTTCTGACAAAGGCGACGCATAAGCTACTGCATCCACCTCATATCGCAACAAAAAGATCAACGCCCCGCTGACTTGCTGAAGCTGCTGCTGAAGTTTTCGGACATCCAGATCCAGTCGTTCAAACCCCACCTGGCCTTCAATCCGCAGTTCCACAATCGGAGCCCCGTCTGGATTTAGCCGTCCCGACTGAATCGCTTGCTGAAGGTGAGCGATCGCCAGTTCCTCTACCTCTTCTAAACTCTCCTGGCCCCGCGTAGTTACGTTCAGCCGAACAACAGGACGATTATAGTAGTCCCGCTTCAGTTCAGCTTTTACCCCGTTCCCATCCAGGTCAACCAGATACACACCCCGCTCATAGCGGCTTTCCTCAACACTATTGGCCTCCAGTGATCCCGGATTGAAGATCCAGTTTTCCACCTCATAGTTCTTGTGAATGTGCCCCAAAGCCAGGTAATCCACTCCGGCCTGCTTTAACGGCAACATCTCTGGATACCGCAACGCTCCAGAATAGCGGGCAATTTGTCCCTCTAACCCATGATGAAACATTAAAACAGTATGCTCCGGCCCCGGTGGAAGACCCTGCATCGCCGCCGCAATCTGCTCGATCGCTCTGGGTGCCGCAGAACCATACCACTGCGAACCTAACACTCGCACCCCACACGCCAGATCGATATAGCCACCCTGCCTGGTTTCAGTATCCCACGGTTGATAAAACGCCTCTCCAGCCGCTACATCGCCCGGTTCCAGCAGCAGCAGCAAATCCCAATCTGCCAGGTAGCGCATCCAGCTTGTTTTAGTGCCATAAGGACGATTGTCGTGATTGCCCTCGATTGCTAAAACAGGAATGCCAGCCTCCTGAAGCTGTTGAAGACACACCTGGGCCTGGTTCAACGTAGCAGGCTGAATCGTCCGATGTTCAAACAAATCACCCACAATCAAGACAAAATCAACCTGTTCGTCGATCGCGTATTTCTGAATCGCTTCCTGAAACGCATAGAAAAAATCTTTGGTTCGCTCCTTGTTGTCGTAGCGATCGAACCCCAGATGGATATCAGCAAGATGCAAAAAACGCGGCATAAGAGTATTCAGGAGTTATATGAATTTAGATTTTAAGCCACAACAGATAACCCCGTAGGGACGTGCCATTGGCACGCCTTAAAACGCCATACATCGCGGCAATATTTCAAAACGATATTAATGATTCAAACGATTAGCCAAAGCGGAGAGCAGGAGAAAAATTCAAATCCATGAGAAATAACCAAACTGAAAGCCGCACTGCTTACACAGCGCGGCTTTCATATCTCAAATTCAGTTTACAGGAGGACATCATTTACAGTGAGACTGGAGATGAACTGGAAGCCGCTAACTCTTCTAAGCGCTCCTGCTGATCTTGCGAAATGCAGGACTGGATCAAAAGATCTATGTCTCCTTCCAAGACCGGAGCGAGGGTAAAGTTTTGCCCCAGACGATGATCCGTTACTCGATTGTCCTTGTAGTTATAGGTTCGAATCTTTTCAGATCGATCGCCCGTCCCAACCTGCGATCGCCTCATTGAGGTTACAGCCTCTTGCTGTTCTCTCAACTTCATCTCATACAGTTTGGCCCGCAAAATCTGCATCGCCCGCTCTCGGTTTTGAAGCTGCGATCGCTCCTCCGTACAGAAAATTCGAATCCCGGTAGGCTTGTGGAAAAGGTCAACCGCCGTTTCAACCTTGTTCACGTTTTGACCACCCGCACCACCCGAACGCGCTGTCGTCAGTTCAATATCCTTTGGATCAATTTCAACTTCGACATCGCCTACTTCAGGCATCACAGCAACCGTCGCCGTTGACGTATGTACCCGACCACCCGCCTCCGTCACCGGAACACGTTGAACCCGATGCACACCCGCTTCAAATTTCAGCTTGCTGTAAACCTGATCGCCCTGAATTTCCAAAATGGCCTGCTTAAAGCCACCCATATCCGCCAGGGATTCACTGACCAGCTTGACACGCCAACCTTGGCCCTCAGCGTAGCGAGAGTACATCCGCAAGAGATCGCCAGCCCATATGCCAGCCTCATCGCCACCCGCTCCAGCCCGGATCTCCAGCATGATGTTCTTGTCATCATTGGGATCACGAGGCAGCAAAAGAACCTTGAGGCGTTTTTCCAGCTCATCTGACTTTGTTTCTAGCTCGTCTACTTCCAAAGAAGCCATTTCCCGCAGCTCTGAATCGCCACCCGCTTCTTTTAGAATTTGCCGTGCCCCTGTTAGATCAGCCTGAGCCTTTTTCCATGTCTCATACACATCGACGGTTTCCTCCAGCGAGGAACGAGCCTTAGCAACACGCTGAAACTCGTCCGGATCTTTCGCTACATCCGGGTCAGCCATCCGACGCGTTAATTCATGAAACGTTTGCTCAACAGATTTTAACTTTTCTAACAGATATGATTCAGCCATAGAGCAATCTAAGCCTTTG
>DATNPS010000122.1:0-2160 GCA_036703095.1 Crinalium sp. | reverse complement strand
CTCGTAGGCAAACAGGGAAATTCCTGAGATGAGGCGAACTGGGTGAGTCAATTTATAGAAGAGGGCGATTGCGGTGGGCATTGTAGTTGACAACGTATCCAAGCGGTTTGGGACATTTCAGGCCGTTGATCAGGTTAGTTTAGAGATCAAATCAGGTTCTTTAGTCGCTCTGCTTGGCCCATCGGGATCGGGAAAATCGACGCTGTTGCGGTTGATTGCTGGGTTAGAAACGCCGGATACTGGAAAGATTCTGCTGACCGGGCGCGATACGACGAATGAGAGTGTGCAGGAACGCAATATTGGTTTTGTGTTTCAACACTACGCCCTGTTCAAACATTTAACTGTACGCAAGAATATTGCTTTTGGTTTGGAAATTCGCAAAACGCCGAAACTCAAGATTAAAACGCGGGTTGAGGAATTGCTGGAGTTGGTGCAACTTACGGGATTGGGCGATCGCTATCCTTCTCAGCTATCGGGCGGTCAGCGGCAGCGGGTCGCTCTGGCGCGAGCACTGGCAGTAGAACCTAATGTGCTGCTGTTAGATGAACCGTTTGGAGCGTTGGACGCTAAGGTACGCAAAGATTTACGGGCTTGGTTGCGTCGTTTGCATGATGAAGTGCACGTCACTACTGTATTTGTGACGCACGACCAGGAAGAAGCGATGGAAGTGTCCGACGAACTGGTAGTGATGAATAAGGGACGGGTTGAGCAAATTGGTACTCCAGCAGAGATTTATGACAATCCGGCCAGTGCGTTTGTGATGAGCTTTATCGGCCCGGTGAACGTGTTGCCCAGCACGTCTCGCATCTTCCAGGGGAACGGATTTGACTCTGCCCATCCTGAAATCTTTTTGCGTCCGCAGGATGTGATGGTAGAGGTGGAGCCGAATGGCACAACAACGCCCGCCCGTGTCAGCCGCATTATTCACTTAGGTTGGGAAATTCAGGCTGAACTTACGTTAGATGATGGCCAGGTTGTGACGGCTCACCTGACTCGCGAACGCTTCGATGAACTGAAGCTAGAGCCGCAGCAGCGTGTATTTGTGAAACCCAAGGAAGCTAAAGCATTCCCGCTGTATTACTCAATTTAATGGGATGGCGATCGCCGATAGAAACCAAGTCTGCCTGTGGCGGAAGTTATCGCTCCACTTCCAGACTTCATAGAACTGTTTAGATGGCAATCTTGTGGATACTTCACCTCGGTCGCTAGCTGGAAGCTAGAGGTTTCCCAAGCCACATTGCCAAGCAGGAGCTTGGCAACGAGTGTTTTACTGATGGTGAACCGTTTTTAACCAGGAATACCACGTCGATAATCCTGCTCCAGTCGTTGCAGACACCTGGAAGATTTCGATCGCCGGATTGACCTGACGCGCATAGGCGATGCAGCGATCGACATCAAAATTGACGTAAGGCAGCAGATCGATTTTCGTTAAAATCATCACCTGACTGGCTCTAAACATGTGCGGATATTTAATCGGCTTATCCTCGCCTTCGGTGACGGAGAGAATGGCGACTTTCGCATGTTCGCCTAAATCGAATAGCGCCGGACAAACCAAATTCCCGACGTTTTCGATCATCAAAAGCGAGTTTGATGATGGATTCAATGTTTGCAGGCCGCGCTCTACCATCGCAGCTTCCAGGTGACAGCCCGTACCTGTATTCACCTGCACCACCGGACATCCAGTCGCTTGAATGCGCTGGGCGTCGTTTGCGGTTTCCTGATCGCCTTCGATCACAGCGATCGCCATCTGATCCCGCAGATCCGTAATGGTGCGCGTGAGCAGCGTTGTTTTTCCGGCTCCGGGCGAACTGACGAGGTTAAGCGCAAGAATATGACGTTTCTTCAGCCAGTTACGATTGTGAGCAGCAATCAGATCATTTTTCGCTAATAGTTTGTGCTCTAGCTCAATTGTATTGCCATGCAGAGCAGCATGAAGTTGAGTCGTAGCATCAGAAGAATGAGAGTGAGTATGGGGATGATGATGGTGATCTGAATGAGAATGCGATGTGGTTTCTTGAGAGGAGGAATGATGAGAATGAGTGTGTGTGATCACTGAGCCATCTGGGAGCGTGTGTGTGTGTTTGGGGAGTTGATCTTCAGGAGAAGCGATCGCTTCCGTAACTCCCGTTTGTAGATTCGTGATAGTGGGATGACTATGAT
>DATNPS010000077.1:0-11667 GCA_036703095.1 Crinalium sp. | reverse complement strand
TGGAAGAACTGTGCACCCGCTTCCACTTTGCGCTCGAATCGACGCTGTAGCCCTGACCAGCTTGGGCATTGAGGATCAACCGCTGCACCGACAAAAAAGTCGGTTGCGCCATCGCTTAAAACGCTGTCATTCAACGCCATGCCCTGATTCATCTTGCCAATCAGTTGCAGCAATCGCACTGATTCCAGGTCAAACACGCTTTTAGCATCGGGATGATCGCCCGCCTTAACCGGATCGCCCGTTAACGCCAAAACATTGCGAATGCCGAGCGCTTGTGCTCCCATTAGGTCTGCCTGGAGGGCAATGCTGTTGCGATCGCGACAGGCCATCTGACAGATTGGCTCAATGCCATGCTGCAACAAGAGCACCGACGATACCAGAGACGACATGCGCAACACGGCTCGACTGCCATCTGTAATATTGACAGCGTGAACTCTGTCTTTCAGCAAACTCGCCATCTGAATCATATGGCTGGGATCGCACCCTTTGGGAGGCATCACTTCAGCCGTGATCAGAAATTCACCAGAGCGGACAGCCGCCCGTAGGCGCGAATCGTTCGGAACGTGGGCTTGGGACTCAGACATTGAGGATTCAGCGATTACTAACGTTGGACAGGTAGGATTTAGAGCAACACACCCGCTAATTACGTGTTATGTGAAGCATGGCACACAACGCACTGACGCGCATCGGATGCACTTAAAGATTATTTAAAGAAAATTAAATTTGAGGGTCAGCTTTAGGATACCAGTATGTGGTATACCCCATAACAAAGCGGAGGGCTTAACCCCATACCGAATGCACTAAGGCACCGTTTAGAGGTAGGAATTAAGCTCGATCGCTCAACGAAGTTTTCAGGTTATTTGCGGTCTTTGTTCTCAGAGTGGACGGCTCTACCCGTAGCAGTACAGACGGTTCAAAGCCAGATACTAAGGGATAAATTGCTACAGGTTTAGTAGAGTCCGCCACTTAACGATTTTTTTACATAGAAATCGAAAATCCTAAAGCCGTTTTGACTTTGGTGAGCGTTTGATTGGCGATCGCCTCTGCCTTTTCTTTGCCGTCGCGCAATACGGATTCCAGGTAGCCTTTATCTGAGGTGATGTCGTGATACTTATCCTGAATCGGCTTCAGGGTTTCAATCAGCACCTCTGTCAGCAGTGGCTTAAACTGTCCCCAGCCCATGTCTTGGCATTCTGCCGCGACCGCATCTTTTGTTTGCTTTGACAGAATCATGTAGAGCGACAGCAAATTGGTGCATTCGGGTCGTGCGGGATCGTCAAACGTGAGTCCGCGAATGGGATCTGTTTTGCAACGTTTCACTTTTTTCTCAATTTGGTCGGGCGGATCGAGCAAGTTGATGCGGCTCAGATCAGATGGGTCAGACTTCGACATTTTGCGGGTTCCGTCCGTCAGGCTCATCACTCGCGCTCCCTCCGGTCGAATCATCGGATCGGGCAGTTTCAGAATCGGTTCATTTTCCTTTCCGAACTGATAATTGAGCCGCGCTGCAATGTCTCGTGTAATTTCTAAGTGTTGCTTCTGATCTTCTCCGACAGGCACTTTATCGGGTTCGTACAGCAAAATATCGGCTGCCATTAGAGCCGGATAGGTCAGCAGTCCAGCGCTTACATTCTCACCCTGCTTGACCGCTTTTTCCTTAAACTGCACCATGTCTTCTAGCCAGTTGAGCGGCGTGATGCAGTTAAACAGCCACGCTAACTGACTGTGAGCCGGAACGTGGGATTGCACAAAGATAGTCGCGCAATTCAAATCAATGCCACACGCGAGATACAAAGCCGCTACCTTATATGTGTTTTCTGCCAACTTGGATGGATCGTGCGGCACTGTGATGGCATGGAGGTCAGCCATAAACAGATAGCTATCGTAATCTTGCTGGATCTCTGTCCAGTTACGAATGGCTCCAAGGTAATTTCCGAGATGCAAATCGCCTGTTGGCTGAATACCTGAAAGAACGCGCTGCTTACCCATTGTTTAATTCGATATCAACTAGCAAATGCTCTGTCGCGACTTAGTACAACTTGTTCATAGATAAGGGTAGGAACTCGGGGTGCAGGGGTAGAACCCCTGACTGGGGGAGAAGCCCCCATATCCTCCTGGTTTTCTTTCCGGCCCCTTTCTTATGAGTAACAGTACTTAGCAATTCGCACTGATTGGTAGTACAAGCCTGTACTATAGCCATAACCATCTGAATTAGGACGGGGTGCAGGGGTAGAATCCCTAACGGGGGGCACAACCCCCAATCCCCTTTGGTTTTCGTTGTCCTAACCAATGTAGTTACTAGGATGGGGTGCAGGGGTGGAACCCCTGGCTGGGGGCGCAGCCCCCACACTCCCTCTGGTTTTCGTTGTCCTAACTAATATGGGTACAGCGATACCACCGATTTGCATCATGCGAATTGCTGGTCACGACTCTTAGTGAAAGTACAGTAAGAATTATCTCAAACACTATAGCAATCTCGGAGGGGATGTGAGAGGCAGATAACGCTTGTTTGCCATCATGTTCATTCGGATTGTTGATCAATGTAGTTCTGGTTGCTGAGTTGAAGCTCTCTCTGGGGGCTTGCCCCCAGCCCCCCATTGGGGAGCGAGCGGCGCTCCCCAAACCCCTTCCGCAAGGAGTTGATGCTTGGTAGCATAGGGCGCTTCGCATTGCCTTTGTGCAAGAGAGATTCTATGCAAGAGCATTTTTGTTGAATTTGCTGCACTTGGAGAGCAATTCTCATCATGCAAATGGATGGCTGCCATCCATTGCGGGTTTTGTACGCCCGACAGGCGTGCAAAACCCGCAATGGGTTTCAAAATGAGAATTGCTGATTTGGAAATTTCAACTATTAAAAATGGCCACTTTGTAATAGGTTGGTATTGCAAATTGCACAGAAAACTGTAGAGTTGAAACCTTGATACTTGAAGTCCTCACAATCGCTACTCGGTTCACTCCCTAACCCCCAACCCCTAACACCCATCACCCAATAATGGCTTTCCTGTCAATCACTTACGGACTCTTCCTGCTGAGCACACTGGGAATTTATTGGTCTGTAGAGGGGCGATCGCTCAAATTAACGGTGCTCTTGATTGCGAGTCTGGTCTTTTACAGTTCGCTCCAGGTTCAATATATTCCGTTGCTGTTGGCGATGATGTACATCACCTATCGGCTGGGAATTGCCCTCAGCAGCCCGATTGATTGGCGCATTAAGAATGAGGACTGGGAGTTTGCGCAGCAAGATTGGAACCGTCGTCGCTTAAAGGTTCTGATTCTGGGAATTGTTCTAAACGTGCTGCTGCTGTTGGGGTTCAAGTATGTGCCGTTTTTCGTCTCTTCGGTGGGGGCGCTATTCAGATTACCAGCAGCCCAGGAAAGCGCCGATTGGATTGGGCAACATCTGATCGCACCACTGGGCATCAGCTTTTTCTGTTTTGAATGCATCGCGTACCTGATTGACGTGTATCGGGGTGCTCCAGCAACCTACGACCTGCTCAAATTTGCATCGTATAAACTGTTTTTCCCAAAGCTAATTTCTGGTCCGATTACTCGCTTTCATCCGCTGGCCGCCCAATTTCAAAACATGAAATTTCCGGCATCCAGTCAGGTGGTGGAAGGGCTGTGGCTGATTGCCTGTGGTGCCATCAAGAAGCTGTTGCTGGCAGATCATTTGGCAACGCTGGTAAACCTGACGTTTAGCAATGTTCAACGGGCGGGAAGTGGCGATCTGTGGTTGGCGACGTTTGCCTACGGCTTGCAGCTTTATCTGGATTTCAGCGGCTATGTAGACGTAGCACGCGGCAGCGCCATCCTGCTGGGCTTTGAACTGCCGCAAAACTTTAACTTCCCCTACCTCAGCACCAGCATTGCCGACTTTTGGCGACGCTGGCATATTACGCTGGGCGACTGGCTGCGCAATTACCTCTATTTCCCGCTGGGTGGCTCACGTCGCGGATTAAAGAGAACCTGCCTGAATCTGATGATTATTATGGCGATCGCTGGAATCTGGCACGGTGCCGCCTGGGGCTTCATCGTCTGGGGCATCCTACACGGGTTATTTCTGGTGGTTCATCGCCTGACAGATGCGCTTTCAAAGGAGTGGCCACGGCTCCAGTCGTTTTGGCAATCCATACCGGGGGCGATCGCCGCCTGGGCCATTACCCAATTCAGCGTCTTTTTTGCCTGGATTTTCTTCCGCCTGCCTGACCTGCGCGAGTCTGGTTTATTGCTCCAACGCCTGTTTGGGCAAACGGCGGATATTCAATTTGCTCAAAAGATTTATGTCGAGACACTGAATATCGATCGCCCCCATCTCACGTTTTTACTCATCCTGTTGACGGCTGCAATGGGCGTAGCATATGCCGTCATGCGGGGATTGAAGCTTCAGCTCAACTGGTATCTCAAAATTGTGCTGGTTCCTCTCTGCCTGTTTGCGGCCTGGCTGTTAGCGCCCGACCAAAGCCCCCCGTTTGTCTACTTTGATTTTTAACGTGAGTCTCTAACAAGGGGGTAGTAGTGCGCTGCACTACTACCCCCTTGGGAAAACGAAAAGAAAACACGTTTTCTTAGGAATTCGACGAATGATTTTTTGAGAGGGTGGCGCGTTGCGTCACTCTCCCAAAGCCCGATTTTGCGTGCGCGACGCGCACGCAAAATCGGGTTATCGAATTCACGTCACGTTATACCAATTCAATATGAAGCTGCAACTTTATAAAAAAGGGGGGGGTGGAACCCCCACAAAGGGGGCAACGCCCCCTTCACCCCCTTCTCAATTCAGCGCATCTTCATATAAAAACGGTATTAGATCAATGCACTGAGAAATTTGCGGATGAGTCCAGTCGTGACGGCAGGAAGTTCTAACTGGGGCGTTAGTCCCACATCATCTAGAATTTCCAGGAATTTGATCGCTTGAGGATTCAGATCAGCCAAGCGTCGCCCAATATCTGGCCCCGTGAATTGGGATTTTTGTCCCCAAATGAGGGCAGTCGGGGTCGTAAGTTGAGGAATGTATTGGGCCAGGTCGAAGGATAAATCACCGCGCACAAAGGAAAGAGCGCTGAACTCTGCATTCGGCTGTTGGGCTGAGGCCAGATAGGCTTTCACAATTTCTGGATAAACCCGGTCAGCCTGAGCAAACTGACGCTGTTCCAGGAAGTTGCGAATGCCAAACTCACTGGCGATCGCCGCATTGTAGAGCACCCGATCGAGCAACGGCGTCGTGACCACCTGCGCAAAGATGCTACGCGTGTAGTCATTGCCAAAATCAGACAGACCCGCCGGAGCTACTAAAATGAGCGACTTAAACAGTTGCGGATGGGCGATCACCACTCGAACGGTAAGTGCAGCAGTGAGTGACGAGGCGATGACGGTGACAGGTTCCGGACAGGTTGTTTTGATAAATTCGGCGATCGTCGTGAGGTAATCATCGATTTGATACAGCCGATTAAGGTGAGTTGAACGGCCCCAGCCAATCAGATCGGGAGCCAGGATGCGATACTCAGCAGCAAAAGCCGGATAAACCTTTGACCATTCGTAAGACGATGAGCCTCCCCCAAATCCATGCAGAAATACGAGCGTAGACGGCTCGGTAAGGCTGCTGTCTGGTGGCCAGGGAGCACCTTCTGAGGTGTAATACACCATCGTTCCCAGAGAAGTTGAGGCAAAATGCTGGTAAAAACCGGGAGGTTGCAACATAATAAAAACTGTGAAGAATTAATGAATCAGGGTTTTATTGCCTTAAAGTCTTGGTGAAGACAGTTTTACCCAGGGCTATTGGTTATCTTAAGAGGTGCGCTAAACGATTTGCTTTAGGGAATGCGCTACCGACTGCCGCAAGGGTGCAAAAAACGCTACCACAATTGACAACACGAGTCCCAATCCAGACAAAAGCGGTTTCACCCGCGACTTCTGGATTGTGCTGATCAGGTCTGCCAAATGGTTCAGGGTAGCATTGACGCCACATCAGTTCGCCTTTGCGTGTTTAAGTCAAATCCATATTTCTTGACTTAACTCAGACACTTTTTCCTAAAACTCTCCGGATCACCCCAGGCTTGGAGTGGTTCGATGAATAGGATTGTGGATTTAATAAAACCCGAAATTTAATTTTGGAACGTGCGGCACTGCCGCACGTTCCAAAATTAAAAACTTGGTTTTATCCATAATCCATAGCAGTTTCGTGGGCTGAGCGATCGCTGTCGGTCGTTTAGCTCCATCTATCGGAACGAACTGCCTGTCTGTATCGACAGACATGTTTTGCCAACCTGCTAGGGAGGCCCGTTTAGGGGGATCTATGACAGAACCACACCACTTTCAATTGGAGCACAAACCCGGTGCACATCACCCCAAACCTGGGGTGGATTATGCCGAAGCGCCTGAATTTACGGTTTCTCCATTTCAGCCGATCGATGCCGCCGGGTCGGAGTTAGCCACTCGTGATGTCCCCAATTGCGTTCGCCTGGATCTTGAACATCTGGACTGTTATGAAGTCGTCGATCAGCAGTTTGAAGCATTAGGCGTGACGTTTAAGAATGCGATCGCCCTCCAGCCTTCCAATCCAGCCTTCCCTCCCCGTTCTGGAAAAATGGTGCTCATGGGAGCACCGCGCAACGGTTGGGTAGAGGCCACCTTCTGCCGTCCAGTTCGCTTTGTCAGAGGGTTTGTTACCAGTCCTCGCGGTACGGTCTTGGCCGCGTTTGACAGCCACAATCAGCCCGTCGCTCAAACCAAAAGCCCTACCACTAAGAGTAATGGGTCGAAATCCAATATTAACCCGCATGTAGAGCTAAGCCTGAGCGGCCAGGATATCCGCCGAATTACGTTTTACACCTTTGATGGTCATCTGACCCTGAATGATTTCAGCTTTGGCTTTTGAAAAGCTGAGGCAAAGCCTAAAAACAAACGTGAGTCTCCAACAAGGGGGTAGTAGTGCGCTGCACTACTACCGCCCCTTGGGAAAACGAAAAGAAAACACGTTTTCTTAGGAATTCGATGGCCCGATTTTGCGTAGAAACAAAATGAGCGAAAGGCGAGCGGCTTAGCCACTCGCCTTTCGCTCAAAGTCAGGATTTAAAGCAATCCGTCTTGCTCGATTTCTTCAATCACTTGCAGACCACGCGGGTCGCCCACTTTTAGCATCGATTGCTTGGCATCTTCTCGAACGCCCATGTCCTCATCTTCGGCAAAGGCTTCGATGAGAGAATCGATCGCTGTGGCATACACCACGTTAGACGGCAGTTCTCGACAGAGTTGCCCGATTGACCAGGCACAGTTGCTCCGTACCGCTGCTACCGGATCTCGCCGCAGTGCTTCGATCAGGGGTGGCAGAGCCGTAATAATGGCGTCAAATCCCACGCCAGACATCTGAGCCAGCGCACTGGCTGCCCATAGCCGCACGGCAGAGATGTCCGTTTTAAGGGCGATTAACAGGGGTTCCAGGGCACGGCGATCGCGACAGTTGCCTAATGCCCATACAATTCCTTTACGGACATAGCCATTCCAGTCATGATCAAGCTGATGGAGCAACGGCTCCACCGCATCGGGGCTAGGGTTGCGGCCTAATGCATAAGCGGCACTCACCCGGATCAAGGGGCAAGCATCGGTCAAAAGACGAATTAAATGGGGAACAGCCCGTTCGTCTTCTAACTCACAAAAGGCACGCGCGGCTAACATGCGCTGCTGATTCTCAGGTGCATCTAGCAGCAGCAACATGGCTTCTGGGTTTGGTTTATTGGCCTCCACTTCGTCTTCAACTGGCCCCATTTTGTCTAATGGGCTTTCCAGTTCAAGCGCAGCTTCCAGGACGCTTAAATCATCATCGTCATACATACTGTCACTTTACAGCAGTTTGATCAGGCTGGATCACAGCAATTTCCATTGTAAAAATACGTGAATCCGATCTCACTATTTCGGCAATCACGGCAACAATTCCAAACTCAAAATCTGGTTCTGCAAAAGTCCGCCGCAGGCAGGCTTTTGCATATCGTTTTTATATGAAGATGCGCTGAACTAAGAAAGGGGTGAAGGGGGCGTTGCCCCCTTTGTGGGGGTTCAACCCCCACCCCCCTTTTTCATAAAGTTGCAGCTTCATATTGAATTGGTACAGAGCCGATTTTGCAGGGTTGCACGCCCTCTGGACGTGCAACCCTGCAAAATCGGTTCGAATTTGGAATTGCTGCAATCACATGGAGCATTTTTGCGCCATTTCAACTGCGCGAGGCGTAGATGGAAATGGTGCTATCGAGTTCATGTGCCACAGGGTGTTAATTGTCCTAACAGCAACACCATTTCATCGATCGCCGGACGCACCTGTCTGATCGGCTGATCGGCCTGGTTCAGCAGAATGCTCAAGACGAGGGGGGAGTAATGCGGTGGGTCAAGGTAGCCCGACAGTGCCGCCACGCCGCTCATGGCTCCCGTTTTACCGTGCAGTCGCCCTTGAATGGGAGTGTCGCGAAAGCGATTTTGAAGCGTCCCGCTTTCACCCGCAATTGCCAGCGATCGCCGAAACAGATCTGCATGGGGCGATCGCGCCATCCCCGTTAAAACCTGCACCAGTGCGGCTGGACTGACCAGATTATGGCGAGATAACCCGGAACCATCGGCCAGTTGATAGCCCTGTGGATCGACGCCGAGTGGCGTAAGAATCGTCTGAACCGCTGCAAGGCCAGCCTCTAAACTAGAAGTCGTTGTATCAACCGACGCTTGGGTCACTCCCAAAATCCGCAACAGCGATTCGGCATACAGGTTATTGCTGTCCTGATTGGCTTCCAGAATCAGGTCGGTCATGGGAGGAGATAGAATGCTAGCCACTTCCATTCCGGATGGTGAGTCGGGACGAGTGGCGATCGCTCCCTGCCCAACCGAAATGTGATGCGCCACTAACGCTTGCTGAAAGGTTTGTAGAAAATGTTGAGTAGGGTTGAGGATGGCGATCGCCGCACTGTCTGGTTCAGATCCCGCCCGCAATTGCCCACTCACATGCAGAATCGGCTGACTCACGTCTCGCCCAACATTGACAAATTCGGGTTCCGATGTCGCGACGGTCATCGAACGATTATCAACCCGCCATTGATTTGCTTGAGACGGATCATCCCAGCTTACCCGCAGCGGCTGACCAAGAGACTGAGGCGCTATCGTCAGGGAGATTTCATTTTGATTCAGAATCAGGCTATTCACCGGAGCACCATAGCCCGACTGAATATCTTCCCACTCCCAACTGGAGTTAATCGGATCGCCCTGAAAGTATTGGTCATCTGCAATCACCCGATCCACCCGCGGAATGCCGCGCTGCTGAAGCTGGTCGGCTAAGTTCCCTAATTGCTCATCCGTCAGACTGGGATCACCCCTGCCCACAATTCTCAAAACGGTACGGTTGGGCGATTCAGAACCTTGATACACCGAGGTGCGAATGCGAAACTGTGGGCCTAATCCCTGCAACACAGCGGCAGTCGTAAACAGTTTGACATTGGATGCCGGAATGAAATAGCGCGTCGATTCCTGCTCGTACAGCGTTTCCCCCGTATCCAACCTGCGAATTAAGATACCCCACCGCGATCGCTGAAATTGAGGACGGTTAGCGATCGCCCGAATGGCCTCTGGCAACTGCCTGGGACAAAGGCTAGCCGTTCCCCCACCCGCACGGATCTGCTGCTTTGCCGAAAGGACTGGCTCTGTCTCAGCGATCGCCTTCAGTGGAACAGACCATCCCATTCCAGCCAGGATCACCAACCAAAACACAATCTTCCTCACTCTTTCACTCTCCCACCCTTCTGACTCCTGGCTCCTGCCGCCTAAATCTTTTGCTCAAAAGGCCGACAAAACTCTTCCACGCCCGTTTTCAGCACATAAATAATTACCGGAACCGCCAGAACAGGTGCGATGGTGGTCTCTTGGATTAAGAGTTGCACGAGACTGGCGATCGCTCCCCCAGAGATCTGCACTTTCAGTTCGTTTTGGCAGAGAAACGCCCGCCATCGCTTCGCCTGTCCTTCCAGCCACCGATCCGAATGATCTGGTTCCTGGCCCGCTTGGAGGGCTAACACGATCGCCGCATCTTCTATATCTCCCTCGCAATCCTCAATCAAATCAAGCGATCGGAGTGCATCAGTATTCTCCGAAAGCTCAGCTCGATACTGGTTAATCTCTTCAGGTGTCAGGATAATCATGACTCAATTTTAAGGCAGAAGGTCGGGGCGAAAGCTAGGAGTCAGGAGTCAGGAGTCAGGAGTCAGAAATGACGGAGAGGGGAAATAGAACAGCATGTAAGAAGAAGTAAGGTAAAGCAATATCCCCCTTATCTCCCTTGTCTCCCTTGTCCTCCCCATTCCCCATTCCCCATCTCCCCTCCTGCCCTCTGCCACCTGCTTTTTCCTCACAATCCCCCAATCGGGTGAGCGGTTCAGGTGAGGCTATACTCCTCCGCATGGTTGTACTCTGATATCACCTTGCACAGGAGTCCCCACCATGACAGCGCAAATTCCCAGAATCAGATCCATGGCCCGACGTTCTGATCTCACGATTCGAGCAGCCGTCAGATCAGATATTCCTGCGATGCAAAATGTCATTCGTCGCGCTTTTTTAGTGGATTACGGTCGCTTTATGCCCTGGCCCGCCGTTCAGAATTGGGTGGCAAATGATATCGGTGGGCAGTTTGTTGAGCGCGAATGGGATGATTTCACCGTTGCCGTATTGGGTCAGCATGTTGTGGGGCTGCTGCAAGTCAGACCTGGTTTTGTGAAGGAGCTATGGGTAGACCCAGCGCATCAGCGATTTGGTGTGGGAACGGCACTAATTAACCATGCGGTGGAACTCGCAGAAGAGGCTGGCAATTTATCACTGCGGGTCACGGTGTTTGCTGAAAATCTGAATGCTCTAAAGTTTTATCTAGCTCAAAATTGGGAGCCGTTGGGTGTACCTGAACCTGTAGAACTCTTGCCAGGAGCAATTCTGCACGCGCAGAAGTTAATCAAACTGTAGTTGGCTGAGATTTACTGAAGGGAGATGTATAGTGTGCGCTAATCACCTCCCTGATGGGAACCCCTGGCTGGGAGCGCAGCCCCCATACCCCCTAGGTTTTCACTGTCCTAATAACGTGAATTCGATAGCCCGATTTTGCGGGCGCGACGCGCAACCCTCCCGAAGGCCCATTCGTCGAATTCACGTCATATAGCTACTACAGCTATACGTTAATAAGGATAATAGCCCGGTGGCTTCAGCAGGGTACGCTGAGCGTCAGTCAAGTTAGTGTATTGCTCTGAATTGTAATATGTGCGTGACCAGGCAGACGGATAAGGCGAATATTTATAAAATAGGGTTGTGCGATCGCTCCGTCCCTTCCACGCAAGAGTGCCGTGCGTCAAGGCTTCTGTAAAAATCACGGCGCTTCCCGTTTTCACCGGAACGGCCTGTAAACAAGGATGAGGAAATTCCAGCGCTTCAAGGGACTTGGGTAGCGGCAAATTACTTTTGTGACTGCCCAGAATCCGCCCCGTCAGCATTAAAGGGATGGAGGACGACTGCCCTCTATCCCTTTAAGTATGAAACGTACTGAAATTGAACCTACAAAAGCATCGAATGCAGAAGCACTTAAGCTTCTGTCGATTCTACTGCTTCCGTTGCTTCCGCCGTAGACTCATCGGCAGATTCAGGCGTTGTTTCATCTGTGCTTTC
>DATNPS010000073.1:0-4446 GCA_036703095.1 Crinalium sp. | reverse complement strand
CGAAGTTCGGATGAGCTTTGTGGTTAAAAACGAGGAATTGCCGCTGAACACCGATAATCACTGCCGTCAGATGTTTAATCTGGTCAATCGGGCTGTTGAGGAAACTCGGCAGTGGCATCTCATTGAAAGCATCGCCAGCTAAGATTGCCAATTTAATAGAACTCACATTAAAGGAGTAGGGAGCATGGCAGCGTCATGCTCCCTACTTCGTCTTTATCTAAGTAGGTAGGCACAATTAAACATTAGATAGAAAAACCGGGGGAGTGCCCCGGAGGGGCACTCCCCCGGTTTTCCGGGTTTGGTTTAATTAGACTTGCCTACTTATAAATAAGATTTTTATTAAGGTGAGTGAAAACTCTAGAATGGTCATGAGATATGTTTGGCCAGGGCGATCGCTCCCCATGACCGATTTTTGAGCTGGAATATTGATTATTTGAGAAATAACGGTTCAGAGTGTGGGCTGGTGTATGTTGAAGGTGAGCCATGCCTCTACATATATTAAAAAAATGTATCTAAAAATTTGGCATTCGCGTAGGGATATCAGACGCGCAAACTGAAGCCGCGTCTCTTGGGTAATGTGTTCGATGAGTTGAGTTTACGGGGAAGACTAGAGAATCAAGTGACATAATTTACTATCTGAAAAATATTCCATGGAGATTGTAGTAGTCCTGCAAGCCCTTGAGGCCATGCAGTGACTTGCAATCTGCGGTTTAGGGTGACGTCCTGATAAAAACTATGGTGTGCTGATTTAGACATGAACGTTGACGATAACGTCAGGTATCGACTCAGAGCTGTTGAGGGGAAGCTAAATGAATTGTTGTCTGACGGCAGCTTTTCGACTGCTCAACGATCGCTTCTATCAGAGCTGCTGGCCGATTTATTAAGCACATCTGGTGAACTCAATACTGTTCTGGATGAACTGCACTGTAAACATCAGGAATTGACCGATCAGCTGGCGATCGCCCTCCAGCAGTCTGAGCTGTATCAAGAAATTCAGCGGTTGAATGCCGATTTAGAAGAGCAGATTCAGCAGCGCACCGAGCAACTCCAAAAAGCGCTCGATTTTGAGTCGATGCTGAAGCGCATCACCGATAAGGTGCGAGACTCGCTCGACGAACACCAGATTCTGCAAACGGTTGTTCGGGAATTGACAGGTGTGTTGGGGTTGGGGGGCTGTAATTCGGCCATTTATGACCTGGAGGAGGGCACATCGACCATCTGCTATGAATACACTGATTCTCTCCCGGCCTATCAGGGGCGAGTCGCGCAGATGGATCATTTCCCGGAAATCTATCACCAACTGCAACAGGGCTATTCCTTTCAATTTTGCTCCCTGGTGCCCAATCCGGCACGGGGTCAGGTCGCTATGCTGGCCTGCCCGATTTTCGTAGACCCCAGCTCATCTCAGGGCATTGATCAGGCCGTTTTAGGCGATTTGTGGCTGATTCACCATCGCGACTATGTGTTTAGCGAGTTTGAAATCCGTTTGGTGCAGCAGGTCGCCAACCAGTGTGCGATCGCCATTCGGCAAGCTCGACTGTATCAAGCGGCACAGGGACAGGTGCAAGAATTAGAAAAACTCAATCAGTTGAAGGATGAGTTTTTGAGCACCGTTTCACACGAACTGCGAACGCCCATTACGAACGTCAAAATGGCGATCAATATGCTCAAGGTTTCGATTACCGATGAAGAGCGGCGGCAGCGATATTTGAGCATTCTGGAATCTGAAACCGCCAGAGAAGCCGAGTTGATTGATGAACTGCTGGATTTACAGCGATTGGAAGCAGCACCCTCCCCCATCGTTCTAGAAGACATTTCGCTGCAAGACTGGCTGCCTGAATTAGTGGTTCCCTTTCGATCGCGTGCGGCCAGTCAACAGCAACGTTTAACCATTAATTGTCCGACGTCTCTAGCGCCATTTACGACAGATATTATTATTCTGCGACGTATTTTAGTTGAGCTGCTGAATAATGCCTGTAAGTACACCTCAAGCGGTGGCGAAATTAGTTTGACAGTTTCTGAAGATGCATTTGTTTCTCACAATGGGCAAGACGTGAGACATGCTCAAATGAAATTTGAAGTTTGCAATCAGGCCGAAATTCCTGCTGCTGAATTGCCTCACATCTTTGAAAAGTTTTATCGGGTAATTCAGGCCGATCGCTATAAGCAGGGAGGAACGGGTTTAGGATTGGCGCTTGTGCAAAAGCGAATTGAGCAATTAGGTGGAACCATTACTGCTACTAGCGTTCGCGGATGGACAACGTTTACAGTCATATTGCCATCCAACCCTAAATCCTAATTGCCGTTCAATAAACCATAAACCCCAATTACTGTCCAACCGTAAACTCCAATTGCCGTCCAACGGTAGGCCCTAATTACTGTCCAACCGTAAACCCCAGTAGAGACGTGCCAGTGGCACATCTCTACAAGGCGCGTATTGTTTGAATCGTTGGGTTAACCGCCGAAACGGTCATGTTACGAATCGTTTCTGAATGGTGGTCTGATGGTCTAGGGATTACTCTCACAGATATTTCGTTTGTTAAAGAACGGAAAACGTTGATTGCCTGAGATGAGGCTTTATCAAGCATTTCTTAAGAGAACCCTACAAATCAATTCACCTTCCCCTGAAAGCAAAGACAATAGTGCAAAAAATCAGCACTGCTGAATCTCTTTGCTTAGCCTGAAAAAGGGGGCGTGGATGCTATGTCTAAACATTCTCTGACGTATCCAATTCAGGAATGGAAAGAGAACACTTCATTTCACGATCAGATCCAGATTGCACTGGCGATCGCAGAAGAGAATATTCTTAAATCTCTTTTGACAGACTGTAGTCCTTCCATTGCCCAACCGCATCGGATTGGGGCGATCTCATCAACGATTGGCATTCCGATTAAGGCCAAGAAGGTGATCGACGGCATTATTCAATATGAGGCGATCGATTGCGTCTTAGCGGATTCTCCGGTGGAGATTGATCCGCAACTGGCGGAACCGAATTTGGGAAGTTTGCCGCGCTGGCGACAGCAAAGTTTAACGCGTTGCGAATCGGAAACTCGGATTTTGGCGCAGACGGTTCCACTGGCGCAGGCGATCGCACTGTTGGCGCATTCTGGCTTTTCATCACGCCAGGTGGAAGATATTTTGAATTTGCCGTATGAAGCGTGGCACAAAACCTGGTGGTATACGGTGGATGCAAATGGCAACTTTACGGTGCCATTTTTGCGGATGATTCGCACGTTACGGTATACAGACGGAACGTTTACGATTCAGTTTAAGGATTACTTTTCGGAGAGTAAGCCGATTTGTTTTAAGGGACAAGAGCAAAAGGTTTTGATTGAGATCAAACCAGAGTTGGCGAGTTTCAGTAAGACGTTAGAGAAGATCAATTATTCGCGCGATCGCTGTGGGATTGATCGAGCAATTTTAATTTGTAATTCGTTGTCTGACTTGGAGGCCAGGGGCTTTATCAGTCAGGGCGTTAGCATTTATACGGCGAGTGAGTTTCATCTGCCGATTCAAGCGGATTGTTTGAATTGCGTTCATCACGATTGCCCGATGCATGGGTTGGACAGTTCACCTGTAATGATGTGTCGTCAGTTTGAATTACCGGAATGGCAGGATAGTTAATGTTCTGTAATTTCCCTCAGCGAGTTGGCTTATTTTTCGGGAATTCTAAGCTTGTCTTTTAGCTTAGATATCTTGAACTAGGGCTACAAATCGAATTAGCGCAACGCTGACGATTACGGAACGGGAAGCGGTGATGGATGCGATCGCCACAATTAAAGCCAAGCTACCGTTTTTGCTGAATTTATCGGTAGAGGAACGCAAGGGACTTGCCAAGATGGGCGATAAAAGTCATGCGTTTGCAACAAAGGCGTTGGAGGTGGCGACGCAAAATCCTGACTTTTTACCGCGTGCGTTTGATATTGGTGAAATGCGGCGTGATGTGCAGCTATTTGAGGCGATGTATCCGGTTGTGGTGGCGCTATCTCAATTACAAGGATTGATTGACGATACGTATATGGCGGTGGGCAGTGAGGCGTATTCTTCGGCACTGACGGTCTATACTTACGCGAAGGCGAGCGGTGAGAGCGGCGGTTTGGAGACAATCGTGGAGGAACTGGGTCAGCGGTTTGCGCGGAAGTCGCGGAAGAAGGCCGAGGTTTAGGGTGTTGGCTGTTAAGTATTGGGTGTTGAGATGGGTCGTTTGCTATGGGTGAATGACTGGTGATGAATGATCCATAACGAGAAAACGTTCTTGCAGGTTGCAGGGGCGTTTTTTTAATCGGGATGGCGATCGCTCTCTGTTTAACCCTCTTCCATCCTTTAAGCAGAGTTAAATAGGATGCGACGCAGCAGTAAATCATGAATTACAGGGCAATAGAACTGCTGCATCTGTTCAATTAATTGGTCAAATCCTTCTCTCAGTGATGGAATGTTAAACACAGC
>DATNPS010000071.1:0-13205 GCA_036703095.1 Crinalium sp. | reverse complement strand
AAGCGGTGGAACTGTTCATCAAGTGTGCAGCACTCAACCGCATGATTCAGATCTGCAAACCGGATAGCTATGAAGTTGAGGTTTAATTAAGGTCTCTCTCAAGTCTAAACCTGTCTTTTTGGCAATCATGCAACAAAGCCCGTTTCATGCAGCTTTAAGTTAGCCAGGGCGATCGCAACATGTTCAGCTACGGTAGTCGCTAGCAGTTGTTTACCTTGAGACAGATGCTCACGTTCTGTAGTAATGAAGTGGAGAGCGCCCAATGCTTCACCCTGAGCGATCATAGGCACACACAGCGTTTGGATAGGATATGGCGACTTGAGATGATGACAGCGTAAGTTACTGGGTCCATTGGCTAAAAAGTAAGGTCGTCCCCGTCGCAGTGCCCAACACTCGGTCGGCGCAAATAATAACCTTGTTGTCCAGCTTCGGCACTAGCCAGGTTGGATAGTAAGGACTCTAGATCGGCAATAACGAGATGAGTGTGGTCTACCCAACGAGCTGTACTAATTAGCTGAGTGGTGCTCCAATACGCCAGTCCACCAATCATACCTAATATTAAAAGCGCGATCGCAAAGCCACTGCTAATTTTTCGTTCGATTGACCATCGCATTGACTAAAGGCACCTCCAACTTTATAAGAACCGGGAGACGCATCAGAGGGGCGCTCCCCCGGTTCTTAATTACGACTATCTACTTACCAGAAATGTAAAAAATAGTGTAATTTTAGATCGCTTTCAGAAAATGCTATTTAGAGAATAATTTTTCTTATAATCTATGCAAACCAAATAATATAGGATTGTCACATTTAGAGATTCAAAAATGAATTGCGAGATGCTCACTCGAAAAACATACAGCGCTCATAACTTTATTTATTTAAAAACAAATTCAAGACTGGTTTATTGACACTTCTTAAGAAGAAAACGCTACTTTCAAGGAGAAATTATCTCGTAATTCTTCTAAAGCAAAATTAAATGAGCTGTGGCGATCGCCGATTTAGCAACCCTAAATTCTAGCCACTGGAAGACTGTATATCCCATAGCTCAACTCTTGGCTTTAATTAATCTATAGGCCAGCAATTCTCACTATGCAAATCGTATGCAAATCGGTGGCCGTGCCAGCTCGCCACAGGCAAACTGGCACGGCCACCGACACCGGGTTTAGCGTGCCCGTCGGGCACGCCAATTTCAACATGAGAATTGCTGTCTACATACCTAAACTGAGGCAATTTTTCCTTTGTGAGAGTATCAAAAGGCCATTGGTAACTTGGCTCAATCAAATATGGAATCTCAAAAATTATCTGCCTCCAAAGGAGAGAGACGCGCTGTTTTTAGAGTTTACATTTAACGGTGATTACCTACTTATTGGTATTTATACTTACTGCTAGATATAGCTTAAAAAATTGATTGTGGCTGATGCGGATGTTTTTACGCGCTATGGCTGATTAACTGGAAGAATCATTCTACTAATTTCAACTTCTATACATTTTCTTCATCGTATTGAAAGACAACGCTGGGGCGTCACCATCGAGCTATTATGAATACGGTCAACACGACTCTACCACTGCAACCTCTTGTTAGTGGACAACTGCTCTGTCTGTCAGAAACAGGACAGGCGGGATTAATTTTACAGCATCGGCATTATGCCAGTTTCGCAGGAGCCGGAGCCGCCGTAGGTGGCTGCATCGATATTGCCTGTGTCTCTGTATATGCGGTTGGCAATGTTCACTTTATTGTGCCGGAAACGTATCAACAGCGTCAGCAAGCGTATCAACAGCGGCTCGGCTATGTGAAAACGCTTTGCAGAATTTCCTCTGTTAATGTACCGCTGCAACGAGCGTATTTAATCGTGCGTCAGTTATGTCTGTGGCTTAACCCCAAAGACGCGATCGCAATTCCGCATGAGTTAATTAGTCAATTAGTCGGCGTCTTACCCAAAAGTATCGACCTGGGATGGCAACAATATCTACAGCATCACGGTTCTAAAGATCCACGTCTTGTCTCGTCGCGTCACAGCACTGGTTCAAGCGGCTCTTATTACCAAACGTTGAATCGTGGTTCTGCTCAGATTCCAGTGACTGTTTTACACCTGTAACGCCAACGCGTTGCATTGTTTGAAGATATGCATCAGTTTTTATTTCATGCGATCGCCACGTTTTTAGCCCTCTTACCGATCGCCAATCCTCTCGGTGCGATACCGATTTTCCACAGCCTCACGGAAACGGGTACTCGCTCCCACCGTCGTTATCAAGCCTGGCACACGTCTATTAATGTCATTTGGGTGCTAGCGCTATTTTTTGTAGCAGGTCAGTTCATTCTAGAGTTTCTGCACATCTCACTAGGCGTGTTGCGGATTGCGGGTGGGCTATTGGTGGCTCATACAGCCTGGGAAATGGCAACATCCCACCAAAAAATGGCGGCTCACAAACCACCCTCATCGACCTATCCAGATGATATTTCATTTACGCCAATGGCCGTGCCGCTCGTGAGTGGCCCCGGTGCGATCGGCGTGGTGATGAGTCTTTCTGCTACCGCGAACTACTGGCCGGGATATATGGGCTGTCTGTTCGGCATTGTGCTGTTGGGAGCCTCTCTCTACGCTTGTTTGGCCCTTGGCGATCCACTATTTGATCGATTAGGAAAACACGGTACGGTAGCTTTAAACCGATTACTCAGCTTTTTTATCCTGGCGATCGCCATCCAGTTTATTGCCGATGGCACTTTTTCGCTCCTGAAAGATATGGCCCAAGAGCTGTTGCCTCACTAAACAGCATACTGTTGCCCTCAATTAAGTTCTATTGCGCATTAAAGCGCGGTCACTAACGCCAGGGCAGCTTAAAAATAAGCCAAGATGTCAGTTTTTCAAGCAATCCAGGGGTTAGCACACCAACATTTTGTGCTGAATGAGTCGAGGAATGATCATGGATAAAAAATCAATTGAGACACAGCGTACTCTGCGATTAGGCCGAGTCACTCAGGTAGGATTCGGTGCTGTGCTAGCTATGATGGTTGGCATTGGTGTAGTGACCAAAATTAGCATGACGACCCTGGTTGAGTCTACCGGATGGGTCACTCACACTCATGCTGTCAAGGAACATTTAAAGGGGCTAGAAAAAAGCCTGCTGGATGCAGAAACAGGACAGCGAGGGTTTCTGTTTACGGATGAAGAAGATTTTCTAGAGCCTTACAACAGCGCGCTCAGTGCCCTTAAAACCAGCTTTTCTGAATTGAGAGTCTTGATCAGCGACAATCCAGAACAGTTGAAGCGACTGGATCGGCTTGAGACTTTAGTCCAAGAAAAGCTGGATAACATGGCCGTCACGATTACGATGAAGCGAGAGGGCAAAGAGCAAGAAGTCAAGCAATTCGTGCGCACTCGTCAGGGCAAGAAGATCATGGACGATATTCGGAGCCAGCTTGAGGAAATGCTCCAGGTTGAAAATTCGCTGCTCGATAAACGTCAGCAGGATATGGTTCAGGCGGAACGAGTCTCTACTCTAGTTTCGCTGGGTGGAACGGCGATCGCCATCCTGCTCGGCCTCACGTCACTAATGCTGATTTCCCGTAAGGTCATCCGCCCCATTAATCAAATCACCAACGTCATCGCCAGTTCGTCCAGCGAAATTGCGGCAACGGTCGAACAACAGGAGCGCATCACAGTTCAGCAAGCGACATCAGTGAATCAAACCACCACCACGATGGATGAACTGGGCGTTTCGTCACGCCAATCTGCGGAACAGGCCGAATCAGCCACCAATGGAGCACGTCAGGCCCTTCTGTTAGCCGAAGGTGGCACTCAAGCCGTTGGTCGCAGCCTTAATGGAATGGCTTCTTTAAAGGACAAAGTAGATGCGATCGCCTCTCAAATTTCCCATCTCAGCGAACAGACCAACCAGATCGGCAATATCACGGGGCTGGTGAGTGATTTAGCCAATCAAACCAACATGCTGGCGCTAAATGCGGCAGTAGAAGCTGTAAGGGCGGGTGATCACGGTAAAGGTTTTGCAGTGGTTGCGAGTGAAATTCGCAAGTTGGCCGACCAAAGTAAAAAATCAGTCGAGAAGATCAATACCCTCATCGCTGACATTCAAACTGCGATTAACACAACGGTAATGGTGACGGATGAGGGAACCAAGACGGTAGAAGATGGGGTGAAGATTGCCCAGGAAACGGCATCGGCATTTGCGGGAGTGACGGATGCGGTGAACCATGTGTTTCTCAACAGCCAGCAAATCTCGTTAAGCGCACAGCAACAGGCGATCGCCATTCAGCAGGTCGTGGATGCGATGAATGCCTTAAACTTGGCTGCACGCGAAACGGCCAGTGGTATCAGCCAAACCAAAGTCAGCACTCATCAATTAAATGAGGCAGCTCAGGATCTACAGGCGATCGTCTAATCGTTCCATCCAATGATTCCGAATAGACACCAGGTATTTGAAGTACTCATCTCCCGTTTGTTATGCAGAATGTTTCTACTCAGCCGTTTGTGAATCTAATTGCAACCAGGTTGGGTTTGCGAGTGCGTCAGCAGGAAGATAGTGCACTACGACATAAGTTGCTCAAGCGCGTTCATGCATTAAGATTGCCGTCATTAGATGCCTATTATCGGCTGCTGATATCTGATCAATCCATCTGTGCTGCGGAATGGCAGACGTTGATTGAAGAACTGACGGTTAACGAAAGCTATTTTTTTCGAGATCAGGGACAATTTTCGCTGCTGAGAAATCATGTTCTGCCAGAGTTACTTCAAACGAAACAACATCAAAGCCGCTATCAAAAGCCAACCCTGCGGATTTGGAGTGCTGGATGTTCAACTGGGGAAGAAGCTTACTCACTAGCCATTCTGCTCAAAGAACTCATCCCTGACGAGCAGACCTGGAATATTTTGCTGCTGGGAACCGATATTAGTGAGCTGGCATTGGAACAGGCCAAACGAGGAATATATAACGAATGGTCGTTTCGTTCCGTAAATCCGGAACTGCGCAAGAAATACTTTCGATCGCACTATCAGGGTTGGGAAGTTGATCCTGTGATTCGCAGCATGGTGACTTTTCAAGCCGAAAATCTTGTTCAAGATTATAATCTGACCGCTCACCCTGAGATTCGCGATCTAGATCTGATTGTATGTCGCAATGTATTTATCTATTTCGATGCAAAGGCGATCGCTCAAGTTCTAGATCGATTTCATCAAGTGCTGGTTCCCAACGGTTATTTAATGACGGGACATACTGAACTTCATCAGCAAAATTTGCATCATTTTCAAGTTCAGACGTTTCCAGAATCTATCCTTTATCAGCGACAAACGAACGCTGCTATCCCTCTTGTCAGTTCCTCTCAGCTTATTTCAAATCAAGCATCCTCGCATCCCATCAATTCAGCTATCAGCCGGACAGATACCACGAATTCGGTCAGAGCAGTTCCGACCGAACCTCCTACAGTAAACAAAGCTCAACTTCATGTGAATACCAGCACTTTAATATCCAGCCCGGTTGCACTTGAAGACGTGAGTACCTTAATCGATCGCAAAGCGTATGTGGAGGCGATCCACAAAGCCAAAAAACTGCTCGTACACCAATCCTCAGGATTCAAACTGCATTATCTGATGGCAGAGGCGTATGCGAATTTGGGAGATCATCAAAATGCAGTACAAGCCTGTCACAAAGCATTGCAACTCAATCCGCTGGCAGTCGAGCCAATTTACCTGTTAGCTCAAATTGCTCAGGAACAGGATGATCTGGAGCGCGCTAAAACGTTGCTCAAACAAGTCATTTATTTAGCGCCCAGTTCTGTCTATGCCTATTTTGAATTGGGATGCCTGTATGAGCAGCAGGGGAATATGGCAAAAGCGCAGCGCAACTGGCGATCGACTCTCGACCGGGTGAAACAACTGCCGCAACAAGCCACTGTAGATTTGCGAAAGAATATCACGGCGATCGACCTACAGACAGCGGTTGAGCAGAAGCTGAAACGATAAGCGTATGTTAGGCAACATTCAGGCAGACCATTATGAACCATCTATCGTATTTAATCTTTGAGCTGGGCCAGTCTCGCTATGGTGTTGCGACCTCGGATGTTCAAGAACTCTTTTTCTTGCCAGATGTCACTCCAATTCCGGAAGCACCCGTCTGTGTTTCAGGTGTGATCAATCTGCGTGGAGACATTCTACCGATTATCGATTTGCCCCAGTGCCTCGGACTCCAATCATCGCCGTACCAAATCACGCATAGTGTGATCGTGTTGCAGTGGCAAAATCAGCGCGTTGGCATCGTTGTGGATCAAGTGTATGATGTGCAGGCGATCGCCCCAGAACAGCTTCAACCTGTTTTCTATGAACCACTTGAAACAGGGACTCATCGCCTGATTACAGGCATTGCTTTCATCGATACAACACTTGTGACTCTCCTAAACTCGGAAGGGTTGGTACAACTCAACACGCTTCTGCCCCAGCCCAATTGGAACACAAGTTCTAATGGTATCCACAATGCTCATGCCAATGGTAATGGTAATGGGTTGGGAAGAATGGCGATCGGCAATCTTCCTAAGAATCCTCCTAAGATGGATATGTTTGCTCACCTGTCGCCTGAAGAAAGACAAATTCTGTGCGAACGGTCAAGCAACTTAAGGCAAGTTAGTGAGACTCACGATTCAGCCGGAATTCCGCTCGTGGTGATGGGCCTGCGAGGTGAATATTTTGGTCTGGGTCTGGACATTGTTCATGAATTTACCGATATCCGCAAGCTGACACCTGTTCCCTGCTGCCCGTCCCACATCTTGGGCAACATGAATTTGCGCGGTGAAATCGTAACCGTGATTGATATTAGCCAATCCATCAACCTGACAGGTGATACGGCTAATTCTACGCAAAAGGCGATCGTGGTGAGGCTAGATGAGTTAACAGCAGGTATCGCTGTCGATGAGATTTTTGATGTGATACAACTGAATCCGACTCAAATTTCAACAGCTCCGGTTGCTACTCGTTCGGCTGGCGATGACTATTTACAGGGCGTTGCGGCCTATCGGGATCGACTGATGAGCATTATCAATCTTCCTAAGCTGCTTGCATCTGATGCGCTGGTTGTGAACGAGGAGATATAGGGCCATGATGATCGAAGATGCCGAACTGCGAACTATTTTTAAGACAGCCAGCGAAGAACATTTGCAAAACCTGGATAACGGGCTGCTGCATTTGGAAAAATATCCTCATGATCAAGCGATGCTAGAATCGCTGCTGCGAGAGGCCCACTCTCTTAAGGGTGATGCCAATATGCTCGGGCTCAAAACCATGGGCACGCTAGCTCATCAAATCGAGCATATTCTCACCCAGCTCAAACATGACCAGATCGAATTTTCTCAAGAATTGGGCGATCGCCTCTCCCAGGGCATCACAACGATCGGCAAACTGCTCCACGAAGCTGTCACCGGAGAACCCACCGCAGCCGATTCATTTCATACGTTAGCCATTTTGATGGGTAGCGAGCAGAAACAAGAAGAGGACAAGGGGGACACGGAGGCCAAGGGAGATGGGGAGGATGGGGGAGATGGAGAAGATAAGGGAGAGTACGAGAGTGAGGATGATAAGGTAGGTGCGAGTGAGGAGGAAGATGAGGGAAATGGGAACGATGAGGAAAATAAGGTAGGCCAGGAAAAACAAAAAGATGAGCTAGCGACCTTCGCATCTCAACTATCTCCCACACCCCACACCCCCCACTCCACTCCCCCCACCTACCGCATCGAAACCATCCGCGTTCCCACTCGCAGTCTTGACAACTTGATGACGCAATCTGGGGAACTTACAGTTACTAAAATTCGGATTGCTCACCGACTGGTCGATGTTGAAGCGATCGCTACACTCTGGGAAGAATGGAGCCGTGATTTACTCAAACAGCGGTTTCCAGTCCGGACTAATTTTTGCGATCGCACAGAGCACCGTCTGGAACAGATGGATGTGTTGCTGAGCCAACTACGCAATGCCCTGTATGAAGATACCACTCGTCTGGAATTGCTCAGCAACGAACTAGAGGAAGGAATTCGCACCCTGCGGCTGTTGCCCTTCTCAACTATCTTTAATGTCTTCCCGCGTATGGTGCGCGATCTGGCACGGCAGGAACATAAGCAGGCCGAACTGGTGATTGAAGGGGAGGACACCCGTGCGGATAAGCGCATTCTGGAAGAGATGAAAGATCCGCTGATGCACTTGTTACGAAATGCGATCGATCACGGCATTGAGTCCCCTATTGAACGGCAGCAGTTGGGTAAACTCGCCACGGCAACCATCCACCTCCGCAGCTATCAAACTCCGACCCATATCGTAATTGAAGTCAAAGATGATGGATGTGGGCTGGATCTGAACCGGATTAAACAAACAGCTCTGAAGCATGGGCTATACCGCGAAGAAGAATTAGCGGCCTTACTGCCCAGCCAAATTCAATCTTTGATTTTTGCGCCCGGTTTTTCAACGGCTCCTCTTGTCACTGAAGTGTCGGGGAGAGGTGTTGGACTTGATGTGGTGCAAACCAACGTAGAAAAGCTGAAGGGCACAATTCAGGTTGAATCTACCGTTGGACAAGGCTGTTTGTTTCGCATTCAGCTGGCCATAACGCTCGCGACAGCACATGTTTTGATTGTGCTGGTTGATCACACACCATATGCCATTCCAGTTGAGTTTGTTCGGACAGCATGTCTCGTAAATACGGAGGAAATTTTCACGCTAGAGGGGCGCGATACGATCGCACGAGAGGGACAGCCTCTTTCGATCGCACGGCTTGCCGATCTATTGGAACTCCCCATTCCCTCGGATTCCCAATCTCTGAATTCAGTCCGCTCATCCAATCAGCAAGCGTGTCTCATTCTTCAAGTAGGGCGAGAACAGTTGGGAGTTTTAGTCGATGCGGTGGTGGATGAACAGGATGTTGTTATCAAACCGCAGAGTCAGCTATTAAAACGAGTGCGTAATATTTCTGGCGCTACGATTTTGGGAACAGGCGATGTTTGCGTGATCCTCAATGTCCAGGATTTGATCAAGTCTGTACAGCGGCGATCGCCCTCTCATTCCATCAACCTGACGGCTCAATCAATACCTGAAAAGCAAACAATTTTATTGGTGGAAGACTCGATCGCCACTCGCACTCAAGAAAAACGTATGTTAGAAGCTTCAGGCTATGATGTAGTAACAGCCGTAGACGGCAATGATGGCCTGAGTAAGCTGCAAACCCGCTCATTTGATGCTGTCATCTCTGACGTACAAATGCCAAATTTGGATGGGTTGCAACTGACGCGAAAAATTCGTCAGTATCGTGAATATGACGAGCTGCCTATTATTCTGGTTACATCACTGGCTAGCGATGACGACAAACGACAGGGAGCAGAAGCTGGCGCAAATGCTTACATTACGAAGAGCAGTCTCAATCAAGATATTCTGATCGAAACCTTGCACCGTTTGATGTAAAAAGATGGCACCTTCCCCAATTCCCGTCTTGATTGTCGAAGATTCGCCTGTTGCTTTGACAATCCTCAGGCGTATTTTGACGAGTTCTCCTGACATCACGGTGGTCGGAGTTGCACGCGACGGGTTGGAAGCGCTGGAACTCATCCCCAAAGTAAACCCTAAGGTCATTTGCACCGATCTGCATATGCCCAGGATGGGCGGATTAGAGCTAACGCGCAGAGTGATGGCAGAGTGCCCGCGCCCTATCTTAGTTATCAGTGCTTCGGTCGATCAGCAAGAAAATGCCGAGAATGTGTTTCAACTGTTGCAAGCAGGCGCACTGGATGTTTTTCCCAAACCCAATATTGAACTCCTTTCCGAATATGAGCAGATCAAGCGTGACTTAATTACTCGCATTAAAGTTCTGGCAGGCGTGTCTGTATTCACCCAGCATCCACCGCTTCATGCGAGCCATTCCAACTTACGCATTCCAAATGCTGCTGTGCCTCCTCATGCTCTTCCCACACCAGGAGTTCAGGTGTTTGCGGCTCCTAGAGTGGTGGCGATCGGCGCTTCTACAGGTGGTCCCCAAGCACTACATACCATTTTGAAAGCGCTGCCAGCCAGGTTCCCAGTACCCATTTTATGTGTGCAGCACATCAGCCAGGGCTTTTTGCAGGGATTAGTCACGTGGTTAGCAGCGGAATGTTCGTTGCAAATTGTGGTCGCTCAAACCGGAGTTCTACCTCAACCCGGTACAGTCTATTTTGCTCCAGACTACTGTCACATGAAGCTGGATGCTCAAGGCCGGATTGCTTTGTCCAATGACTTACCTGTATCTGGGCATCGGCCCTCTGTCACCGTTCTATTTCAAGCTGTAGCTGCTCACTATCGTCAGTCAGCACTGGGTGTGCTGCTAACGGGTATGGGACGAGACGGAGCTGAAGGACTGCTGGCGATCGCCCAGGCAGGTGGCATAACAATCGCCCAGGATGAGCAAAGCAGTGTTGTGTTTGGGATGCCTAAAGAGGCCATTGCCCTCGGAGCTGTCCAGCGTATCTTGCCTGTGCAGAATATTGCTCCCATCCTGCTTAGGCACTGTGCAATGGGACGTTAATCATCGTTTGAACAATATCTCGTAATTGCTCAGTCGTAAACGGTTTGGTCAGATATTCAGTCGCACCTGCTAATCGTCCCTGAACTCGATCAAAGGAACTGTCTCGGGATGTCACCATCACAACAGGCAGATCGCGAAACTGAGGTAGATTCCGCACGGTGCGGCAAAACTCTAATCCACTAATCTGAGGCATCGTCACATCTAATAACACGACAGCGATCGGATTATGATAGAGCATGACTAGAGCATCCATCGGGTTATCAGTAGCCAACACAGAATACTCTGGTTCAAGAATGCGCTTGATTAACTGATGAATCAGTACACTATCATCCACAGTTAAAATAATCGGTTGCTTCACGACACCATCACTAATATTCATCGTTTAACCTCTGGAATGGAAGGTTCAAGCGGAATTTGAATCCAAAACTCAGTGCCCTCTCCTAATTTGGAAATGCACTTTAGCTGACCTTTGTGTTTCTCGACGACAATCTGGTAGCTAATCGATAACCCTAAACCCGTGCCTTTACCCACAGGCTTTGTTGTGAAGAAAGGATTGAACAGCTTTTGCTGAATCTCCTCTGTGATTCCTGGCCCGTTATCTTGAATTCGGATCACAACCTGTGGTACATCAATCTCCTGCTGCTGTAGCTGGTCAGTAATCTTAACAATTGGCCTATGAATGACTTCAGTACGAATCGTAATAGTTGGATGCTCTTCAACTTCATCCAAGGCATCGATCGCATTACTTAAGATGTTCATAAACACTTGATTGAGCTGTCCGGCATAGCATTCAACCTGTGGTAACGTTTCATACTCTCGAATAACCTCAATATTGCATCCCATGCTGTTTGCTTTGAGACGGCTGTGAAGAATCATCAATGTGTTGTCGATTCCCTCATGAATATCTACAGGTTTCATTTCTGCTTCATCTAAACGGGAGAAATTTCGCAGCGATAACACAATCTGATAAATTCGTTCTGCCCCAATCTTGATGGAGCTGATGAGTTTAGGCAAATCGTCCGTAAGAAAGTCTAAATCAATAGCATCAGATTTTTCTTGAATTTCTGAAGCTGGTGCAGGATAGTGTTTTTGATAAAGATGGAGGAGATTAAGCAAGTCCTGAATATAGTCGTTGGCATAGTTAATATTGCCACTGATGAAATTGACCGGATTATTGATCTCGTGAGCAACTCCCGCAACAAGCTGACCTAAACTCGACATTTTTTCATGCTGCACCAGTTGTGCCTGCGTCTGCTGAAGCCGCTGCAATGCATCCGTCACATACTGAGCTTGTGTCTCGGCGGCGAGCGCGTTAGCGCGCGTTTGAGCAAATAATTCTGCTTGTTCAAGGGCGATCGCTAACTGAGCGGTTATGGCTTGTAATAGGGTCACTTCTCGTTCAGTCCAAATGCGATCGCATTTGGACTGACTACATACAATCGCGCCAAACTGACCAGAATACGTTCTCAAGGGCAGGAGCAGCATTGAGTGAATGCCCGACTGGAGAAGCAGCGTGCGATCGCTGACAGAGAGATGAGTGGCAGAGCGCACGTCATTAATATGTAGCGGATTCAAGGTGGAAATCGGGGCAGCCAGTATGGATTCATACTCATCAGACAAGTCACCCACTAAGCTAGATACCTCTTTTAGCTTCGCCTCATGAGTAATCGTAAGATGCAAGTGTTCCCGGCTGGCGATAGACCACAAAAAGCAGCAGCGATCAACTTGCAGTAGATTACGAATTTCATTAACGGCTGTTTGTAAGATGGTGTTGAGATCGAGCGAATAGCGAATTTGATTGGCTAAATTAAACAGAATCGATTCTTGCTGGCTGAGCAACTCCTGTTCAGCAAATCGCTGCTGTAGCTGGTGAAACTCTCCTGTAATATGCTGAAGTTTCGCAAAGTCCTGTTTGGTCTCCAGTTGTGCCATGACCTGACGGCTTAAGGTCTGTAATCCATTCAACTGTTTCTGGCTCAATTTGCGTGGTACATAGTCGATCACACACAGGGTTCCCAAAGCAAATCCCTCGGCGGTGATCAAAGGGGCACCCGCATAAAAGCGAATTTTGGGCTGTCCAATCACCAGGGGATTGTTGGCAAACCGCTCGTCTGCTAACGCATCTGGAACAACAAATACGTCAGACTGCCGGATAGCATGGTCGCAGAACGCAATGTAGCGAGGGGTTTCTGAGACGTTAATGCCAATCTTAGATTTAAACCATTGGCGATCGACATCAACTAGACTAATCAAGGCGATCGGAACTTGACAAAGGTCTGAAGCCAAAGTTGTCAACTCATCTAAGGTTTTGTCAGGTGGTGTGTCCAGTACTTGATAACGCTGTAGTGTTTTGAGACGGACAGCTTCATCGTATGGTCGTGGTTTAGTAATGTGGGTTTGGACAGGCCGATTGATAGAACTCAAGCCGTTCTGCATTTGGTGGTTTAGAACATCACTGGCTGTGAAGGTCAACTGGGGAAACAAATTAGCTCTGGATACATCTCCATCCATACCGTCCATAGGGATACACACATTCCTGCAACTGCGTCAATTTGATCCTGATCTAAATTGACTTGATCACATATGTGATTTCTACTGATGTTATTTAATCTAAATTTTTGTATTGCGATTGTTTTCCAGTAGTTTCCTAGTAAATGATTAACAGC
>DATNPS010000066.1:0-22922 GCA_036703095.1 Crinalium sp. | reverse complement strand
ACTGTTATGCAAACCTGAATTATGTAACCTATAGCAATCGAAGGGTTAGTTAAGACGGTGTGCGGGGGGTGAAACCCCTGCACCCTATCCTACTTCAAATGACTACGGCTAGTATCTATGTGGTCTAATTATGCAGCAATTCTCAGTATGCAATCGGTGGCAGTGCAAGCTCGCCTAAGGCGAGCTTGCACTGCCACCGATTGCATACTGAGAATTGCTGCATAATTAGACCACATAGATACTAGCCGTAGTCATTTGAAGTAGGATAGGGTGCAGGGGTTCCACCCCCGCACACCGTCTTAACTAACCCTTCGATTGCTATAGGTTACATAATTCAGGTTTGCATAACAGTACACAAAAAATCGGTCTGTATCCCTAGCTGTTACAAGAACTGAGAGGGGTACAAACCGTGTGTACAGGAAAATCTATTCAATTAGGCGGCAACCCTCCGCCTCTTGCGGTTTGAAGGGCTGCCTGATTGGAACGATGTTGACCCATCCATCGATCCGTTCTCATAAAGCTATACGATGCACTTTCCAGATTTATGCAGGCTTGAGAACTATAAATTTTTAAACTCCTCTTACGACATAAGTTGATGAAAGCGCAAAACCGTGCCCTACGCGCCGTGCGGAACCCGTTTTTGCGCTATTTCAGATGCGCGACGCGCGGTTGAAATGGCGGCGATCGAATTTACGTAATTACGGCATACTGAATGACAGATACGACACCCCTAGACCTTTCATGTGCCGTGGATGATTACCATATATAGCGACGACCATCAGTATCAAAACGCACAGCTAGAACTGATTGATGGTAAACTCATGCCTCCCTTCGAAAATCCGAGTCGGGCTGAAATGGTGTTAGACCAGGTTCGACAATTGAGCCTTGGCCCCGTGCTGCCCCCACAGGATTTTGGACTTGACCCGATTCTGCGTGTCCATGATGCTGGGTTCGTGTCGTTTCTGCGATCGGCCTGGGAGGAATGGGTTGCGGCTCATGGGGAATATGATGCACTGCCGCTCAACTGGCCCACTCGCACCATGCGCCACGATCGCATACCGGAAACGATTGATGGGAAGCTGAGCTACTATTCGTTTGATGCTGGAACACCGATCACATCGGGTACCTGGCGAGCGATTACGGCCTCTGCCAATGTTGCACTGACCGCTCAGACATTGCTGCAAAAAGGCGATCGCTCAGTGTTTGCCCTTTGTCGGCCTCCCGGACACCATGCCGCCCGTGATTTTTACGGAGGTTATTGTTTTCTCAATAATGCAGCGATCGCCGCTCAAGCGCTCCGAGATGCAGGAGCCAGTCGGGTTGCGATTTTGGATGTCGATTATCATCATGGCAATGGCACTCAGGCCATCTTCTACGATCGCTCTGATGTTTATTTTCTCTCTCTGCATGGCCATCCCATCCAGGAATATCCCTTCTTTTTGGGATACGAGGATGAACTTGGGCAGGGTGACGGAGAAGGTTATAACCGCAACTATCCGATGCGCTGGGGTACCGCATGGGATACCTATCAGGAACGCTTGACGGATGCGATTCAGCAAATTCACACCTATGGCCCAGATGCCGTCGTAGTATCTCTGGGGGTTGATACGTTCGAGCACGACCCGATTTCTCGCTTTCAACTGAAAACAGAGGATTACAGTCGCATTGGCCAGGCGATCGCTAGCCTGAAGCGCCCTACTCTATTCGTCATGGAAGGCGGATATGCGATCGCTGAAATTGGCGTAAATGCCGTGAATGTGCTTCTGGGGTTTGAAGCATCAGCTTAAATCAACGTGAATTCGTTGCGCCATTTCAGCCGCCCGTCAGGTGGCTGAAATGGCGCAAGTTGGGGTTTATGGCTCATCCTGCGGAACTGGGAGATCCGATGGCGGCAGAATGATTTTTGCCTGCCGATCTTTGCTTTGCCAGTGATCCAAAATATCGTTTACCAATATTTCCTTTAATAGGGTGCGGCTCACAATCATCAGCGGTATCGCCAAAAATAATCCCAAAAATCCAAAAAAGCTGGCAAACACCAGTTGGGAGAGCAAAATGACAGCAGGTGGTAAAGACACGCGTTCCCGCATCACCATTGGCACAACGAGATACACCTGAATTTGCTGGATGATAAAGTACATCACTGCGACTCCCAATGCTTGCCAGGGAGAGATCGTGAGGGCGATCGCCAATGCTGGAATTAATCCCAAAATCCATCCGATATTAGGAACAAGTTCCGTAAAGCCTGCCCACAGCGCATTTGCTAGCGCCAGCGGGATGCCTAAAATCCACAAGCTCAGGCCACTGGAGATAGAAACAAATAGCATTGATACAAACGTTCCGGTCACCCATCCCACCAGTCGAACCTCACACTCGGTCAGGATGTGATCAATGCGATGGCGATAAAAGGCAGGAAAAACTAACGTAACAGGATGACGATAACGCTGAGGATTTGCCAATAGCATGATAGTGAGCACAAACACCAGTATCAGCCTCACAACAACAGTTAATACGTCAGAGAACAGTGTAATGAGATGGTTAAATGATCCTGAAATAAACGGTTGTGTTTGCTGATTCAGTAAATCGAGCAGATGAATATCATTTGAAAGCGGTCTGGGAATTCGGCTTTGCAAGGCTTCCAGCCATGTTCTTAGGTGATTGGAAATATCAGGTAAGATTTCAATAAATTCTTCTAATTGATTTAGAAAAGAAGGGATGACAAATCCCATGAAGCTAATCAAGATTAATAGGAAGAATATGGCTGATAACGCCACGGCGGCAGATCGATGAATTCCGGTTCGCTGCAAATCTCTCACAAGCCGATTTAAGGCCGTAGCAAAAATGGTGCCCACAAAAATGAGCAGCAAAATTTGCCGGATCTTCCACAAAATGAAAAGAGCGGCTAGCAAGGCTATTAAGCCAACCCAATGTCCAAACTTCACCCGTCTTCTGTCCTCTTCGTTCTGGCGTCAATTCTATAGTAGAAGCCATAGCAATCAATCCTCAGTATGCAAATCGGTGGTTGTGCAAGTTCGCCGCAGGCAAACTTGCACAACCACCGATTGCGGGTTTGGCGCACCCGTCGAACGCGCAAAAACCGCAATCGGTTTCAAAATGAGAATTGCTGTAGAGACCACCACCGCCAGAATTTTCGATTCTTAGTATTTCGCACTTTGTTACCTACTTAACTTATGGATAATTTTTGCTGTGGTACATAAAGTAATGCTGAACACGTTGAATGATGTGTAGCAATTTATAATCACTTACCCTTATACTGGGCAAGCGATATTTCCATCCCCATTAATAAAGAAGCTTTTAGTCATGGCTCAAGTCCTGGATCAACTGCCGCTCGATTGCTCCGAACGGGTGCTCTGCTGCTACGTCAACGCCAGTAATCAAATTCAAATCGCCAGAATTACAAACATTGCTAGCTGGTATTTTGAACGAGTCGTTTTTCCGGGCCAGCGGCTTATGTTTGAAGCCGTTCCTCATGCCCAGCTAGAGATCCATACGGGTATGATGGCGAGCGCTATTTTGACGGACAGCATTCTTTGTGACAGTCTACGCATTCACGAAAGCGTAGCCGTTTAATATATTAGACCGTTGGTTCATTTTACCCTCTAGGTAGAAAAGGGCCGTGATTCTCATTTTGAAACCAATTGCGAGTTTGTTTCGTCCTTCGGGCGCGCCAAATTCGCAATTGATAGTTGTGCAAGCTCACCTGGGGCGAGCTTGCACAACTATCAATTTTTAGTGCTGCATGAGCGCCTGAAACTGCTGCTGGTCTATTCGCCCCGTTTGATATAGCGTTTGGGTGATTTCAGAAATAGTTAATACCGAGTGGGCCTGATATCCATGCGATCGCAGTCGATCTTTGACCCCCTGCTCGTGATCAAGAAAAACCACAACATCCTGAACATTCAGACCCGCCGACTTAATTTTTTCGGCTCCTTCTATCGCGCTTTTGCCGCTGATCAAAATATCATCCACGACGACGACCATTTCTCCGGGGTGAAAATTCCCTTCAATCACGCGTCGGGTGCCGTGAGCTTTCACTTCCTTGCGTGGAAAAATCATGGGGCGATTGAGGCGCAGCGCTAATCCGGTTGCAGTCGGCAATGAGCCGTAGGGGATGCCTGCAATGCGATCGAAGGTGAGCGTTTCCAAAATCGAGGCATACGCATTCAAAATCTGGTGAAACACCTGTGGATTTGAGATAATTTTGCGCAGGTCAATGTAATACGGGAAAACCGCACCCGACGCCTGAACATACTCGCCAAACAAAATGCATCCGATATCGTAAAGCTGCAAGATCAAGTCTTGATGAGGATGCTGCTCAGTCGGGGCAATGTTGGACACCCAGACATCACAGGCCGCTTCTCGCTGAGGAATTTGCTCCTGCATCTGTTGGATTTGCTGCCGCAATTGCTGAATCGCCTCAGACGGGCGATCGCCACTCAGCACATCTTGCGGCACGGGAATCAGCAATCCTTCGCCATTCACATTTAACCCGGCAGCCAAAACAGCAGATAGGTCAATCCCTTCCTGCCAAATGCTACGGGCCAGAATCAGCCGTTCCGGTGCGATCGCCCGTACCGTCGCTAAAACGTCTGGATTCGTTGTTCCGACTTCCAGGCCCAACTGTTCCGGCGTTCCCCAGGTTCGCGCTTCCTTCACAACTTGCAGATAGAGCGGAGCATCACCAGACGGATAGTGCTGGAGGGCGATCGCTCCTGGATTTGATGTATTACACAGAATAAAAACCGCTTTGTTGGGATATACCAAAAACGGAGCCGTCAAATCCTGGCCAGAGTAAGGGCTGAGCGTGATGGCATCCACCTGCCATTGCTCAAACGCCATCTGAGCAAACAGGCTGCCAGTGTTGAGGTCGCCATGTTTCGCGTCCAAAATCAGCGGAATATTGGGAGGAATAGCCTGTAATACCTGCTGGAGTAAGGTTAGCCCCTCCGCTCCGAGAGCTTCATAGAAGCCCAGCGTGGGTTTATAGGCACAAACCAGATCCGCCGTTTCAGCGATGATTGTTTGCATCCAGTCTCGAAAGCTGGAGGTATCAGAACCCGTTCCCAGGCGTTTGTAGCGATCGGGCAACATCTCCGGGTTTGGATCAAGCCCAACGAATAAGAGACTTTGATTTTGGGCGATCGCTGCTTGCAGCTTGTCGAAAAAATTCATACCCAAACTCTATCTCAGATCTGCACCATTTACAGGAGCATTCCCCGTCTCAAAGTTGGGTTTTAATGAATCCGCAAGCCTTAAAAACTTTGAACCTTGGGATGAAATAGTTTTTGGGACAGCCCGTGAAGATGCAAGAAAATTACGCTACCCAGCACCAGCACGATAACCGTCAGGATAGGAAAGTAGGCCCGCCCGTGGCTCCAGGGCTTTTTTAGTTGCGCAGAGATCACCTCTTTAGTAAGGAAGGGGCGAGATGCTGCTCTACTGGAGCCGGAATACGAAATAGCGGTTGTCATACTGAGCACTCCCAAAAGCATTACACAATAAAATACGGTAAATCAATCGGCTTACCGTTTAATTAGGAGAGTATTGCATATCCTTTGAGACAAGGCAAGTTCACATCGATCAACGCAGCAATTCTCATTTTGAAACCGCTAGCGGGTTTGGTGCGTCCGACAGGCGCACCAAACCCACCATCAATAGCCGTGCAGTTCGTCTCAGCGAACTTGCACGGTCACTCATCTGCATACTGAGAATTGCTGGGAAAGAGTTGATCGAGAGACAAGATTGCGTTAATGTACTCTTAATCTAGTTGGATCAGCGCTCCTCGAAGGTAAATCCTTAGCCAGCGCAGCCAGCGTAGCCAAGCTCTGGCAGGTAGTTCAAAACAGGTAAAGATATCTCCATATCCAACCGTTGTTTTTTGATGGTGCAGCCAGTGTCGTTCAGGCGTTGTGATGAGTAAGATCTGACACAACAAAACAATTGGCTTAGGTGTAGCCCACCCTAACGCTTTAGTATGTCGCCACCACACGTGAAACTGTCCTAAGAGCAGCCCTGTTACAACACCGACCGGAGAGAAAGGCCAAAAAACAACTGCCAAAAGAAGATAAGGGAGTGCGCCTAGCAAACCGTCTAACAGCACTTGAGAATTGCGGCTTAGAACAGCGTAATGAAAAAAAGTCTTCTGAGCAGAGTGATGAGTCTTTAGGTGCAGGCTTCCGAAAACATGTTCGGGAACGTGATAGCAAAAGGTCGATATCAAGTCGCCAAAAAACAGCAGTAGCCAAGCTACAGCGATCGCTTCAAGCATCGTGTCTCCTCACAAATACGTATTCAGTTCAGTCCAAACAGCCCTGCCTCAATGCAAGGTAACCAGTGATTGAATCACCGAGTCCTGATGGATAGCTGCATTATCCTCAGTTTCTTTCTTAGTGTCTAATTATTTCTCGACGTGAATTCGATAGTGCTATTTAAGCCACCCGGCGGGCGGCTTAAATAGCGCAAAAAGGTGTCCCACGCGTTGCGCAGGACACCTTTTTGCTCGCATTTCTTGGAGTCAAGAGGAACGACTCTTTGCCAGCAATTCCCAGAATAAACATTAGATTCCCAAAGAAAACCGTCAATTCTTTGCTTAAAGTGTAGCAGGCGATCGCTTATATTCCTATAACCCGATCGATAAATTGTAGATTCGTAGAGTCTTCTGTCATCCCCTAGACGCAGCTTTGCAGCTTTTTTAATCCAAATACTGTTGACGTGTTTATACATGTAGTGTTTGATCGAGATCAAATGCTAAAAAATACGCTACATTTTGTTTAATTAAAGTTCATTTCTGGTTCATAATGCATACTTCTGTACTAATGTAGGGGTGTGTTCTCTGAATCGTGATTGAGATGTTATTTGTTGTCCACGGCTGATATATCTATGGTTTCGCAGCTAGAACCGCCTATTCTAGAATCAAATCGTCCCTTACCCCACATGGTTGAAGGGTTAGTTCAAGTATTTACATCCCCCCATCGCAGTTTCTTCACGAATGTAATGGCCCAGGCGTTGCGAATTGCTGGACAGGGAACCCCTGTGCTGGTGGTTCAATTCTTGAAGGGCGGTATCCGGCAGGGGCTTGAGCATCCGGTTCAACTGGGACAGCATTTAGATTGGTTTCGCTGCAATTTGCCTCGCTGTGTAGATACGCCGGAGTTAGATGAAGCTGAAACAGCCTCTTTGTTAGAACTTTGGGACTATACGAAAAAGGCTATCTCAGACAGCAAGTATTCGCTGGTTGTCTTGGATGAGCTGAGTTTAGCGATCAATTTTGGTTTAATTCCAGAATCTGAAGTGCTGGAGTTGTTAAAAATTCGCCCCAGCCAAATCGATGTCATTTTGACTGGGCCTGATATGCCACAGGGGATTTTGGATATGGCTGACCAAATTACAGAGCTTCGTCGCAGTCGCAGGTCATAAGTCTCAATCCGTCAACAGGCGTTCTAGAATATCAACCGACGGTTCCACCATAGCCCAGTTGCCGCTGGGCTGTTTGCGTAATGTCGCGAAGACTAGCGTATCTGCTCGAGCGATCGCCTCTCCCTGTCGAGTTGCCCCAAGACGGGGTTGCTTCAGCCCACATAGCCGAAACAAGTAGGCTGGGACTTCTGTGCTGACAAAAAAGACACAGTTGTCCTGTCTTCCAGACGGTCGGACACTGCCGTTAAAAGGAGCATAAACGCGATCGCCATGAACCGCGACCGATATATCTCCTAGACTGCTCGTAACGGGATAGCCCACAACGCGATCGCCCGGTTGCAGTTGCCACTGCTGATAAAGATTAATGTTAACGGGACGTTCTGTTGCTGTATTCACGCTACAGCTTGCTATCCCTAAGAAAAGTCCTGCATAAGCTATCAATTTCGTTAATCTGACTTTCTTGATCAACCCAGCTTTCATTGATGTTCGTGTTTATTGGTATTGCTCGACCTTTGCCAATAATAGAACATCAGTACTATATTCTGATATGACTATTTATACTCATTTAGGATCACGAATCGAATAAAGCCTAATTCTTGGAAGGGGAGTGCGTGGCTCAACCGCGCACTCCTCTCCCTTTAATAAATCTACGTTTGTTAGAAGCAAGTTGTTTCTGGAATTTGTGTCATGTGATAGATTGTCGGTGCCCGAAAAGATTATAAATTCGTGATGTATAGCTCTACGCATTAGCCTTAGGATGGGGTACAGAGGTAGAACCCTGACTAGGAGGGTAATGCCCGCCTTCCTTGTTCTAGCCTGAATGCGTAAGGCTATAGATGACTGTATAAGTTCTTGAGATGAACACCAGGAGTTTGATCTCATGGTCAAACGATCTCTCCGGGCCTCATCTTCTGGGATGCAACAAGCAAAGCGTGCTTTTGCTTACAAAGGATGGACTCAAGAAAATCTGGCAGGGGAAGCAGGGTTAAAGACACGACAATCGGTCTGGCGTTTTTTTACGGGTCAGCCTGTTGAGCGACAGGTTTTTCAAGAACTTTGTTCGATTCTGGATTTAGACTGGCGAGACATTGCGATCGATCCTCCCGCAGAGTTTCCTGAACCCGGAGAGGTTACGGATATTCCGGTTATAGATATTGATGCTCTAGTGAGACGGGTGAAACTGCAACGTCAGCACAAAATCCAAGACCAGTGCGGTACCTTGCAGTTGTTGAACCTCAGCCACCCTGTCAAGATTGATGACCTTTACATCAATGTCAATATCTTAGAAGACATTCCGAGCCAGCAGTGGTTAGAGTTGGCTGACCTGCAACGCTTTACGCCGCAAGGGGGCAGTTCTCAATTAGGAACCGTGTCTCAGACTCAAATGGCGGGTGTGAAAGCGGTCGAAATCTACTCGAAGCTGCGAGTGTTGGGGAAACCAGGGGCAGGTAAAACTACCTTTTTGCAACATCTAGCGATTCGGTGCAATCAGGGTAGCTTTGCAGCTAATCGAGTTCCAATCTTTGTCAGCTTGAGGGATTTTGCTGATGATTCTAGAGCAGCAGATGAGTTGAGCTTACTCAGCTATATTTTTGATGAATTTCGCACTTCGAGTATTTCAGACTCATCCGTGCTTGAAACGCTACTGCAAGAGGGCAGAGTGTTGCTGTTGCTAGATGGGTTAGATGAGGTGCTTGAGCAAGATTGTAAAGCGGTTGTCAATGAAATTCGCCGACTTTCCGAAAAGTATCAACAGAATCTGTTTGTCGTGACTTGCCGCACAGCAGCTAAAACGCTTAACCTTAGACGCTTCACGGATGTAGAGATAGCTCCGTTTACGCACGACCAAATCGTGGCCTTTGCTCAAAAGTGGTTTACCACTCTGACCAAGACCCCGTTTCAAGCTGGACAAGCACAAGCCAATCAGTTCGTTCAGCAGCTAAGCTTGCTTGAAAATATATCTATTCGAAGCCTGGCTGTTACACCGCTGTTTCTCCACCTTGCCTGCTGGATGTTCCATCATCAGGGCAAATTTCCCACCAAACGAGCGGAGTTTTATAAGCAATGTTTAGAACTTTTACTCAGTAAATGGGACGAAACGAAAGGCATTGAGCGTGATGAGATGTATCACGGCTTGTTATTGCCCCAAAAGCTTAAGCTGCTGAGCCAAATTGCAACCGTTACGTTTGAGCAAGGGCATTATTTTTTTGAACGACAATCCATTGAACAACAGATAGGAGACTATATCCGTGATCTACCGAATGCTGCAATCGAGCCAGAAGAATTGCAACTAGACAGTGAAGAGATACTCAAGGCGATCGAGCTACAGCATGGAATATTGGCAGAACGGGCGCAAGGAATTTTCTCCTTCGGTGATCAGATATTTCAAGAATACTTTACCGCTCGAAGGATCGTTGCCAGCCAAAATTTGCAAGCGTCCAATCACGCATTGGAGCAGCTAGTAAGCCACATGACTGAACCCCGCTGGCGAGAAATCTTTTTGTTAACCGTTGTGATGCTGCGAAGTGCAGATTCTCTCGTGCAGTTGATGAAGCAAGAGATTGATGCGATCGCGGCTCAAGATCCATACCTGCAAAAATTTCTAACCTGGACAAGCCAAAAGTCTTTTGCTACACCTCCCCTGTCCGCTGTTTCCCGCACTACACAATACCAGAACACTCAACATGACTGGCACTTCAGCCCAGAGCAGCAAGCAGTATTGCAGCAATACTATGATGCCAATCAATTGTTGCTCGATTGCCTCAACAGTAATTGTGAAGTGACCGATGCTGTGCGACAGGACATTGAAGCGGCTTTGTTATTACCTCAGCAAGACCTTGAGAAACAGGAATGGAGTAATTGTGAGAAGCAATTTGAGTGATTTGTTATAGGGGAGGCATCACTACTTTTTGAGCTAATCCCAGTGTTTTCAGACTTTGAATTGCCCACCATGTAATGTCTACTTGCCACCACTTCCAGCCAGCCTTTGCCACCCTAGGGTAAGCGTGGTGGTTGTTATGCCACCCTTCTCCAAACGTCAGTAAAGCGGCCCACCAGAGATTACGTGACCCATCTGCGGTTTCAAACGTGCGATCGCCCATCAAATGCGTAACCGAATTGATCAGCCAGGTCGTGTGCCACAGTAGCACCACTCGCACAAACACTCCATAAACGACAAATGACCAACCTCCCAGCGCATAGAGCAGGAGTCCTAGCGGCAGTTGCAACAGTAGGAAATAGCGATCGAGCCAAGTGTAAAACGGGCTGCGTGCCAGGTCAGGTGCATGTTTACGATAAGTTGCGGTTGCAAAGAATTCAGCGCGGGGGTACATAATCCAAAGCATGTGACTCCACCAAAATCCCCGTCGAGCGGAGTAAGGATCTTTATCAACATCTTCGGTGAAGGCATGATGTAACCGATGTCCAGCGACCCAAAAGATAGGCCCACCCTGCATAGCAAGTGCTCCTAGGAACGCAAAAGTATATTCCAGCGCTTTGGGAACCTGGAGACTACGATGCGTTAGCAAGCGGTGATAGCCCAGACAAATGCCAATGCTGCCAAACAGCCAATGAAGGGCGATCGTCACTCCCAGAGCTGACCAGGAGAAAAACCAGGGTGCCAACAGCGCCAGGGCGTGAACAATGCTAAAAAAGGCGACATTTCTGTAGTTTAATACAAGCGGTTGCTCGCCCGTTGGGGCAGAGCTGAACGATTGAACAGTCACAAATTCTCCTTAGAATTTTTTAAAAAGCTCATGCTGCACACAGATCTGCCTCATTCAGCAGTATCTTTGTTTCTGCTCCTACTCTGCCAAAAACAGGCTCTAGTCCCAACGGCATCTCGACAAGATAGGCCCAAGTTCCAGCATGAGGTTGGCAGCTTTGCACAATTCCCTCTCCACCCACAAAGCTAACCCATTGCTTCGGACGAAATCTAGGTCGTTTGATCAAGATTGCAGTCATCCGTTAGATTCCTCTGACTCTTGTTCTATACTTTCTACTAAAACAGAAAGTATCAAATGCGTTTTGTATCTTCTTGAGTAAAGAAGTTAAACATTACCTACAACTTTTGAGTGTTTTAGCGAGATTTGTATAAGTTATACACAAGCAAAACATGACTTAGACAAAAGCTTCAACAGCATTATCTTACATCAACTAAATAGGGTGTATTGTAGGGCACGCGTCGCGCGTCCTACAACACACCCTATTTAATTACCGAAATTATTAACTCGGTTTTAACTTATCCGTGAGCCTTAGTAGCTGCGAGAGAAGCTATCTCGGCGATCGCCAGATGAACTTCTGTTTTCACGGGGTTTAGCTTTATTGACCTTGAGATCGCGTCCCATCCACTCAGCGCCGTCTAGAGCATCAATGGCGGACTGTTCTTCAGTCTCTGTACCCATTTCCACAAAACCAAAACCGCGAATCCGACCCGTCTCACGATCGGTCGGGATCTGAACTCGCTTGACTGAACCGTATTCTGCAAATACAGCCGTCATATCAGCTTCTGTAACCTCATAAGACAGGTTACCCACGTAAATTGACATAAACTAATCTCCAAAAAAGGAATGTAGAGAGTGAGATTTCGGAGAGAAGCCCGTCAATACCAAATGTAGAAAAACGTTCAATAGTTGAAACAAACACTACAACCGATTCTTTAGTCTCAACTATTACTATAACGCTTTATCAGGATAAGTGGTGTTGTAATAGTCAACAGTTTTCACTTTAAGCGATCGTGACTTTTTACGCGCGACGAATGCATACAACCTACGATCGTTAACAGGCTTACACCGTCACCGATTTGCGTAATGTAAATTGCCGCACACTTGTCATGTTTCTCTCACCGTCATTCAACAAATCATCCAAAAGGCATAGATTTCTGATTGTTCAAGTCTGGACGCTTAGTAAGTAATTATGCCAATCGAGGGTTAGTTAAGACGGGGGGCAGGGGTGGAACCTCTGGTTGGGGACGCGCAAGCCCCATATCCCCTGTTAACGTGAATTCGATAGCGCCATTTCACCCGCCCGACGGGCGGGTGAAATGGCGCAAAATGGTGCCCCGCGCGACGCGCGGGGCACCATTTTGCGCATTCGTCGAATTCACGTCCTGTTAACCATCTCAACGGTTGCTATAGGCATGATTAAAACCCTTTAGGGTTTTGTATTTAATGGTGTCTATGTACTTAATGGCAGTTTAAGTGTGAAGTGAAGCTGCCCTGCTGTGCTTTTAACGGTAATCGTACTGCCCAGATGGTCAATTAGCTTTTGTATCAGTGCCAGTCCTAATCCGGTGCCACCTTGCTTCCAGGGATCAGCATTTGGAATGCGATAGAACTTATCAAAAATATGAGTGAGTTCAGTGGCGGAAATTTCCCCACTCGTGTTGCTGATTTGAATTTGTATGGAGTCTGACTGTGCTTGGAACGTGACTGTGATTTGTCCGTTCTGAGGAGTGTATTTGCAGGCATTGTTGAACAACTCTGCCAAAATCCGCTCTAAGATTGCCGGATCGGATATGAAAACAGGCAAATTTGAGGGGAGATTGATCTGAAATCGCTGCTGGCGATCGCACGCCCGTTCCTGAAACGGGGCAACCACTGGTGGGAGCCAATCCTGTAGCTGAATGGGTTTCATGCTTAAAGGATGTTCCCCTGCTTCAAGTCGCTGAAGATCTAGCAAATCGTTGATCAGGCTGATCTCTCGATTACACTCTGTTTCTAAAATGTTGAGATATCGATCGACCGTATTTCTTTTTGCTAATTTTGTCACCTCTTCAGCCGCAGATCGCTCTTGTTCACACGCAATTTTTAACATCCGAATTGCCATTCTGATATTGGTAACGGGAGAACGTAGTTCATGCGATGTAGTGCTGAGAAAACTATCCTTGAGCCGATCCAGTTTTTTCATCTCCTGAATCTGAATTTGCGAAGCTTGATATAGCCGAGCTTGCCGAATTGCGATCGCACATTGGTTTGCAACCTGCTGTACCAGACGAATTTCTGACTCACTAAACCCCTCCTGCTGGGGTTTGAATAACCACAAATCGCCCAAAACCCCTTGATCATCGACAATAGGACAAGCCAGAATTGTGAGATGACGAGTTGAGTTCTGATCCAGTTCACAAAACTGAAAATATTCACCTCGCAAAAGCTGGCGATAGGTTTCGGGTAAGGTTCTCATTAAGATGACCTGTCCTAACGACGAAGGCGAATCGGCAACCCCCTTACTCTCAAAGTTGGTGAACTCATAGCGGACTGTAGACGTGGCTAAATCAATGTCATAGAGCGCTGTATCACAGCAAATTAAGTCGAGCACGCGCGCTAGTTCCTGCACCACCGTCTGCAAAATCTGGCTTTCATCCAAACTGTCCCGCACTTTATCTGTAATCCGTTTTAGACCTGACTCAAAATCAAGCGCTTGCTGTAGCTCCGCCGTGCGCTCTTGCACCTGGCGTTCTAGCTCGGAATTGAGGTTTTCTAAAAGCCGTTCGACTTGCTTGCGCTCGGTGATGTCGCGCAGCAACCAACGCAGGCTGGTGATCTGATCGGCGGCATTGCGAACGACAGCTACCGTTAGTGCGGCATCGAAGGGCGATCGCTTAGGTGAACGCAACCGAATCTGCCAATCTTGCAGCTTGTCTAGATGCTGCAACTGATCAAGCTTGAGATGAAAGGAGGACCGATCGGGGTAATCAATAAAAACAAGCAGCGGCTTGTCAACTAGAAACGCCTGCGAGACATTCAAGAGAGCCGCGATCGCAGTATTGGCTTCCTGAATTCGGCCATTCGCATCGGTAACGAGATAGCCATCTGGTGCAAACTCAAACAGTTCGCGATAGCGCTGGCGTTCCGACTCTACAGCCTGGCGAGTGTTGATTAACGCTTCATTTTGATGGTGCAGTTCTGCCTCAGATGCCTGCAATTCTTCTAAAACCGCCTGAAGTTCTTCCAGCGCTTCTGATAAAAGCGTTTGCTGCGATTCAGGTAGGTCATTTGCCCGTTGTTGCAAGACCCATGCTCTTTGATACACCGCCTTTAACTGTGGGGATACCATACCTGTTCACCCTAGTCTGCTTAAGTGGCGGTTTTCTCCTCATTGCATTGTATGCAATAGGAATACATCGGCACACCTATCCACCTACTGATCTTGACCCTGCGCTCCCGCTTCACTCACTCGCCCAACCAGGGTTGCCACTGTCCCGATCAATTGAGTTCGGTTAATGGGTTTAGCTATATGCATTTGAAAACCAGCATCGATCGCCTGTTGTTGCTCTCGGTCGCTCACATAAGCCGTAATTGCTGCTGCCGGGATCTGTCCTCCGGCGATCGCATCTAATGCTCTCACCTGTCGAATCAGATCAAACCCATCTTCGTCGGGCATGCCGATGTCAGACAGAAGCACATCATATGCACCTGAGGATTTGGTCAGAGCGGCGATCGCTTCTCTAACCGAAGTAACCGTTTTCACGTCTGCTCCTGCCGCTTCTAAAATGTACTTCATCAAGTTGAGAATAGCCACCTCATCATCCACTACCAGAATGCGTAAGCCCGTTAGTGAGGGAGTCTTCTGGTTGACGAGTTCTGAAAGCTCCTCGGCTGCGGGTTCTAAAATACTCGGCGGTATAACATCGGGAGGCATTGGGCGGAGAGGAAGTCTTACAGTAACGGTAGTGCCTTGCTCTTCGCCAGGACTGTCAGCTCGTACTGTGCCCCCATGCAGTTCCACGATATGGTGGACGATCGCCAGACCAAGCCCCAACCCCTGTCCTGCTTTAGTCGTGCTAGAGTCTCCTTGACGAAAGCGATCGAACACATAAGGCAATAACTCTGCCGAAATGCCCTGTCCCGTGTCGCTGACTCGAATTTCAGCATACGTTTCCACGGGTGCTACGGTGATTTCTATCTGTCCACCAGAGGGTGTGAACTTAATCGCGTTAGAAAGCAAATTCCACAACACTTGCTGTAGGCGATCGCTGTCGCCCACGATAGTTGTAGGGCTTAGCCGTGAAACGATTTGAATTGATTTTGCCTCAACCGCGAGTTGAGCTGATTGAATCGCGAGATCGACAATCGGAACCAGATCCAGCAAACTTGGATTGAGGTGCAGCTTGCCGCTAGTGATCCGGGAAAGATCTAGCATGTCTTCAATCAGTTGATATTGTGCCCAGGCACTCTGCTCAATGGCCTTTAAAGCTTGGGCGACGGTTTCCTCATCTAGCTGATGATTGCGGAGGAGTTGCGCCCATGCCAGCATGACCGTTAGCGGGTTACGGAGTTCATGGGAGAGGTTCGACAAAAATTCATCTTTGGCACGGTTGGCAGATTCCGCGTCTTGACGGGCCGCCTGTTCCTGTTGTAAAAGTTGCGATCGCTCGATTTCAAACTGCTTGCGCTCAGTGATGTCTTCGACCGATAGCAAAATTCGTTGAGTTTCCCCGGTTTGGATAATCCTCCAGGCATTCAGCATCATCACTTTGTGTCCAATTCGCTCAAAATGATGCTCCACCTCAAAGTTTTGCAGGCTCGTATTGTTAAGCAGAAGCTCCTCCAGGCGCGATCGCAGCCCGGGAATATTCCACTGCCCATTGCCTAAATCAAACAGCAACGTTTGTGCGGTTTCGGGAGGGGCCACCTGAAAGGTTTCATAAAACGCTCGGTTGGCAGTATTCACCCGAAAATCAGATTCCAGCACCAGCAGCGGCACTTGCACTGTTTCCACGATCGCTTCTGCATAATTGCAGGCTGCTTCGAGGGTTGCTGCACTGCGCTTAAGGGCATCAATATCTAGCAACACCAACACCACGCCATCGATCTGGTTTTCGGTGGTGCGGTAGGGGCGTATCCGCAACATGTACCAATACCCTCCCTGAGTTTGTACCTCTACCTCCTTCACGCTCAGGGTTTCCAACACTTCCAAAAGCAGCGGCTCTAAGTCTGGAATGTTGAGATTGGCTCTGATATCGCTCAGGGGGCGTCCGGCATCGCCAGGAATAAAGTTGAACAACCGCTGTGCCATTGGCGTGAAGCGGCGAATGCGTAAGTCGTTAGTTAACATCAAAATCGGGATGTTAATGCTGGCAAGCAAATTGGTCAGATCATTATTGACCTGGTGTAATTCTGTATTGCGACTGCGAAGTTCTTCATTGGTGGTGTTGAGTTCTTCATTAGTTGCCTGTATCTCTTCTTTAGCCGTTTCTAGCTCCTCATTTGTGCTTTGCAGTTCTTCATTGCTCGACAAAATTTCTTCATTGGCAACTTTGAGGTCTTGATTGGTATATTCCTGTTCTTTAATAATTGCCTGCAAATATTCTTGAGTGGCGGCTTGTTCCTGAGTAGCGGTGGCAAGTTCTGCTCTGAGTCGTGCGTTCTCTTGCTCTAACTCTCCCGGAGGCATCTCGGAACTGATAGGGATGGGGCCGATAGCGGAAGGTGTGTCTTCAAACAACACTAGAAAGCGGCGTTCTTCAGTCGGCGGCACTTTGAAGGGGATCACCTGAAGCTTAATCATGCTGGAACCATCACCTTCCTCCAGTCGCAGTCCATTCTTGATAACAGGTACCTCTTGTCGCTGGGCCTGATAAATCGCAGCCCGTACTTCGACCAGCAAGCCAGCCCTTAGTAAATTGAATAGGTTGAGGTTCGCAGCTCCGGAAGCGAGTTTCAGATAGCGATCGACGGTTCCCCGAAATTGCAGCACCTGCATCTTGTCGTCAAGTACTGCTCCCACGGGAGCATAGTGGCTGGCGATCAGGTGATTAACCTTTTTCTCTAAGTCAAACTCCTCTGTTGGAGCAGACATAAGCTGGCGATCGCTCACCTTCAGCACCGGATAGCTACTAGGGGTAAACGAAAAGGTCGGACGAGTCGAGGTCAAATTTTTGGCATAAAGTCTGTATTTTTTCTCGACCAGCGTAAACAGGTCTGATGATTGACCCACACTCTCGGAGGTACCCAACAGCAGAAAACCGATCGGGTTGAGACTGTAATGGAAGATCGGCATGATCCGCTTTTGCAGCACATCTCCCAAATAGATCAGCACATTGCGGCAGCTAATCAAATCAAGATTAGAAAAGGGTGGATCGCTGCCTAAATTTTGCCGAGCAAACACACAGAGTTCACGCACGGCCTTACTAATTTGAAAGCGATCGCCCTCAATGGCATGAAAAAAACGGCGGCGACGCACGGGGGACACTTCCACCATCTGATTCTCAGCATAAATTCCGGCTCTGGCTTTATCGATCGCCCCTTCGCTGATATCGGTCGCAAAAATCTGGATTGGAAATTGAACCGACTGATCTTCTAAAAATTCCAGCAGACAGATGACGATCGAATACACTTCTTCACCAGTCGAACAGCCTGCTACCCAAATCCGAATGGGGAGGTCAGCAGGTTTGTTTCGCGTAATTGCCGGAAAAACTCGTTCTTTCAGCAGGTCAAACGCTTCGGGATCACGGAAAAAGCTGGTGACATGAATCAGAATTTCTTCATACAGCGCTTTGACCTCAGCGGGATGCGCTTGCAGATACGCAACATAATCTTCTAACTGTTCCAATTTATACAGCAACATTCGTCGCTGAATTCGCCGATTGATGGTGTTGAGCTTATAGCGGCTAAAGTCAACCCCTGTGTGCGATCGCAGCAAGGCAAAAATGATTGTCAGAGCATCCGCTGGTTGAGGCAATTCCTCCATCAGGCTGGATTGCTGTGAGCCAACCAACATCGGATTATGGCTCAGATTTACCAGTTCTTCAGCAATTTTTGCGGGCGGCAGCACAAAATCAACATCCCCCGTGGCCACCGCTGTATTTGGCATACTGTCAAATTGGGCTGTCTCTTTACATTGAGCAAACGTCACCCCTCCAACGGCCTTGATTGCCCTCAGGCCCAGAGAGCCATCACCATCCAACCCCGATAAAACAACGGCGATCGCTTTGCGTCCGCGATCGGATGCCAACGAAGCAAAAAAAGCATCTCCCGGCATATATCGGCCAAACACCTTCTCACGAGGCGACAGTTGCAGTACACCGTTTGAGAGAACCATTTTGGTATTCGGCGGAATCACATAAACCTGGTTTGGCTCTACTGGCGTGTTGTTTTGTACTTCGCGGACGGGCAGTTGAGTCACTCTAGCGAGAATCTCACTCAACAAACTCTCATGATCCGGCGCTAAATGCTGAATCAGTACAAATGCCATCCCCGTATCAGTTGGGAGATGACTGAGTAACTGCGTAAAAGCTTCTAACCCTCCCGCCGAGGCAGCTACTCCCACGATAGGAAAAGGTGCCTCGATTGGCTCCCCAGTCAATTCAAACATTGGTTGTTGCGAGGGATCAGAAGGCATAGACTAGTCAGGAATCCATTATGACAACTATCCTCCTTACTCTAGATGATTTATTCGACAGCACTGTGCTTGATTAAGTTTTGAGCAAAAGCTGTAACACAGATCTCTTGATACTGGATCAATTGTCTAAATAGTCAGCAATTCTCATGACTGGACTTTAGACTAATTATTTCTACCGCGCCGCGAAATGGTCTCGCAGAAAGCGTTTCGCAGCACGGATCTTTTCTTGCGCAACTGGAATTAAACAACGTTAAAAAGTCGGGGAAGCGCCCTCTAGGGCGCTTCCCCGACTTGTAATTATGACCCTCTGCTTAAATGCTATGGTTCACTAATGAGAGTAAACGTTGCATGATTTTAGCCCAAGCAGGGTAACCCCAAGAATAGCGATCGCTACTCTTGGGAATGGAGTTATGCTGGGATCAACACGGTATCAATGATGTGAATAACACCATTATCAGCAGCCACATCAGGGGTGGTCACCGTAGAATTGTTCACTTTAACGCCTTTAGAAGCATCGATCGCCACATCTGATCCTTCAACAGTTGTCGCTGATTTTAGCTTTGTCACATCTGCTGCCATGACCTTGCCCGATACAACATGGTAGGTCAGGATTTTCTTAAGTTGAGGAATGTCCTTGAGCAATCCATCTACAGTACCTTCTGGCAATTTAGCAAACGCCTCATCCGTTGGGGCAAAAACTGTGAACGGCCCCTTACCTTTGAGAGTATCTACCAAATTGGCCGCTTTGATGGCCGCAACCAGGGTGCTGAAAGAACCAGCTTTAACGGCAGTATCAACAATATCAGCCATGTATTTCACCTAGTGTGTCATCTGTTAACAATGACTAGTATGACAGTCTCATGTTTGAGTTCATGTTTGAGTTCATGTTTGAACCATTATCTAACTCATATTTTTAATGATTTATACAAATAAAAATCTAATTAAGTCGAATAATGTTTAGATCTATAGCGCTACGAAATTATGTTAGGACGTATGTTAGGACAAGGGTATGCGTGGGCTTTACCTCCACCAGAGGTGGAACCCCTGCACCCCGTTCTAACCTTTATGAATACGCTGTAGAACAGCATATTTTAGCTTCTATTAATTTGCAGCGAATGAATCATTTTTCAATTCATTTCTGCGGTCTTAATTAGTGTCGTCTGAAAATGCAGGTCTTTCAGAGAGAAGTGGCTTCATCGTAGGGTAATGAGTTGGACTCGACTGGAGAGTTTGCGGATTTCGTCCTGTTCTTTCTTGCTCAAGGGGCGGGCGATCGCCTGAAATTCGTAGTACTGATATTCGCTCATCGAAAGTTTCTCTACTCATTTAGGAAATGAAACACTCATATCTTGATAGCCTTCAAGATTAAGTGTCCCAAATTGAAACTCTCTCCAAATAAGTAGGTAGGCACAATTAAACATTAGATAGAAAAACCGGGGGAGTGCCCCGGAGGGGCACTCCCCCGGTTTTCTGGGTTTGGTTTCAGCAATTCTCATTTTGAAACCAATGGCGGGTTTTGCGCGTCCCAATTTGCATACTGAGAATTGCTGGTTTGGTTTAATTAGGCTTGCCTACTTATTATCGATGACTTTATAATGCTCTTCATGTTTTGGACGTTGTTTGGGCATACAGTCTTACTCCCATTCCCCGTAGTCAAACTTTATGCTCGCTCTGCCGTGAACAGAGAACTATCTCCCTGATGAAACTTGGTTTTTCCCTTCAAGGTATTTTTATCTTTTAGTTTTAACCATCCGCTGCCAGATGCTTCATCATTCTCATCACCTCCTTCCCAGGTGAATTCAAGCTTCTCACCCGATTGATCTTTGACAATCTCACCATCAATTTGTCCGGTCACCAAACCAAATTGAAAGTCGCCCGATCCCCGTTTATCAATTTCAATATAAGCTTGTACTTCCATATTGAAGTAATCTTCGTCCCAATTTTCCATATCAGTAATGTGCCAGGTTCTTTCAAATTTCATGATTGGTTACTCCTCGTTTGGCGTATAAGAAATAGAATTTGCTTCCAGCCAATCTATTGCAATTTTCTCTAATGCCTTCTGTCGGTAATGATACCAATTCTTGGTAACATTGTAGCGATGGATTGCCTGCTTAAACCGTTGAAATGCGCCTGAACTCTTAATTTGAAATAGCAGTTCGTTGCTTAATTCAGTATCTTCAATCTCATAACAAAACCGTTCCATAATCACGTATTCGTGAATATCAAATTTACTGGGAAGCCGCAAATAGTCATCGGTGTTCAACATGTTTTGTGCTACTTGGATGGCTTCTTGCTCCCAGTCAGAATAGGAGTCGAGATCGTCTCCAGCTTCTATTGCTTCTAGTTCATTGTTGCTAATCGTGATCAGTTTGCCTGTTTTTCTGTTCAGGTAAGCATGTAGCTCATCGCTGAGCGTATCCATTTCATCGACAACATGCTGAATTTGACCAGAGCCATACTGCACAGATCTCTCAACTCAACAAGGGGATACCGCATTATAAAAGTTGTGAAATAGACTGCGATGCGATCGCTTGAGAGAATTAATGATTCTTATGACCAACCTCTCCCGGTTTTAAGTCAAGTCTCGCTGTTGCAGCATGGAAATCAACTTTCGTTTACGGGCATGGATTTGCAAGAGTGCTGTACGATACCGTTTCCATTCCTCCTGCTGCCCCAACTGATGATAGGCAGCCCGAACGCGACGCAGCCAGTTAATCGCGTGATAGTAATACTGCGCTTTACCCTCATCCATAATGGCTTCTGCACGGCGACGGGCATTTTCAATTACCCATTCAGGGTGATGAGCGATGGCCGCATCCATGACTGGATGAATACTAGCTGACTGATAGGAACTGAGCTGATCCACTGTAGAAATCGCAGCATCGACTAGCCCTTCATGCAGAAAAATTGCGACCTTTGTTTCTGCATGGATGGTATCGGATAATCCCCGCAATTTTGTCAGCAATTTCTGCCGCAAAGGTTTCCACTGGTCACCTGCCAACTCTTGCAGTTTCAGATAATCTGGCAATGAAGGATGAAGTTGAAAGACTGTTAATCTTGTCTCTATAGCCATTTCTGGATTGATACCTTCTGCCAATTCACTTGTCCAAACCGCCAATTGATAAAGATGATTACCACCGAGCGCTAAACCTTGGGTTGCAATGTTGAGTGCCTGTTCTAGTTCTCCCTGCTCGCGGAGGGTTTGCGCTAAGGCCAAAGCCTCATCTGCTGAACTCATCTGCTGCTGTGCCTGGGTGATTGCCTCCTCCGTTCGTCCCAGCTTTGCCAGCATTTGCAGATAGCGATCGATTTGCCCTTCTGCTTCTGCGAAATAGAGATACTCTTGATATCTGCCCTGCTGCTCTAGAATTTTGAGCCGAATCCAGGCAAGAGCATCGGCAAAATCAGGTGCTTCGTCTTCCCAGGCACCCAATTCAGTAATATTTCCCTGTAAAACTTCCCGAAGGGGCGGATAGTGCCATCCCTGCGCTAAAGCAGTAAGGCTCATCTCAAAGCTATCAATGCCATAATCGTCAACCTCTTTTTGCCAGTTCTTTAGCTCCTTCTGCCATTGCTGAGATTCGCTAGCTGTCAATTCAGCACTCAAAATTGCTTCAGTTAGAGCATCATCTAACTCTTCAAAAAACGCTCCACTTTCGCCGCTGGAGCCATCCAAGTTCATCCAGTCCTGCACATAAGCCCGAACGATCGCACCCAAAATGATCAGCGCATTATTGCCGTCACCCTGCTCAAGAAACTTGTCTGCTTTTTGAATAATCTCGCGAATTTCATTCAGAGCAGGTTCATCATTCCACTGCTCTACATACCGATTGATAATTCGCTCAACTTGCCGCTCGATCGGTTTTGGATCAACGGTAGTACGACGAGGAACCTTTTGCGATTTTTGGGTTTTGAATTGGGTTAGTAAGGCAATCTGAACCTCAACGGCATCCATCCATTCTGGCTGCTCATTGGCAAGATTTTGCACGATTGTTTGGAGTTGTTCGCGGTTAAGAGAAGCCAGCAATGTAGCCAGTTCGGGACGCTGCTCAATGCGATCGGACTGATGCAGGCAGGTTAAGAGGACTGCAACGATGTGCTTACACCACCCCTCGTAATCGTAAGGACAGGTACAGGTCGCACGGGTA
>DATNPS010000056.1:0-5469 GCA_036703095.1 Crinalium sp. | reverse complement strand
TATGTGTTGGCGATCGCCAACACCTCACCATTCGGGCTAAATACTGGAGGACAATCCGGTTTGTTAAATCCAGTGCCGATTTGTAATGGAACCTCTCGAATCAGCTTTCCAGTCTGCACATTCCAAAGCTGTATTTCATTTGGATCGGTGACTGTGGTTCCCTCCCTCTGAATGGGGCTAGATCCTCGTGTGATAAATGTCGTGTTGCTTGAGTTAAACAGACTATAGGGCCGTGCCAGATAATTTAGTTCCTCTAACGTCTGAATTAACACTCCAGTAGATGTATCGTAAATTTGCCAAGCCTTTGTCGCTCCTCCATCATGATTTATCGTTCTGATGAGGGCTATCTTTGATCCATCGGCACTCAGCGTAAATGGTGTTCCATTGCTTGCCCACTGCGTTTCAAAATTGTGAATCAAGCTTCCAGTTTTAATATTCCAAATTTGAACTTTTAAAGGTTCTGCGTTGAAAGATTCGTTGTGCCCAATTGCTAAAATCGTTCCATCTTGACTGATTTGAACATGATCCCCCGGTTGCGCGTCATCTAATGTTCGTAACGGTTTTCCGGTTGTCGGATTAATCAGACTCATTTGATGGTGAGATTGACGAATTAAACCGTTGAGTCGATCATTCCAATTAAGGGGCAAAAAAAACGTGGCATCTGAATTTGACTGATAGAGGTGTAGAAGCTTCTGGGTATGGAGATTCCAGACTTCAACTTGAGGTAGGTTCGATGAGTTATTAAATCCTACACTGGCTAAAGTTTGGCTATCAGAGCTGATATATAACCAGCCGTAGTCTAAATCGCCATTTAGGGTATAGGTAGAAGCGCTGCTATGTAATGGAGATACAGGCTTTTCACTGAAAGCCAGGATGTCGCTAAACGCTACAGGAATATTGCTGGAAAGTCCACCCCTAATTGTCTCTAATTTGACAGGCTTAGGAGAAGGGAAAAACTGGGGTTTAATCGTCAAGATCAGATATAGGAGAATTAATCCTGCCCATCCCGCAGAAACGATTAGACCCAATCTCAGGCCTGTTTTCAGGATGTCCGTTGCGACTTCTACTGAAGTAGGTTGGATCGTCTGGTTATGTTGTTGTGAGTTGGCGATCGCCCCTCTATCCTCAGCTTGGCTTAGAGCAGATGGAGGCTGGTTGTTCTCACCGATCGGGATATTGCTATCCCATGTGACAGGAGAGGGCAGTTGTGTGAGCGGGGCAACGGATTGAGGCGATCGCTGCACATCTGGCCATGCTGACTTGTAGGACTGGGGCGATCGCTCTGTTCTAATCGGTTTAAATTCAGCCCTGCTGGGCGATTCTGCTGCCTGCAAGTCTGCTAAAACAGAGGCAACGAATGGATAGCGGCGATTGGTGGCGGGTTCTAGCATTTTGTCTAGAATCTGGCCGAGGCGATCGCTGACAGTCTCATGTACATAATCTTGCCAAACCCATCTACTTTCACCGCTATCGAATAAGTCAAACGGAGACATTTGAGTCAGCAGGTGAATGCAGGTTACGCCGAGGCTATAGAGATCGCTAGCAAAAACAGCTTTTCCCCTGGCTTGTTCTGGGGCCGTAAATTCAGCGCTACCAATGACGGTACCCGTTTGGGCCAGGGCTGTTCCCGTAGCCTGTTTGGCCGCACCTAAATCGACTAAAACTAAGTGAGAGTCAGCGCTACGGCGAATAATATTAGCGGGTTTGATGTCGCGATGAATGATGTGATGCTGGTGCATAAACTGCAACACAGGCAGCACTTCAATCAGGAGTTGATGGATTTTGGCTTCAGTAAAGGGGCCGTCTTCCGCTAATTCACATGCCAGATTGAACCCATCGATAAACTCTTGAACGAGATATTGCCGTCCCTCTTGTTCAAGTTGCGCTAACAAATCGGGAATTTGGGAGTGATGTCCCAACTCTTGCAATCGCATCGCTTCTTCTTGAAACAAGGCCGATGCTTTGCTGGAATGAGCCGCCCCCTGTTCCTGCGGAAAAAATTGTTTGATCACACACTGGAGCTTCAGCGGATGTGCCAGGTCGATCGCCAAAAATGTTCTGCCAAAGCCACCCTGGCCAATGGGCTGAAGCGCCATATACCGATCTTGCAGCCGTAACTTAGCACCGCAATGACAGATCTCGGCATCATCTAAGTTCTGTGGCTGTGGACAGAGCGGATTGAGACAATAGCTCATAACACCCCTGAAAATAGTTGGAAGCGTGCGATCGCGCTATCAGCTACGCGACGTGCAGTTGGATTAATGTTCTAACGGTTCTAACGAACATGACGATGTCTATAGCAGACGAAGGGCTAGTGCAGGACAGGGGCACAGCCCACACACTGTCCTAACCGTCTTAACAGTTGCCATATATGGTTGAAAATACAGTTGCCAGCCTGATAATTTCGGTAAACGGGCTTGCTTGATCGTCGTTAAAAGTTTAAGCGGCGTTTATGGCTCGTTGGAGAATGGATTTTTGGGCAAGCGGAGTGAATGTTTGTTGAGGGGACTGAGCATTTGATTTAAGCTGCGCAACTGCTCTGCTGTTCCCATACAAACCAATACATCGTTAGCCGAAAGTCGTGTATTTCCAGTGGGGCTACCAATCAGCGTGCCATCTTCCCGCCGAATCGCGAGGACTAGAGCACCGGAGCTAGATCGGAGATTCGCTTCGCTCAGCGTTTTGCCAACACAGGGGCAGCTTTCCGCGTCAATACGGAATTCTTCCATGTAATACGAGCGATTGGTTCCAGTCAAAATCCCATCGACAAAATCCATCACTTGCGGACGGAGTGCGGCAGCGGCCATGCGCCTACCGCCTGTGATATAGGGTGAAATGACGGTATCAGCTCCACCCCGCTGAAGTTTTTTCAAGGCTTCTTCGGTACTGGCACGGGCGATCGCGCGAATCTTAGGATTCAACGTTTTGGCTGAAATTAAGGTATATAGATTCTCTGCATCGGAGGATAACGCCACAATCAGACAGGCGGCCCGTTCAATTCCAGCATTCAGCAGGGTTTCATCGAGTGTCGCGTCGCCTTGCAGAGTGACATAGCCAAACTGACGGCTGGCTTCTACCAGTTCAGCCTGAAAGTCAATCACCACAAAAGGAATTTTCTCAGACGCAAATTCGAGCGCAATCTGTCGCCCCATGCGGCCAAATCCACAAATGATGTAATGCTGCGATAATCCGTTAATCAATCGTCGTTGCTGCTGAATCCAGAATCCGTGTTGAACATAGCCTTCAATTACCACCTCTGTAAAGCGATTCACGATAAAGCCAAAACTGACGATGCCCATCAAAATCAGGGCCATGGTGAAGAGCCGTCCCTGTGGCCCCAGCGGTTGAACTTCGGTAAACCCAACGGTGGAGAGGGTGATGAAGGTCATGTAGGCCGAGTCAATCCACGACCATCCTTCGATCAGGCGATATCCTACCGTACCGATGAGGGTGACGCAGACTAAGGCGGCGATCGCGATCGTTAATTCACCCCGAATGCGCTGATATTTCTGCTCAAATTTCTGAGACACCGACAAGTAGTATTAGGATTAGGAGCCTGGTAGAAATCGTTGGGGAAAGGGATGTTATGTATGCCGTACCCCATCCTCATTATGGATTTTTAAGGGCAGCGCGACTAGGGCTGAGATTCACGATTCAAGAAAAGAGCGAGCGGCATTGCCGCTCGCTCTTTTCTTGAATCTTTTTTTTGGGAATTACAGGGGCGAACCAAAAACCTGTGTCCAGTAACGGTTATAGTTTACGTTGCCCGTATCGTTGGTGAGTTCATAATAGCCGACGCCGATTTCACGGAAGTTGGGATTTAGCATGTTGGCACGATGTCCAGAGCTATTCACCCAGGCATTAAATACCTCCTGCGCTGTCTGTTGTCCTCCGGCAATGTTTTCGCCTGCTGCCGACCAGCTATAGCCCGCAGCGGTCATGCGATCCCATGGCTGTGAACCATCTGGTTCCGTATGGCTGAAGAAATCCTGGTTAGCCATGTTCTGGCTGTGCTTGAGCGCTACCGAATTCAGGGTGCCATTAGCGCTGAGCGGCTGTAGCCCGTTTTGCTGACGAAACTGGTTAGTTAGGCTAACCACCTGATCGATCAAACTGCTGCCAGTAGAAGTCGGTGCTGGTGAGGGCGACGGTGAGGGTGTGGAAGTCGATGGCGTGCCGCTGGGACTGGGGCTAGCGGACACCACTTGTGCTGCTGCCGTTAATCGATAGCTGGCCTCGGTCGAGCTAGCGGGAAATACGCGAAGAAAGTACGTTCCTGTTGCTAAATTGCTCTTTTTAATCGAATTTGATGTACTGCGAGCGCGGGAGGTCACGATCGCTTCACCAGAATCGAGTTTCCCGTTCTGATTCTTATCTCGAATTAGCTGTAGGTGAGCGTTGCCACCTGAACTTTTGAGTGAAATAGTGAGGTTGCTGAGATTGCTGAGATTGAGGCGGTAAAAGTCGCTTGAGTCACCGCCGCCAATGCGCTCTCTGACTGTGGAGCCAAGCCTCAGGCCCTTTGCTTGTTTGATAGTGTTACCAACAGCATCACTTACCATGCTTTTACTCCGTTCTAAAAAACTCAACAGATTGCTGTTTGGCTAGCCAGCACGAATTAACCGCTAGACAACAGGTGTTGAACTGGCAGCAGTTATTGCTCCAAAACGCGTTTATGCAGGTAGATGCAATCTAAAAAACTTGTGCACTGGCGATCGCAACAGTACAGCTAGCCAATCTTTTCGGGCATCGATCGCCGTATACACCCCGTAGGTACGCTATATCCTGCCGTAAAAAGACAGCAGAGCATTCGGTAGATACGCTCCTACGTTTTGTGTTGCCCGATTGTGCATATCGATGTAGACGGATAAACCCGATTCAAGTTTCGCGCTGAAGATTCTAATAACTCCATTGTGCATTCGGGGATATCATGCTGAGTTCAGTGTTACCACTAGAACGCAGGTAATGAAGCTGTGAATTCGACGAAGATGCAAAAAGGTACCCCACGCGTCGCGTAGGGTACCTTTTTGCGCCATTTCAGCCACGCGTCGCGCGGCTGAAATGGCGCTATCAAATTCGCGTTAAATCGAGGTTATATAGCACCAGGCATCCACGTTAGGACAAAGGGGCATGGGGGCTTCGCCCCCAGCCAGGGGTTCCACCCCTGCACCCCGTCCTAACCTTCATCAGTACTGCTATACAACAGGAGGATACTTAGCCGCAAAGACATCGTATTGTCCTGCATTGGTACCACTGAGTGAACCAAGGGTTTGTCCTGCTACGTAGACGTTGGAGGTTCCATCCAGGGCGATCGCATAGGCTTCATCATCCACATTGGTGCCAATCTGCTGCTGGAAGAGCTGGCTACCATCGCTGTTGTATTTGGCGAAGAAGCCTTGAGAACCCTTATTCTCCGCTGTTCCGGAAATTTCACCCGCAATGTAAGGATTACCAGCACTATCGGTGGCG
>DATNPS010000050.1:0-24165 GCA_036703095.1 Crinalium sp. | reverse complement strand
ACCGCGTGCCCACCGTCATCGTCTGGTCGATGAACACCTCATGCTGCTGGCTCAGCGCCCGAAATACCTCTAGTGCAATGGGTTCATCCGGCTCAACCCCACGCTTGTAGCTAATAAAAATGCGCGATCGCGTTTCTCCAGGATTGGGCGGTGTGCTTGTTGCCATCGTTGAGCGAAATCCATCCCATCTGCCAACCTGGAATGAATTTACTGCATTCACAACAAAAAGTCGAATACACCCAGACACCCGGTGTTTTCAAAACACCGGGTGTCTGAACTACGCCCAAAAAAACTATGCGAGTTCTTCTTCTCTTACAGGTGATAATGCCGTGTGCTGTACCAGGGGTTGAAAGATCTTCCAGTTACGGAATGGATAGAGTAACTGACTGAAAAAATCTTCTGGAATCTGCTCACCGTGTAGCCCAAAGTTTCTCGGCTGTTCGCCTTCTGGCATATAAAACGTGCCAAAAATTACATCATAGATGGGAAACAGTCCGGCAAAGTTTTTGCCCTGCCCTGCTTCCTCCAGCGTATGATGCCAGCGATGAAACGCCGGACTCGCCAACACGTATTTGAATGGCCCATACGTCCAGGACACATTCGCGTGAATCAACGCTACATAGCTGGATAGAAACGGCGTATACACCTCAACGGCGATCGGTGAGATGCCCAACAGCAGCAGCGGAGACGCCTGACACACCCGCGAAACAATATCGTTAAACGGATGTAACCGCACAGCCGTCAGCCAATCGATAGTGTCGGCGCTATGGTGAACCGCGTGATAATCCCATAACATGCGCGTGTGATGCCAGCGGTGTGTCCAGTAGCCAATGAAATCTCCCACCACGATCGCCAGCAATCCTTGCAGCCACAGCGGAATATGAGAGATCGGCCCATACCCCGTCAAGATATCTTCCCAGGCTAGCGATCGCCCCAACAATAGATACAGCGGCAGCAGCACCAGCGCAATCGAGGCCATGCTGAGGATCTGGATTACCATTGGAGTAAAAAACCAGTAAAAGGTATCTAGCCAAACTCCTCGTCTCCATTTGGGTTGGTTGGGCACACTGGCCCAAAAACGTTCCAAAATACTAAAAAGAACTGTGAGGAGAATAAATAGAACCAGAGTTCTTGTAAGCCGACCTTCCATGTCTTGAACTTTTTTAAAGTTTTCTTACATGTATGTACCTTGATTAATCTGAAATGGCAATCCCCATAAGTACATGAAGCATTTAGCATCTGAACGAGTTGGCGCATTTATTATTCGCAAAAGCATCCTAAATGTCTATGAATTGCTGCTATTTAAGCATCCAGATTCCCAAGAACCCCCCTTGCAGATTCCCGGTGGGGGTATTGAAGTCGGAGAATCCCTCGAAATGGCTCTCCATCGGGAAATTCACGAAGAAAGCGGCCTAACCAACCTGACCCTCATTCGCAAATTGGGCACGTCAGAACGCTGCTGGCTCGACACAGGTGCAACCAGCCGTCGCCACTATTTTTTGCTCGAAGCGCCGTTTGAAACACCAGACCGATGGGATCACATTGTTCACGGCGAGGGTAGCGATGCCGGAATGTGTTTCTCCTACTTCTGGTATCGCCCAGCCCCCGACTTTACCTTAGAAGGCGGCAGCAAAACTTTTTTGAATCCCCATCATATTCCGGAGCTGTATGGGTGAGGGTGAGGAGCAGAGGAGTCAGAAGTCAAAAATCACTCGTTCGTGCGATTGAACTGGGCTTAGAAGATGCCATTCCCAATCGAGATGAGGTGTTGCGATTGTTAGGACAATGAGCTGACCTCATGTACTTGAAGGGTAGTGTACTATGACTGATCCGGCAATGGAGGCAAGAGAGGCTCTAGCTGAGTCAGCAGAGGAGTCAATTCTGAATGGATAATTGTCCATAAAATATCTTGATCGACTTCATCATACCGATGGATCACGATATTCCGTAGACCAACAATGCGCTGCCAATCGATCGCTGGATAAGCCTGTCTAAAATCCTCAGAAACTCGTCGAGCTGCTTCTCCCAAAATTTCAAATTGCCGCTCTACAGCACTTCTGGTTCGAATATCATCCAGATATTCTTCGAAAGCAAGATTAGCCGTAAAAGCTTGAATGTAGCGAATTGCCTGAACCATATCCCAGACAGATGCTACATCACGATTGTTCGATTGCATAAATAACTCGATGCGTTTTTAGAATCTCATACCGTCGGTAAGGGTTTTTAAGATACTTCTTGCTAACAAGATCAACCTTGCGTCCTAATAGAACCTCAATCTCCCCTTGCATTTTGAGCCGATCATCCCAACTTAAACCATGTTCAGGTGCAAATGTGACTAAAACATCAATGTCACTGTCAGCCCGAAAGTCATCGCGCAGGATGGAACCGAATAGAGCCAGTTCGGTAATATGCCAGCGCTGGCAAAATTTAGCAATTTGGGTGGGAGATGCCTTCAACCGACTGATGACTAAACTTCCCAACTCAGCAACCATTATTAATCTCCCCTAAATGAACACGAGTGGATGAGCCGTTATTTAATTTCTATTCCTGAATTGCTCTTTTGCAACCTTAAATGCATCATGCATGACCGCTTGAATTTTCTGGGGATCGGGTTTTTTGCCGCCCATCAAATCGCCAAAGTAAACGCAGGCTCCCTCACCCAAGGCCCAGGTATATGCCGCCGCCCAGGATGCAGCGATAACGCTGCCAAATCCCGGCAAGAACTTGATTAGTTCTCGACCGATCGCCTGTGCCAGGAACCCTCCCGCGATCGCACTGACAATTCCCCCCGCCTGAGACGGGGTAATAGTTTGACCATACAGTTTGCCCAATAGTCCCACCATCGAGACTTGTAACGCCGTGAGGACGGGCATTGTCGCAAAGGGTAGGGGAACAGCCGCGATCGCCGCTGCCATGGTTGAAAAGGCCAGCATATAGCGTCGGCCTGTATCGCGGTAGAGGTTGCCAATGCGATCGCCAGAACCCTGGCCCAGCAGTTGATAAATGGCGCGCGCTTCGGCCTCTGGTAACAGGTCGGCTAGCCCATCTCGTAAGGCTTCCAGGCCGTAAAAAATGGGGGTATAGCCATCTTCTTCGAGGGTGAAATCGAGCAGAACAGCGCGATCGTACAGTCCCGAAAAAGCGGACTGCATAGCGCTAAATGCCCGTTCAACCGCTTCGTAAGTGGGTGGATAGGGCGGGTGATCTGCTGCATCGGGTGGATAGACTTCGTGGAGACAGGTAACGGCTAGCAGACAGGGAATATTGGGGTAGCGATCGCGCAACTGTTGGGCGATCGATCGCAGCATATCTGTTGCGAAGTCGTTGATTTTGACGGTTAAAATTAGCACTCTGGCGCTACGGTTTGGCTGTTCTAAATCGCCAATTAGCTCTTGAATAATCGTTGGCGTGTCTTGCTTAACGTCTCCTAAACCAACCGTATCGGTGAAGATTAACAGCGGCAGTTCGCTGGACGGATAGACATAGCGTTCTGTGTGTTGCGTATGCGGTTTGAATCCCTGACCCACAATCTCGGCTGAAACACCTGTCATCCCCCGCACGATAGAGCTTTTCCCGGCCTGCGGTTTGCCAATTAGCAGTGCGTCGGTCGTGGGCAATTCTGCCCTTACCGTTGCCAGAATTTCAGCCAGTTGAGACTCACTGACGCTAAACCATTGCACAATAGTTTGCGAAAGCTGGTCTACTGGGAGGTGCTTTAGCAAACGACCAGACGCCGTATTCCAAGCTCCTGTCAGCCGATTGACCCACGAATCATCAACGGACGCAGAGGACGGCTCAACTGTTGATTCGTCAAACGATTGAACATCACTCGTTGATTCATCAGATGGTTGAACATCACTCGTTGGCGGTAAGCCAGTATCCGGTTGGTCATCTCTCATTATCTCCCCCTCTCACTAACCTCTAGGTTCACCCTCTCGCTATTCTTCTATTTTGACGAACGATGTTCCCAACTTAATGTTGCGACGCTAAGCGTTACGATCGCTACGCCGACAATTTGCAATCCATGCAGCACCTCCTGAATCGTAACCCAGGCTAAAACGACGGTTAAAGCGGGATTACTGGCTGCAATCATTGAAGCTGACGTGGCTCCAATCATCCGAATACCAATATTGTTAAGCAAATGTCCGGCAAAGGTGACGATCGCCGAAAACAGTCCACCAATCCACAGTGCCGTCCACGGAAGCTGATCGCCGTGAATATTCCACACCAGCAAACTCACGCCCGATAGCACGAGCGCACTGGTGAAACTGATCCAGGTAAAGGGAACAGGATGCAGTTTTTCAAAACTCTTTTGAGCCACCACGGTATACAGGGCATACGTGACACCAGAGGCAAGGCCCGTAATTACGCCAATTAGACTATTGCGATCGCTGTCGGGGCTGATGTGAGGCATGGTCAGCGCACTGCCCAAAAACACAAAGGCCATCACGCCCCAACGGAGAAGAGAGGGGCGATCGCCAAACCATTTCCAGGAAAACAGAGCGGTAAAGGCGGGATAAGTAAAAAATAGCGTCAGGGCTATTCCCGTTGGAATTAACCCAATCGAAATGTAGAGCAGTGCTAAATACAGAAACATCAACACGCCGCAGCCTAAGGACTGCATCAATACTCGGCGCTGCGATGTTTCACGTAATTGGGCAATTTCTTTCCAGGTGGATGGATATAGCTTAGGCGCGAGCATCGCCATGAGGGGAACCACCAACAGCATTCGCATAAACATCAGCAAGAAAGAATTGTGCAGATTAGGAGCAACAAATCCTCCCGTCTGCCAGATTCCGAAAATGGCGTGTTCGTTAAATAAAACTCGAACGATTACATTCTGAAAACAGAAAAAGAATGACGACAGCAGAACAATAAAGAAACCGAACACAGTGAATAGCGGGTGAAGGACTCATTGATCTTAATGGGTGAGGGTTGGGTGTTGGGTGTTGGGTGTTGGGATGGGGAAGGTGGGGAGGATGGGGAGGGTGGAAAGGCAAAAAACAAATATCCGTCGAGAGTTAGACGCTTCTTTTTTCTGCTAACCAGTAGTATCGCTTCAGGTTATTCCTCTATTAGTAGTCTTCTCGATAGGCTCTGTAGGTTGGGTTGAACAGCGTGAAACCCAACACCATTCCGTTCGTTGGGTCACGCGAACGCTAACCCAACCTATGAAGCTGAAGTGGGGTGTCGTTTTGTCTGAAATGAGTGGAGTCATGATTACGCTAGACAATGCTGAACTAAAGTTGACAATCAAGCCCGATTTGGGTGGACGGATTGATCAGCTTTATGACCACAAGACAGGTCGAGAGTGGCTTTGGCACCCCTCCGATTACACTCCATCCCATACTCGAATGCTTAACGTCGGAGCACCGTTTGATGATCACTGGTCTGGCGGTTGGGATGAGATTTTCCCGAATGATATGGCTGGCCCCTTCCAAAACTATGAGCTTGCCGATCACGGTGAGCTTTGGTCGCAGACATGGGAGGTGGTTGAGTCATCTTCGCTTGGCGTGAAGCTGGTCTATACCTGTCAGACGGTACCTGTAACCGTCATTAAAACGATTCAGTTGGATGAAACTCAACCGGAAGTGACGATTGAGTATGTGTTTAAAAACAACTCGAATGAAACGATTCCTTTTTTGTTTAAACAACATGCGGCGATCGCCATCCAAGCCAACGACGAAATTCTACTGCCCGATTGCTGGATTGAACCTGTAGCACTGGGATTCAGCAAGATCATTGGTCGCGACGAGAAAACTCGCTTCCCCAAAGCATTTGCAGCCGATGGACAGGAAATTGACGTTCGCAAAATTCCGCCCGCTTCCTCGCAATTGCAAGAGTTTTACTACAGTTCTGATTTAGCGGTTGGTGAATGCGGTATTCACAATGCGCAAACCAACTCTGCATTACTGATGAATTTTGATACCAAAGATTTTCCTTATGTCTGGGTCTTTCAAAGCTACGGAGGATGGAAGGATCATTACGTCCTCGTATTAGAACCCTGCACCACCATTCCCTATGACCTGGAAGTGGCCTGCCAAAACGGAACGGCGGCCCAACTGCAACCCAACGATGTGCAGCATCGCACGTTAACGGTTCGTTTAAAACGGTTCTAATTCATTCAATATTTCTGCCTTAATGCACTGGAGACTCTACTTTAAGTCGGGTAGAGTTTGGATGGATTCGTCGATCGCAATCAGCGAGGATTGGCTATGGCTTTTGAACGCGCCAGTGGAATTTTGTTGCATCCGACCTCTCTACCCAGTCGATTTGGAATTGGTGATTTGGGGCGATCGGCTTACGAATTTATTGATTTTCTGGAGGCCAGTGGTCAAACCTGGTGGCAGATTCTTCCGCTGGGGCCGACTGGATATGAGCATTCGCCCTACACGATGAACTTCAGTGCGTTTGCTGGAAATCCACTGATGATCAGTCTGGATCAACTGGCTGAAGAAGGGATGCTCAGTCCCGATGAGTTAACACCACTATCGGGTGATGAGTTGAATTCTAATCGCGTCAACTTTGACATTGTAATTCCTCACAAAATGTCACTGCTAAAGTTGGCTTATGAGCGATTTCAAAAACTATTAGCAACCGATCAAAACGAACATTACGAACGGTTTTGTCAGGAACAAGCGGATTGGCTGGATGATTATGTTCTCTTCATGTCGCTACTCGAAGCGAATGATGGAAAAGATTGGAATCTATGGGAACGAGCGATCGCCCGTCGAGAGCCAGTCGCCCTCAAAGCCCAGTCAGAAGCGCTACACGATGCAATTCAATTTCATAAATTCTTGCAGTTCATGTTCTTCAAACAATGGACAAAACTGCGAACCTACGCCAATAGCAAAGGGATTCAAATCATTGGCGATGTTTCTATTTATGTCTGCCACAACAGCGCGGATGTATGGGCCAATCCCGATATCTTTAAGCTTGATCCGGAAACGCTTAGCCCTGCTTACATTGCTGGCGTTCCACCCGATTACTTTAGCGCGACTGGGCAACTGTGGGGCAATCCGGTTTACAACTGGGATCAATTGCAGAAAACTAACTATGCCTGGTGGATCAAGCGATTTAAGGCCACGCTGCAATATGTTGATGTGGTGCGAGTAGACCATTTCCGGGGATTTGAAGCCTACTGGCAGGTTCCAGCGGGCGAAGAAACTGCGATGAATGGCGAGTGGATTAAAGGCCCTGATGCTGACTTTTTTGAAGTATTAAATGAAACGTTGGGCAGCTTACCTATCCTGGCCGAAGATTTGGGGATCATCACACCAGAAGTTGAATTGCTGCGCGATCGCTTCCAGTTTCCCGGCATGAAAATCCTGCAATTCGCGTTTAGCGATGGCCCCGCAAACGCTTACTTACCGCATAACTACGTCAGTAATTGCGTTGTGTATACAGGCACTCATGATAACGACACAACGCTGGGATGGTGGCAGTCTGCACCACCGAGCGATCGCCAATTTCTATCTCAGTATTTGGGCTATACCTCACCTGACAACATTGATGAAATTCACTGGATTCTCATTCGAGTGGCACTAGCCAGTGTCGCCAAACTGGCCATTCTGCCCCTGCAAGATATTTTGGGTTTAGACAATAGCTGCCGTATGAACGATCCCAGCATATCCGCAGGCAACTGGCGGTGGCGCTACAACAGTTCCAACCTTCTCACACCCGGATTAAGCCAACGGTTACTCGATCTAACTCGACTCTATAGCCGCTGCAACTAAGCGTCCGTTTGGACTGTGAAATTGGGTTTTTGGGCAGCAATTCTCATTTTGAAACTTATTGCGGGTTTTGCGCGCCCGACGAGCGTGCAAAACCCGCAATAAGTGGCAACGCAAGCCCGCCGCAGGCGGGCTTGCGTTGCCACTTATTGCATACTGAGAATTGCTGGTTTTTGGGAGGGAGAGTTGCACATCACGCAACTCTCCCTCCCAAAAGCCCGTTCACTGAACCTGAAGATGATGTAGATGTAAAAGCTTGCATCGTTCAAGATGGCTGGTGACGCGGGCAATCAACTCAGGCCCAACAATAGGCTGACTGACAAAATCATTAGCACCTGCGGCAAATACTTGATTGATCAGGGCAGTTTCGGTGTGAGGCAACAGAAAGATAATCGGTAGCTTGTTCCAGCGTGGGTCACGATGCATCCGCTGGCACAGCTCAAGACTACTCACACCCGATAGTTCAAAGTCCAGCATCAACAGATCGGGCGAACAAGCGTCCAGGGTCTCCCAAAATAGGCCTGGATCAGTCAGTGGCATGATCTGTAGCGACTTGGGTTCCAGGAACGCTTTGAGGGAGGCTAAAAGCGGCATGTTTTGCGATATAGCCATCACGTTGGGTTGAAGAGCGTTCCAGCGAGCCATATCTGCGCAAAAATTTGAAGGAGCCGATTGGGCAGGCGTCTTGCTCACTAAGTCGGAGTTAGTCTCCAAAGGGTTTAACCGATAGCCAACTCCATAGACCGTTTCAATCAACGTTGCAGGTGCGCCTGCGGCTCTAAGTTTTTGCCGCAATCCTTTAATGTGAACCCTAACCGTCTCTTCACCAGGATTATCTTCTGCTGTCCAAACGTGCTCTAGAATAGCGCGAGAACTCAAGATTCGCTGGCTATTTCGCAGCAACAGTTCTAAAATTGCATACTCTTTAGGAGTCAACGCCAGAAGACGAGTGTTGTATGTGACATGATGACTGCTAGGACTGAGCTGCAAACTTCCCCAGGTCATCACGGGTTGGTTAATTAAGGTTCCTCGGCGCAGTAACGCTTGAATTCGAGCAATTAGCTCTTCCGAGTTAAATGGCTTCACCATGTAATCATCGGCACCCGTGTTTAGTGCAGCCGTTTTTTGATGTCCTTCACCCTGCCCTGTTAGCAGCAGAATAGGCATTTGATGACCTTGAGTGCGTAGCTGCTGACAAAGTTTGATGCCATCTGAATCTGGTAGCACCATGTCTAGCAAGAGCAGATCATATTCAAATGCATCAGCCATTTGCAATCCTTCCTCACCATAAGTGGCTATATCGACTGCATAGCTGTAGCTAGATAGAAGAAGCTTCAAGGTCTTCGCGACATTTTCATCATCTTCTACGACAAGAATTCTCATGGCAAACTTCTGTAACGATACCGATGAGTGCTATCCCAATTGTCGGTTAAATAAGCATTTAGTTTTGTTAAAACTTTTTCCGAAAAGTTTTAAATTTAATTGCTATGACTCGAATATTCTCTCTACCCTCACATTTTCTTTACAACTTGTCTCTAAGATTGAATGTTAATAAAACAGACAAATCACTACGCTATTTTTTTCTACTTTATTTTCATGAGGATAAAATGCTTCCCGTCTTTAAGAATCCTAGTTTTGATAGAAAACCCTTTCTATTGCTACAGCGATGTATAAAATTACTCGGTAGAGTTCACGATCTAGCAGCAGTTGAGTTTGTCACACCCATTTAAGCCTTGGTCTGAAGAGGCGATCGCAGATTGTCTCTAGTAATGTGGTGCGTGTATAGCAGATGACATGATCGAAGTCATTACAGTATCGCTATAGCTAAATAGATAGATAGTCTAGAACACTCTTTAAATTTGTTGGCTCATCGTGCCCACAAAAGTTTCACCTGCCAGAAGGGGGTCAAGCGTGCATTTTAACAACTCAAAATCTGAATATCGCGATCGCAATACAGGTCGTGTAATGACGGTGGATGAATTTAATCAAGTGATTGAGGCGATCGCAACAGGTAGATATTCGTGGGCTTGCGTTTTGATTCTACGTATTGCTGGCTATAATCCTTTACATTATCTACCCTATAGAACTTATCGACGATTAGTTAAAGAGAATAGCCAGAACTCAGTCTCATCGCAATCTGTATCAGATAAGCCTAAAGATGAGACAGAGCTAGACCTACATCCCGCTCAACAGCCGCAGCAGGATGACCTGAAACTAAAGCAAGAGTGGCTGATGCGGCAGTAGATTTTCATGCTTAAAACCCCACTGTTCTTGTGAGAGCCGCGCGATTCTACAAAAACACTGCGGCTTACCAACATAAAAACTCTGTAGGGTTAGATCCCAATCAAAAATGAAGCACACAGTCCTGCTGTGTGCTTTATTTTTAGGAGTTAGATTTTAATCAACTACAGTTCTAGCGATGGTTCATTAATAGCCGAACGTAGGTTCTATACGGTATGTAGCGTAGTGGATCATGTCCTGTAGAACGCAGTATTAAAACACAGGCCCAGGAGTATTCACCATTCAAAATTGCTTCGACGATTTGAGTGAACTGATCTGAGTCGATCAGGTTATTTACTGTATTTGGGTTTACTCTGGCACGGGGGCTTTCATCATGTATCCCAATGTCACGACAACTATTCATAGAGATTTCTCCATTAAAGCAATCTTAAGGGGGCAAACTTGATTGGCTAAGCGAATCTTGATTGAAATTTGAGTCGGGTGCAGGGAAATATCCCTTGGCCTATTACTTCGGCAATATTCGAGACTACCTCAACCCCAAGGGCTTCAGGTGGGGCGCGCTTCGCGCGCCCCACCTGAAGCCTATTAAATTGCCGAGGTAATAGGGGTGAAGATCTATTTAAGGCAATTGCAAAACGTTTAAGTGTTGCAATTCATGACTGTAAGTTTGGCTACAGCGATTCATAGCCCCGATTAAAGCAGCTTTTAATTTGCTTGCTACTGTAAAACTTGAAACTTTACGCATTCTTTAAATTTAGTTCTGGTTGTTTAAATATTGCTCTTGACTATTTCTAGAAATACTCTTTGTTATAGCAACTAGTTTCAGCAATCTACAGAGAAGATTGATTGAATTAATACTTCACTTTTCAATGAGTGTAATTAGAAATTAACGTTAATTAAACTCTGAATTTGGTTTGAAATGCTTTTTTGACCTGCATGTTGGTTCGATGTGTATCTCTGAGTCGGGATAAGCTGATCCCGGAGATAAGGCAATTTGGCAACAGGTTGATATTCGATCATAATATGTTGGTCTTCAGTAACGGCAAAGCACTTAGAATCTCTAACGAGAGTTGCCGTTGCTCAACAGCTTGCTGAGTTGTTATCAGGTTTTCTCAAGCTTATGTAGCATCCAGATGGAGTTTAAATGAGACGCTGAGGCTGAATTTCAAGATCAGAAAGGCAGCCACTACTTCTTATTTATCACCTCATCATGGATGCTGTAGAACCTTCAAGACTCTGTTAATTCTAATGATTAGCAGAGTACTGTTGAATTGCTTTTTAGAGATAGCGTCCTGTTGAAATTTGAACGGGATGCAGGGGTGGAGTCCTTGGCTGGAGATGCAGCCCTCACACCCTTGTCTTAACTGCCTCGACGGTTGCCATAAAACTCTTTTTGAATCATTGACCTAGATAATCTCTGCTCTTTAAGGAGCCATTGCTAATGTGGTATACATTGTGTAACAAATTAATTAAATTGAGGAATTCTCACTATTTTGTGATGGATGCCGTTATCTTTTTACTGGCTCCATTGCTGGCACTCATTCTGAGACTAGATGGATTCTTTAATTTAAAAAATTACCTGCCCAATTTGATCTGGGTAACTCTTGTTTTTCTAGTAGTTAAGCTGTTGCTATTGCTTGCATTTGGAGTGTATCAACGCTGCTGGCGCTACGCCAGTATTGATGAATTGCAGCAAATCGCGTCAGGTATGCTGGCTGCGGTTGTGATTCAAACGATCGCCTTTACAGCTTTCTATCATCAGTCCCACTCCGTGATTCATGATTTACCACGATCGCTCCCCATTTTGGACGGCATTATCAGCTTTTTATTAGTGGTTGGCCTGCATTTTAGTGTTCGTACCGTTGAACGAATCAGCCATCGTCATCGCAAATTTCATCGACGCGATCGCGTGTTGATTGTGGGTGCAGGTAGTGCTGGGATCGGCTTAGTGCAGGAGATGCAGCGCAATCCATCATTAGGGTTACGCCCAGTTGCGTTTGTGGATGATGATCCGACCAAGCTAAATCTGCACATTCGCAGATTGCCTGTAGTGGGAAATCGTTACAAGATTCCAGATGTAGTGCGATCGCATCACATTCGTCGGGTGATTATTGCAATGCCAACGGCTCCAGGTCAAATCATCCGGGAAACCTTAGATATTTGTCAGCGCATCGGCATACCGACTAGCACTTTACCGGGAATTGATGAGATTCTCAATGGCCGAGTCACGGTCAGCAAAATTCGTGATGTTGAGCTTCAAGACTTACTGCGTCGTGACCCCATACAAATGGACGTTCAAGAAGTACGCCATTTTCTCAACGGCAAGCGCGTTCTGATTACGGGAGCAGGTGGATCGATTGGCAGTGAAATTTGCCGACAGGTCTTAAAGTGTCAGCCCACGATGATGATATTGGTAGGACATGGAGAAAACTCTGTCTTTAACATTCAGCAAGAGTTAGAGAAGGTGATTCAATGCTGGAAAGAAGAGGGGAACCCCACTATTAATCTGCCTCAAATTATCGCGTTCATTGCAGATATCCGATTTTTACCCCGTCTGGAGTTGGCTTTTGAGCAGTTCAGACCTCAAATCGTGCTCCATGCCGCCGCTCACAAGCATGTTCCCATGATGGAGTTAAATGCACCTGAAGCCATTACAAACAATGTATTTGGCACCCGAAATTTGCTGGATATGGCTTTGAAACATAATGTTGAAAACTTTGTCATGATTTCGACGGATAAAGCTGTTAATCCTACCAATTTTATGGGAGCCAGCAAACGGGTTGCTGAGATGCTGGTGCTGCAAGCCGCTCAAACTAGCCAGAAACCCTATGTTGTGGTTCGGTTTGGTAATGTATTGGGAAGTCGGGGTAGCGTTATTCCGACCTTCAAGCGACAAATTGCAGAGGGTGGCCCGGTAACGGTTACACATCCCGAAATTTGCCGCTATTTCATGACGATTCCTGAAGCGGTACAGCTTGTGTTGCAGGCGGCGACGCTGGGGCAAGGGGGTGAAGTGTTCATGCTCAATATGGGGCAGCCTGTCAAGATTGTGGATTTAGCTAGAGAATTGATTCAGCTTTCAGGATATGAAGTTGGCAAACATATCGATATTGTGTTTACAGGACTTCGGCCTGGAGAAAAGCTATATGAAGAGCTGTTTTTGCCCGGAGAAACCTATGAACCGACGAAGAATCAAAAGCTGTTTGTCGTGGCTAACGCCAGTCATATCGTTCCGGAGCATCTCAATTCAATTCTAAAAGCGCTTCATCATGCTGCACTAAATAATGATTCAGGTTTAGTTCGATTTTTGTTGGAGCAACTCGTTCCCGGATATACATCACAAAGCAAGTCAACAGCTCAGGCGTCTGCGGCTCAGAATTTCGTGATGGTTCCGAATAACGATAGGAAATTAGTGAAAACATATCAGGTCGTGAATGACCAAACCGAAGCGGGTTACAATACAACCCTTAAGATGAAACCTGTTTAACGTAAATTCGATAGTGCCATTTCAGGCGCACGACGTGCGTCTGAAATGGCGCAAAAACGTATAGCGATTTAACCGGAATAGATGGCAAAATGGCATCTCAGTATTGCTATCAGTTTAGTAGAGTAGTTTTGCAATATCCGGAACCTACATCGCTGCATTCTATGGCTTTACGCAATTAGTGTTAGGACGGTGTGCAGGGGTTCCCCATTCCTGTTGTGGACGCGGTGCCCCCACAGCCCCTTGTCCTAATTTGAATCTGTAAGGCTATAAAAACCGGGAGAACACTCCCGGAGGGGCATTCCTCCGGTTTTTAATGACGACATCATTTTGATTGCGATCGCTACCTTATCCCCCTCACTCATCTAAGATTTTTGTATGACTTATGGCTTTTCCTTATCCTGTTCAACGTCTTGTTGTATCAGCCACCTGCTTTACAGCATTCGCTCTAATTAATACGGTTAATGTTCATCCTGGTGTGGCTCAATCGATTACTCCAGAAGTAACTCAGAGCGTTTCACCCGATCCTCCGCTGCAAGTTGAGGATACCTATACATTAGGGTCAGGCGATCGCATTCATCTTGATATTTTTAATGTTCCAGAATACAGCGGTGATAAACAGGTGCTTGTAGATGGCTCGATTGCCTTATCGCTGGTTGGCAATGTGTCTGTTGAAGGAATGACTTTGAATCAGGCAGGAGAGGCGATCGCCACTGCATACAATTCTCTTTTGCGTGACCCATTGGTAACAGTTAGTTTGCTTGCACCTCGTCCGCTTAGAGTGGGCATCTCGGGAGAAATCAATCGGCCTGGATCGTATGCGTTACCGTTAATGGCTACTACATCGACGGGCGAGGAATTGCGCTGGCCCACCGTCACGCAGGCTATCCAACAGGCGGGAGGGATTACACCTTCTGCCGATACTCGGCAAATCCAAATCCATCGACCTTTGCAACATGGAGTTGAGCAAACGATTACGCTTAATCTATGGGAGTTGTTATCCACTGGAGATTTGCAGCAAGACATCACGCTACGAGATGGCGATACAATTGTCATTCCAACGGCACGCTCGATTGCACCTGCCGAAGCGACTCAACTGGCCACCGCCAGCTTTTCACCTGACAAAATCCGCGTGAATGTGGTCGGGGAAGTGACGACACCAGGCTTAGTTGAAGTGCCTCCCAATACACCGTTGAATCAGGCATTATTAGCGGCGGGGGGATTTAACAACCGCCGAGCCAGACGCAGTTCCGTAGAGCTAATTCGCCTGAATCCCGATGGCACGGTGTCTCAGCGAACGGTTGCGATCAACCTGGCACAGGGGATTAATGAAGCGACCAATCCTATTCTTCGCAATAATGATGTGGTTATCGTCGGGCGATCGGGTTCTGCCAGTTTTTCAGACGCGTTGGATGGTGTTCTAGATACATTAGGCCGGATTTTCCCAATCTTCTCCCTCTTTTAGCAGCATGATGTGTCTCATCGCTGCTGGTGTGTCTTTTGAAATGGCGTTGGCAAAATGGCAATACCTTTGGCTCAGACTTGCTTATATTAAACGCAGCTACAAATTAAATCTAACAATCAAAAACGTTTAACGATAGCAACCTGATTGTGAATAGGGGGAGTGGAGGTTTCGCCCCCAACCAGAGGATTCACCCCTGCACTCGTTCAAATCTCAGGTTAGCTCACTACATTGCATACGGTGCATCAGGCTATCCCCTAACAGTCACTCACCACCGGGCTGAGCGCAGCTAATAAGAAGCTACTATGGAATTTCAACACTACTGGCTAATTCTAAAACGTCACTGGTTGCCTGCTGTATTGGTATTTGGTTCAGTTTCTGCATTGACTGTTTTAACGTTGGCCATTCAGAAACCAATTTATCAAGCAGAAGGGAGGCTTCGGTTTACTAAAGCCGATACGACTTCTTCACTGACAGGATTGTTAGATGGAAAAGTTGGTGAGTTTGATCCACTACTGGCAGACAATAATCCCATCACCACGGAAATTGAAGTCATTCGGTCTGTTCCGACGATTCAAGAAACGATTGATCGACTTCATCTCAAAGATGCAGATGGTCATACATTGAAACGTCAGGATTTTCTAGATCATTTAAAGCTGACCAGTACACGCGGAACGGATCTGCTGCAAGTTGCATATCAAGACCGAAATTCTGAATTAACTCGTAAAGTCGTTGATACGCTGATGGCGATTTATTTAGAAAAGCATTTACTGGATAACCGCGCTGATACAATGACAGCTCGAAAATTTATTGAACAGCAGCTACCAGAGGCTGAAGCCAGCGTTCGGCAAGCCGATATAGCGTTACGTCGCTTTAAGGAAGCGAATCATATTGCAGCTCTGGATGAAGAAGCGGCAGCCATTGTGGAAGCATCAGAAGACTTGCGCCATCGCATTGCTGAAGCTCAGTCTGAATTAGCCAGTACCAATGCCCAGTCAACAGGGTTCTCACAAGAGCTGAGAATGAATCCTCAAGAGGCGATCGCCGCTGTATCGCTCAGCCAATCTCCGGGTGTACAGCAGGTGTTGACCGCATTACAAGAGGTCGAATCACAGCTTGCCACTGAGCGAGTTCGATTTCAAGATAATCATCCTGTGATTAAAGCTTTAAACACTCGAAAAGCGTATTTAGAAGATTTACTGAATCAACGCATTCAGCAAACGCTAAACCGTCCAGACTATTCTGTTACTCACAATCTACAAATTGGTGAACTCAGAGCGGCGTTAGTTGGAGACTTTATTCGGAATGAAGTTAAAAGTCGAGGATTACAATCTCAAGTTTCATCGTTGACCCAAATACAGTCTGCCTATAACCAAAGAATTAGCGCCATCCCGCGCCTACAGCAGCAGCAACGAGAGCTGGAGCGAAAATTAGAAGCAGCTCAATCAACCTATTCAGTGTTGTTAGAACGATTGCACGAAGTACGAATTGCCGAAAATCAAAATGTCGGTAATGCTCGTGTCATTCAAGCTGCTACCGTTTTGGAAGATCCAATTGCACCTCGAAAAAGTGTTCACTTACTCACAGGATTCATGTTAGGGATTCTTTTAGGTGCAGGAACAACGTTCGTATTGGAAGCCAGTGATCGATCTATCCGAACAGTCAAAGAGATCAAAACGGCATTTCGTTTGCCCGTACTGGGAATCATTCCATTTCAATCCAAACCACAACGGTGGCTTGGTATGGGCCAATCTAGCTCATCCCTCATTGTTAAAAACACACCCACCTCTCCTGTCGGTGAAGCCTATCGCAAGCTGCAAATTGTATTAACAGACTGTAGCTCTAAGAAAGTTCCCAAGACAATTGTGATCACAAGTTCGGTTCCTCAAGAGGGTAAATCATTTGTGTCGAGCAATCTGGCTATGGCGATCGCCCAGCTAGGCCGTCATGTGCTGTTAATAGACGCCGATATGCGTTGCCCGGTTCAGCATAAAATTTGGAATTTATCCAATGATCTGGGACTCAGCCATGTTCTCACTGAAACGGCTGAACTTACTACTGTTATTCAAGCACTATCAGAAAATTTGCATGTGCTGACGGCTGGTAAAATGCCGTCTAATCCGGCTGCACTTTTAGAATCTCAGGTCATGACAGAGTTAATTAATCACGCTTCAATCCATTACGATGTTGTGATCTTAGACACGCCTGCGTTAAATGCAGCCGCAGATGTTTTGATGTTAGGCAAAAAAGCAGATGGAATTGTATTTGTAGCACGACCGGGAGTAGTTGATGGAGTCAGCGCTACATTGGCACAAGAGCAGCTTGAGCGTTCAGAACAACCCATTCTAGGGTTAGTGGTCAACGGTGTTCAAATCGAACACGAGGCGTATAGATCCTACTATACCTCGCCAGACTCTTTCTCAGATTCTGACCAGCCTAATTACTGGAAACCAACGATTGCCAAGAATCCTGAAAACCGAGATGCAGCTTAAGTTTCTGATGCTTGATATTTTTTGATATTTATTGTTTTGCTGTTGTTCAACAATCCTCATGCAGCTGAATCATCCGCTAACGCTACGTCATAATTTTTCCTGGACGCTTGTAGGTAATGGTGTCTACGCGGCCTGTCAGTGGGGCATGTTGGTTTTACTAGCCAAACTAGGAAGCCCTGCGATGGTTGGGCAATTTACGCTGGGATTAGCGATTACAGCACCTATTTTTATGCTCACTAATCTTCAGCTGCGAGCGATTCAAGCCACTGATGCCGCACAGCATTATCGGTTTAATGACTATTTAGGATTAAGGCTGATTGGAACAGGATTATCGCTATTGACAATCTTGACCATTGCTTTGGTTGGATACAGCGATCGCACCAGTTGGGTGATCTTGTTAATTGGGCTAACTAAATCTTTAGAATCCATTAGCGATGTGTTGTACGGACTATTACAACAGCACGAGCGAATGGATCGAATTGCGATTTCACTGATGTCGCGGGGATGTTTTTCCTTACTCGTTTTAGGATTTAGTTTGTATTGGACACATCAACTCGTTTGGGGCATTACGGGTATGGTGATCGTCTGGGCTACTATTTTACTGGGATATGATCTCCGCAGTGGGATAGCGCTCCTTAAAGCCAATACAGCGGCTACTACATCTGTCCATCAACCTCTTTCACTCCAAGTTCTTCGGCCTCACTGGCATTGGTTGACGTTGAAAAAGTTAACCCGTCTCGCGCTGCCAATGGGTCTCGTGATGATGTTAATTTCCCTCAACAGCAACATTCCTCGATACGTGGTTGAGCACTATTTAGGGGAACAAGAATTGGGGATCTTTGCAGCGATCGCCTATCTAATCATGGTAGGTGGCACCATCATCAGTGCATTAGGGCAAGCGGCCTCTCCCCGACTCGCTAAATATTATGCTCAAGCCAATGCAAAAGCATTTTGGGCGCTATTGTCGAAACTCTTGGGAATCGGTGCCGTGATTGGAGGACTATCTGTTTTAGTCGCTCTGATTGCTGGACGAGAAATTTTAACCGTTCTCTATCAACCAGAATATGCTCAACATACTGATTTATTGGTGTGGTTAATGGTTGCTGGTGGACTTAGCTATATTGCCTCGTTTTTAGGATATGGCATGACTGCCGCTCAACATTTTCAAATTCAATTGCCTCTTTTTATCTCAGTAACAACGGTTTCAGCACTGACCTGTTTGTGGTTAATTCCCAGCATCGGGCTGAATGGTGCCGCGATCGCTCTGATCTTGGCAGCCGTTGTTCAAGCTGGAGTCAGTTTAGGAGTGATTCTGTATGCAATCCGTCGGATCTCAAAATATACAAACCCTGTCCCAACCACCTTCGCTGAGTGAGCGATCGCCGATTCGCATTTTGCATGTCGTGGGAGCGATGACCCGTGGTGGTATCGAAACCTGGCTAATGCATGTATTACGGCATATCGATCGCCAACAGTTTCAGATGGATTTTCTAGTGCATGTAGATTATTCTTGCGCCTATGATGATGAAATTCGGGCATTAGGCAGCAGGATTATTCCTTGCCCCTACACAACTCAGCCCCTGCAATACGCCCGCCACTTTAAGCAAATCCTGCACCAGTTTGGCCCGTATGACATCGTTCATAGCCATGTGAATCACTTCAGTGGTTACGTTCTATATTTGGCGCGACAGTTTGGAGTTCCTGTGCGTGTCGCTCACGGCCACAATGACTCAACATCGGTGGATGCTCAAGCGAATTGGCAACGCCGTTTATACTTTGCGTTAATGAAATGGGGAATTAAGCAGTGTTCCACCGTTGAAATAGGTTGCAGTAAACAAGCTGCTACTCATTTATTTGGTTTGAGCTGGAAGGCTAGCTCTAATCAACAAATTCTTCATTACGGAGTTGATCTCACTCCATTTCAGAAACCTATTAGTAAGCTAGCCATACGATCAGAACTAGGCATTCCGACTGATGCATTTGTTATCGGACATGTTGGACGATTTGCCGTTCAAAAAAATCATGCGTTTCTATTAAAAGTTGCTCAAGATATCATTCAACGTGAACCTAACGCATTTTTTGTGTTAGTTGGTGAAGGCCCTCTGAAATCTGAAGTCGAACAACAGGTTTTTCAGATGGGATTGAGCGATCGCATTTTATTTATAGGTAGCCGATCCGATATTCCTCAACTCATGCGAGGAGCGATGGATGTTTTCCTCTTTCCCTCATTGTACGAAGGATTACCATTAGTTCTCATCGAAGCCCAAGCAGCAGGATTACCTTGTGTCATCTCGGATGTCATTTCTGAAGAAGTAGATGCCATTAAACCACTCATCCATCGGCTATCTCTATCGCACGTTAGCTCAATATGGGCTAAAGCCGTTTTAGCACAGCAACATGTTTCTCCATTAATATCTCAATTGCAAGCATTAGAAATGCTAACAGCTAGCCGTTTTAGAATTCAAGATTCGGCAAAACAACTAGAAAATATTTATCTAGCTCAGCGTTGTCAAAGAAGTCTGGTAGCTTTATGAGTCAAGCTAGTGTACGTTCTAAAGCAATAACTATAGACAGTAGTGTTATTTCACTTTCTACTTGCACTCTTGTTCTTCTTGGATTTCTCCAAACGTCAGATCAGTTTATCCATTGGTTTATTATTCCGATCGCACTTAGCGGCATATTAATTGGAATTGATGCCGTCGATTGGTTTCGCGGTCGCTTAGGAATTTTTGATCCAGTTGGAATTTTTGGCGTACTAGGGTTTCATTTCTTTTTTATAGCACCCCTGCTGCACGTTAGCTTAGACCTCTGGTTGGTCTATGTTACACCTCCACCCGACTGGCGACCTTGGCTTGGCGAAATGGCTGCATTAAACTTTTTGGGCCTTTGGATCTATCGTCTCGTTAGGAATATGGGTGTATCGCCTCAATGCTATTCCCCACAAACTGTTATCTGGAAATTCAATCGACATCGATTCTCTTTGTTGTTAACAGGAGCACTAATAATTTCTGCCTTACTACAAGTTTTGGTCTATATAAAATTTGGAGGAATTGTCAGTTATATCGAAACAGCAGCAGATGCAAATTTTGGAGCTGAGGCATTCAGTGGTATGGGACCATTGTTTATGTTCTCAGAAAGTTTTCCCATTTTGGCAATGATTAGATTTGTTGCCTATGCTCAAAAAAAGCAAAGCTGGCAAACGGTATCCGTGTTGGTAACAGTTCTGATTCTGTTTATCATTCTTCGATTATTCTTCGGTGGCCTTCGGGGTAGCCGCAGTAACACAATCTGGGCCATTTTTTGGGCAGTCGGCATGATCCACTTTTGGATTCGCCCTATTTCCAAAAAGGCGATCGCCCTTGGCTTAGCAGGTCTAGTACTATTTATGTACATCTATGGCTTCTTTAAATCAGGTGGGCTAGAAGGGCTGAAGACAGCATTCGAGAGTCAGGATGCTCGTGTCAATATGGAGCAAACGTCAGGTCGAAGTTGGAAATCTTTACTTCTCCAAGATCTAGGACGAAGTGACATTCAAGCATTTTTATTGTACAGGCTGACAAAGCCAGACAGTGACTATGAGTATGCGTTGGGTAGAACCTATTGGGCTGCAACTACAACTTTAATTCCCGGTGCCATTTTCCCTAATAGACCGCTCAGCAAATCCAAAGAAGGTACCGATGCTCAGTATGGCATGAATTCCTATACCCCCGGCAAATTCGAGTCTTCTAAGGTTTATGGATTAGCAGGTGAGGCCATGCTAAATTTTGGCCCTTTAGCTATTCCTCTTTCTTTCATTGTTTTGGGTTTTGTAGTTGGCTATGTACGTCGTTGTTCATTCACCTGGCATCCATTGGACACGCGATCGCTTCTCTTACCCTTTTTAGCTAACTTTTGTTTTGTTGTTTTAGTGAGTGATTTGGATAACGATATCTTTTTTCTCTTTAAACAAGGTGCTTTTCCATTTTTCATTATTCTATTGAGTTCTAAATCGTATGTTTATCCTTTGGCAGGACGTCAAATTGCCAGAGACACTTAGTGTTCTTGTTAGCATTCGTATTACTAAAAAATTTCCACTCTTAACATTTATCATATGAACTATCCATATAATAAAAACAATTCCAAGCTCCATGTTGGAATACTGTACATAGGTCGCAGGGGGGGGATCTGTCACTATGCTTATGAGCTAGTGCGCGTCATTTCTCAAATTACTCAGGTGACATGTTATCTCTCAGCGAACAATATTCTCTTAGATGTATGGAGTGATTTACCCTGCAACGTTAGGGTATTTGATACGTACAGCGGGTTTACATCTTTGCTGTGGTCTATGATCTCTCAACGAGGAGCGTTAAATGTAGCCCATGCTATTAATGCAGATGCTCCAGACATTTTGTTGGACATGGGAAGTGGCCCCTGGAAAGGAATTATTGAAAGACATATTCGGTGTAATGCACTTCTAGCTGATGTGATCCATGATGTTCAATTTCATCCAGATCGCTGGCGTAGTTTACTTCAACTGTATAGCTTAATTTATCCTCGCAAAGCTGATATCTTTATCAGTGCATCAGAGTACTCACATAAACAACTGCTAAATTCGTTTCCTGAGAAGATGCACATCTGTTCTCATCACGGAGTTATCCATTCTCCTGAGGAGGTTGATTCAGATGCGATCGCTAACAATCGCAATCAATTACTTTTCTTCGGCAGGATTGAAAAATATAAGGGAATTGAAGTACTGCTTGATGCTTTTGAAATCGCGAAAAAAACAGATCCTACTCTTCACTTAACCATTGCTGGATTGGGGCCATTAAGCTCTAATTTAAAGGACAAAATTTTTGGCTTGAATATCAAGCTGATTAATCGTTGGATTGATGATAAAGAACTAAATGCTCTTCTGGCTAGTCATGGCGTAGTCGTCATGCCATATCTTTCAGCTACGCAGTCAGGTGTCGCTGCGATCGCTATAGCCAATGGATTACCTGCCATCGGTACTAATGTTGGTGCGCTACCAGAGCAAATCATTGATGGCAAAAATGGATTGATTGTGCCACCGAACGATCCTGCTGCACTTGCCTCAGCAATGGTAGCTATTGCTCAAGACTATAAGCTGTCATACAGAATGTCTCAAGAAACATGTCAAATGGCTACAACAATCTACTCGTGGAACAATATCGGGCATGAGCTTTTAGAGAATCTTAAAAAATACTCAGCTTGAAATTATTCAAAATTTCTAAATTTATTAATTGCTTGTGAGGAAATGAAATGACAAAAGCTTTAGTAGCAATTGATGCGGATGTATTTTACCAAGGGCCTGATGGGCGTGTTTACACGCAATCTGTTGCAACTTATGATGATTATTGGACAATCCCACGATCTAGCTTTGATCAACTGATCGTAGTTACTAGATTCCTTAAACTTGATGAGCTGGATGACAGTTGGTCTTTTGCAGATGGTGATGGAGTAACGTTTCAGTTTGTTCCCTTTTATCGTGGGCCAATTCAATTTTTCTCTGCTCTGAACAGAATCCGTGCTGTTTTAGAAGCAGCATTAGAGGACTGCGACGTTTTACTGTGTAATGGACCAGGCAATATAAGTGCTGTTGGGATTGATTTAGCCCAAAAAATGAATAAGTTGTATGCAATTGATGTAACAACTGATCCTTACGATGTGTTTGCACCGGGGGCATTTAAGCATCCTCTCCGCCCTCTTTTTCGGCAATGGATATCCCGTCGATTGCAGCATCAATGTAAAAATGCATGTGCTATCAATTACGTCACGAAACACGCATTGCAATGTCATTACCCACCTCCTTCAAATGCCTTAACGGCAGGTATCTCTGCTGTTAACTTACCAGATGAAGCATTTGTTTCCTCACCTCGTTGCTTCCAGCAGAAAGTAGATCGTTTTACTTTGATTACGGTTGGTACATTGGCTCAACTTTATAAGGCTCCAGATATCCTCATTGAAGCTGTAGCAATCTGTATTTTAGAAGGTCTTGATCTAGAGTTAATTTTGATTGGAGATGGTAAACATCGCGAAGAATTAGAGGTAAGAGTCAATGAATTAGGCTTACAAAAGCGAGTCTTTTTTCAAGGACAACTACCAGCAGGTGCAGCAATTCGTCAACAATTAGATAAAGCAGATCTTTTTGTCTTACCGTCTTATCAAGAAGGTTTACCTAAAGCAATGGTGGAGGCGATGGCTCGCGCCCTTCCCTGTATTGGCTCCACAGTAGGAGGTATTCCCGAATTGTTACCTTCTGAAGATTTAGTGCCTCCCGGAAATGTAAATGCCTTAGCTAAGAAGATACGCGAGATCGTAACTGATGTAGATCGCATGAATCAAATGTCAACTCGAAACTTGGAGAAGTCTAAGGAATATAAGAGGGAAATCATCCGTGAGCAGCGTATTCGTTTTTTCCGTGGAATAAACAGACGAGTAATAGAGCATTTGAAAGATAAAAAACAAAACGTGCAGGCCATTGATTTTGAACTCAGGAATTCAACTAAATTGTGAAAATCTGGTTTTCAGAAGAAATATAACGTTCGCAAATAGGTTGTGAATAGGGAATGTGGGAGCGCATCCCCCAGCTAAAGTTTCCACCCCTGCACCCCGTTCAAATTTCAGTTGAGATCCCTGTAGTACTGCTTATTGATGGTCAGTCTGATCGCTAATTTACAGATAGCCAATGAAACGTCTTTTAATCGTTACAACTGTACCACTCACTCTGCGTAGCTTTTTGCTTCCGTTTGCTCG
>DATNPS010000049.1:0-6591 GCA_036703095.1 Crinalium sp. | reverse complement strand
TGTCGGCTCATCGCAACCTGGGGCGGTAGTACGTCCCAAGGGTTGGGCTGTTCGCCCATTAAAGCGGTACGTGAGCTGGGTTCAGAACGTCGTGAGACAGTTCGGTCCATATCCGGTGCAGGCGTAAGAGCATTGAGAGGAGTCCTCCTTAGTACGAGAGGACCGGGAGGAACGCACCGCTGGTGTACCAGTTATCGTGCCAACGGTAGACGCTGGGTAGCCAAGTGCGGAGCGGATAACCGCTGAAAGCATCTAAGTGGGAAGCCCACCTCAAGATGAGTGCTCTCATGGAGTTAATCCAGTAAGGTCACGTGCAGAACACACGTTAATAGGTTGTAGATGGAAGTTCAGTAATGGATGAAGTCGAGCAATACTAACAGACCGAGGGCTTGACCTCAAACAAGAGGGTGTTTGTTTGGACGATTATGATGAACTGATATCTATGCAGCCTTTAGGGTTCGAGAAGGCAAGACGATGACATGGGAAAAATAATGTAGCGTCTTGTGGTGAATCCGACAGAAATCCTGGTGCTAATGGCATAGTGGACCCACTCTCATCCATCCCGAACTGAGGTGTGAAACGCTATTGCGGCGAAGATAGTTGAGGGGTAGCCCTCTGCAAAAATAGCTCAGTGCCAGGTCAACCTTCGAAAGAGAAGAGACAAGATCAATTAAAGATTGATCTTGTCTCTCTTTGAGTTTATTCAGAAGTTGCGGAGAGTAGTGTGTCGAGGCGATCGACGTAGCCTGTTAATTCTACATATCCTTTTCCTTCTAACAAGCCCTCTTTCCAGTGGCCCTGAAATGCTACTGCGCCTTCCCAATAAGTTGCTGTTGAAGTGCTGAGTTCCTGGTTGTGCATGAAAGATTGCCCTTGCAGCACTAACTCCAGTTTGGGGATTTGAATCAGCCATTTGTCAGGATAGGTCGCTTTACTCTCAGGGCTTTTCCAGGTATCCAGGACGTTTACAGTCCAATCTGCTGAGGTTAAGGGTAGCGTATCACCGTCTGGCGTAATGAAGGTTCCAGCAGATGTCGGTTCCAGACTGCCATCCTCATGGCGCAGTAGATAGAGCATCAAGGCTGAGCCATTATTGAATTGGGCTGAAAACCAATCCCAACCGATAGTACCTGCGCCCAGTAGATTAGTTGCATATTCGTGGTCTTTCCAGGTTAAGCCAGTGACGGTAAATGTTTGACCTTTGATGGTAATGCTTCCGGTGGTTGGTTGTTGTATTAGAGAGTAATAGTAAGAGGCATTGCCGGGTTCCGGCCCTTTGATTCTCAGCCCACGAGCGCCATGTAACACGGGTGGTAACGTTTGCTGGACGGTCAGATTGATAGCGACATCTGGGGTTTGCGCCTGGAGGTTTACGATCCCCGGTTCGCGCTCCGTAGCTGTCCAGTCTTCTAGCCAAATGTGATACGGAGAGTCGTTTGCTCCAGCTAGCTTGATGGCTCCTCGGCTGAAGCGCTCATAGGGGTAAAACTGCTGATTCTCAATATCGCTGACAGTAAAGTGAGCAGAGTAAATCTGATTACCCCGCCAGTGGGACTGCTCTTCAGATGTGGGCTGTGGCGAAACTAAGGCCTGCCGGAAAAAGGTGAGTTGAAAGCCAAATGGCCGACCTTCTGAGGTTTCTACGTTGCCCGTGTAGTACCACCATTCGGTCTGATAGTCTTCATGAGCACCAAAGTCGGCAGGGAAATGCCAGGTTTTGGGAGCGATCGCCTTTTGAAAATTGCCAGTGTTGGTTACTGAAATCTCTCGCCAGGTGAGTCGAGGGGAGTGTGCGTAAGCAGCGCGAGTAGGCCATAAGAACCATAGGCTGCAAACTGTGAACATGCATAATATCAGGTGAATCAGCGATCGCTGCCTCATGTTTTTCTCCAAACTATTCTTGACGAATTGCTGCGGCGATATTGATACGTCCTAGCCGTAGAGCAGGATATAGGCCAGCTAGGAGAGCCGCAGCGATCGCTACCAGCAACGCTTGCCAAAAGTATTGACCCTCTAGTGCCATTTGAAGCGTCCAGCCAAACGATCGCACGTTAATGACATAAATCAAAATCCAGGCCAGTACAAATCCGAGTGGCATGGCAAATAGGCCAGCCAGCGTGCCCATTAGCCCAGTCTCTAGCAGGGTAAGAATTCCCAATTGGCGAGGTGTCATGCCTGTTGCTCGCAAAATGCCGAGTTCGCGAGTGCGTTCAAGTTGAAGGCTCATCAAGGTGCTTAGAACGCCGATGAAGGCGACGACGACTGCCAGGAGACGGAGGGCACTGGTGATGGCAAAGGTGCGATCGAAGATTTCGAGTGATCCTTGTCGGAGGCTGCGGTTAGACTGCACTAATAGATCTTGTCGTCCCTTAAAGTGACTTTGAATCGCCGCTACAGTGTCTTCAACGGATACGTTTGGGGCAACAAATAATCCTAATGAGGCCGTGCGATCGTCGTGCCAGAGCGCTGCGTAAATGTCGTTGTCGAGAATGATCGTGCCTCGATCTGAGGAATAGTCGTAAAACACAGCGAGCACGGGAAACGTGCGATCGCCCTCTGGGGTTTCCAACGTGATGGTCTCTGGAGGGGAGGATAAATTTTCCCGTAACATCAGGGCTTCCGAGATGATCAGTCCGTCTCCAGCTTCCATAGCAGGCCAGGGATTGTGACCTAAATCAGGACGAATCCAGGCGTAAGGCCGTTTCCCTTGAGAGACATCACCATCGGCTGAAATCAGCTTAACCTGTCGATCAAAATCCACGACGCGCACGTCAGTATCGTTATAGCCGACGGATAGGCGAATGCCGTCCCAGTGTTTGAGGGCATCCACGATAACGGGATCAAGTTTGCCGAGGACGCGATTGGCGGTTGTACTGGGTGGCGAAACAAAAACATCGGCTTGCAGGGTTTGATCGAGCCATTGCACCACCGTTCCGCGAAACGAGCCAATCATGATGGAAACGCCGACAATCACTGAGACGGTAACCATGAGAGCGGCGATTGCAACGGATGTGCGGCTGAGTGATCGCAGAATATCGCGAGGGGCTAATCGTCCCAAAACACCTGCCAATCGGGAACCCAGAGGGGTAATGCCGCGCATCGTGAGGGCAATTAATGAAGGCGTCAGGAGCGCTGCGCCGAGCAACACGGCAAACAATCCGCCAAAGGCCGCAATGAGTCCGCCAGATGACCAGCGAAGGAGTGCAATACCTGCGAGGGTTAGACCAGCCCAGATCCACACCAACTTGGGTAAAAGCTGCTCTACCTTACTTTCTAGAGTCGATCGCTGCAAGATCAGGCTGGGCGGTGTGTTCATTGCTTCTAATGCTGGCAATGCGGAAGCCAATAGCGCTGATGCTACACCGACGATTACCCCTTTAATCAAGGTTGTTTGGGCTAACGTGACTTGCTGAACTGAGACTACAAAGTAAAAGTCATTGATCGTCTGGGTAATCAGACCAACAATGCTGCGTCCCAGGATGATTCCCAGTCCTACCCCCAGAGTTGAGCCAATCACGCTGAAGATCAAGGCTTCACTGAGGATGAGGCTAAACAGTTGGCCTTGCGTAGCTCCCAAGCAGCGCAGGATGCCGAACATAGGGCGACGCTGAATGACGCTGAAGGTAACGGTGTTGTAAATCAAAAACATGCCGACTACCAATGCCAGCAAGCTGAGCGCCGTTAGATTTAACTCAAAGGCTGCCGTCATCTGTTGCACGGCGTTCTTTTGAGCTGCGGCTGTTTCTATCTTTAGTCCAGACGGAAGGATAGAGGCGATCGCTTCCAGATCTTCCGGTTTCTTGGCAATCAGGTCAATAGAGCTGAGATGGCCAACCTGGTCTAGTAGCTCCTGCGCTGTGGCAATGTCAGCAAACAGCAGATTGCTTAAGGCGCGGCGATTCAGCGTATCGTTTGGGGCAACCCATCCAGCGATATGAGCCGTGGGGTGCTGTCCGGCGATGTCTAGATGCAGTTCATCGCCTAGCGCAACGTGATAGTTGCGAGCGGCCTCTTCTGACAGCACGATCGCCCCAGGATCAACAAGAAATTGGGCTGAGCGACCATCCAGAGCCTCACTCCCGAAATAGCTGCGAAAAGGCGCTTCGGCCAACAGGTCTACACCGACTAACCGCATGGGCTGTGCACCCAGTTCATCCGCCAGCACATATCCCTCAACCACAGGAGCCATAGGGATGTGATTGGGCATTCGGCGCAGGTGTGCGTAAATGGATTCGTCAACGCCAGTGGGGGCGATCGCCACAATTCGGTGGGTGGCGCGGCCTGTAATGGCATCTGTGGATAGCGCGAAGGCCCGCTGAGCCGACCCGTTAGCTAGATCAATTGAAACCATCATGGCCACTCCCAGGGCAATTCCCAGAATGCACAGGAGATATGGGAGGGGACGCTGGCGCAACCGTTGCCATGCCAGATGCCAGAGCGGACGGTTTGAAATCAAGGTCAAGCGACAACCTCCTCCAACGCGTCAGGATGAACAATGACGCGGGTGAGATGGCCCTCCTGTACGCGCAAAACGCGATCGGCGAGACGGGCAATCTCTGGGTTATGAGTTGCCATGATCAGCGTCTTGTGATTCGTTCGAGTGAGGTCAAGCAGCAGGTGCAGCACTCGCTGCCCCGTTTCTTCGTCTAAGTTGCCAGTGGGTTCGTCCGCCAGAATCAGCAGGGGATCGTGGGCCAGGGCACGGGCGATCGCCACTCGCTGCTGCTGTCCGCCCGATAGCTTGTCGGGATACGTGTGGATGCGATCGCCCAATCCAACCTGATCTAGCAACATCAACGCAGACGCTTGAGCCAGTTTAGGGGACTTTCCGGCTAACTCCTGCGGCAGGGTCACGTTTTCCAGGACGGTTAGCGTGGGAATCAGGTTAAAGAACTGGAAGACAAAACCAATGCGATCGCGGCGAAACAGGGTGCGCGATCGCTCATCTAGATGGGTGATGTCAAAATCATTGATGTGGATGCTGCCCGTCGAAGGTTGATCAATGCCGCTGATCAGATTGAGCAGCGTACTTTTGCCACTGCCGCTATGTCCGAGCAGCACGACGAATTCTCCGGGTTCAAAGCGAAGATTGATATTTTGCAGGACGGCTCGCTGAACATCACCTTCCTGAAACTGTTTAGACAGGTTGTCGATGTGTACGGCGGCTCCTCGCGAATTCTGATTGTCGCTGAGAGGCGTTTGGGTTGATTCGGCTGATGGAACGGTTGATGAGAAGAGGGCTGACCACCACGATTTTGCTGACATGCCAGAGTCCAGGTTTTGATCACAGGCAAAAATGAGTGCCTTGTCATAAATCTTAAACTGAAAACCTGGTATGGCTTTATCAGGCTAGTTCTGTTCTGGGCTAGCTTCTCGTTCTAATAGTGCTTGCTTGCGCTCAATGCCCCATCGATAGCCACTGAGATCGCCGTTACTGCGGACGACTCGATGACAGGGAATGGCGATCGCGATCGTGTTGGAGGCACAGGCACGGGCGACGGCACGAACGGCCTTGGGATTGCCAATCCGGTCTGCAATGTCTGCATAGCTGACGGTGGTACCAGGTATCACGTCTTGGAGTGCTTTCCAGACCCGCTGCTGAAAGGCGGTGCCCTGAATGTCGAGCGGCAGATCCAATCCTTGATGTGGCGTTTCAATCACCTGAATCACTTGTGTTACCCAGGTCGTAAATTGCGGATCATCCTCTTGCAGGTGTGCTTTAGGAAATCGGGTGTGTAGCTGTTCCCTCAGGTTGTTGGGTGATTCTCCAAACTCGATCGCGCAAATGCCCTTCTCGGTCGCGGCGACCAAAACCCATCCTAAGCACGACTGCTTTATTGCAACACGAATTCCCATGCCTGAACCGCCCTGCTTGTATCGCATGGGTTTCATTCCCAGCATATTTTCTGCATGTTCATAAAAACGACTGCTGCTCTCAAATCCAGCATCGTAGATGGTTTGAGTCACGGAATTAGCTTGCTGCAAGCCGTCGCGCACTCGATTAGAACGCTGCATCATCATATATTCCTTGGGGGTAATGCCTACGATGTTTTTGAATACGCGATGAAAGTGATAGGAACTCAGACCAGCGAATTTGGCTAACTCCTGGAGCGATAGTGGTGTCTCTGATGTCGCAATCAGTTGGCACACGCGAGCGATCAAGTCCACCTTTTCTGCGTGGGGAGAAATGCCATTGGGCTTACACCGTTTGCAGGGGCGAAAGCCTGCGGCTTCGGCATCTTTGCAGGACTGAAAGAACAGAACGTTGTTCAACTTGGGCGATCGCGACGAACAGTCCGGACGGCAGTAAACACCTGTTGATTTGACGGCATAGACAAACGCTCCATCCGCCTGTTGATCTCGCTGGATAACGGCAGCCCAGCGCTGGGTGTCGGTTAAAAATGGGGTTACAGCTGTATTTTGCATACGTGCAGCGGCAGGAGAATGGGTTCTGCTTTCCTTAAGGATCGTGGATTATTAAAACCGGATTTTTAATTTTGAAAGTGCGGCTCAGCCGCGCTTTCAAAAATTACAGCGGTTTTCAATCGCTTAAAACCCGGTTGTTTTTTTGAGAGCCGCGCTCCGCGCGGC
>DATNPS010000031.1:0-14630 GCA_036703095.1 Crinalium sp. | reverse complement strand
TGGGCGCGCCCGTCGGGCGCGCCCAACTCGCAATCGGTTTCAAAAGGAGACTTGCTGTACTTGGCACTTTTAGGTTGATATTTGTCGTCTAATAATGGAAAGAAGGCGGGTACTATCCGCTAAAGAGATAAAAAGTGATACCCGTTTGATATGTTGAAATCCCACCGTGCGATCGCCCTGATGATTCCCATTTTCCTCACGGCTGTTGGCGTCCATTCCGCTCAGGCTCAGCCAAACAATCTGGCTGCCGCCAGCAAACCAGATGAGTGCAATAGCTTGATTACAACCGCAAATCAGGCCATGACCAACTTGCAATGGGCTGTTCTGGACAGCACCAACTCCTCCGATAGCAACCAGGCCCTGCTCCAAATTGCCGAAATTGCAGACCAGGCGTCGGCTACCATGCAAACGCTAGAGTTAACCGATGGCCAGCTTCAAACTTTCCGCGATCGCTATGTGACAATCTATACCAGTGCGGCACAAGCGAATCGCGACCTGGTCACCGCTGTCCGCCAACAGAACTCGCAGGCAGCTCAACAGGCTTACGAAACGATTACCACTTCTACGCAGCAAGAAGAGCCTTTGATTAACGAAATTAACTCCTACTGCCAGGTGGGTGGCTAAGGCTTGAAAAGCCTCGGTTTCAAAATGAGAATGGCTATCTTCTGGTAGACGATCCTGAAGGCGATCGCCAGTACTCTTAGTCTGTAGATCATAGCCAATAGACCGTTGACAATGCTGGAGGCAATCTGATTGGTTCCTAACCACTATTTTCATTTTGAAAATGATGGCAGTGTAAGCTCACCGCAGATGGGTTTGCACTGCTATAGCGTTGCATGATGAGAATGGTTGGACTCCTGACAAAGCTGTCGTCCAAGTTTTCAGTTCGGGTGCAAGTTTTCCTTAGCTAGAGACTGTTTTCTGGTGGAGGTGCAGCCTCTCCTCCTCGTTCACAATCGATTTGTGAACGCTAATTGTACGTTTTATTAATCGGGTTTAAGAGGGCGTATAGCGCTCCGATGAAAACACAAGGGAACATATAAGGGGTGAAAAACTGCCTGATTTTGCAAGGATGTCTTTGAAATCGAGGAAGCAAGAGTGATAGGCTGTAGCGATGGAGAATAATTACAAAAAATTTACCCTTGACGCCTCCGTCATGGATTTTATTGAGTCAATCGACCGCTCAAAAGGCTAAATTGTTTTTAGTAAAAGATGTATGGTGGCACCGCTGACAAGCAGGATGAATTTTGATGTAGATGCTGCGCGACGCACAACACCTACATCAAAATTCATCCCGAAGTCAAGCAAAGCCTATATTTCTTTTATAGTTGGAGCTATGTCAGTTAGGGCATTGAAAAACCAAAGGGGGGTGGGGGCTTTGCCCTCAGCCAGGGGGGCCACCCCTGCACCCTGTCCTAATCCAAGTGGCTATAGCTATAAGGTTGGATGGTCGGAACAGCGGCGTTAGTGGAGGAATTAATGGAGACGGTTCACGGAAACACGCAAGGCATCAAGTCCAGCTATATCAAGCAGCTTGAGCAGTTGTATCAACAGCAACAGCCGGACAATCGCTTTGCCTCTTCCGAATTTAGTCTACGGTTAGCGAATTTAAGTGCAGAGATGGATCAGCCTCTGTGCGCTTACGTCAATCGTGAGGGCCAGATCGTGCGTGTGGCTGTCGGTACGCCTGCCCAAACCCAGCTTTCCCCATCTGATTTGCCCGAAGATGATAGTGGCTTAAGTGGCATTCGCTGTATCGCGGCCCAACCCGATCCCCCCGATCGGGCTGCTCTATTGGCAATGAGCTGGCAACGCCTGGATTCGCTGGTGGTAATTATTACTGTTAAGAAAGAACCCTGGCGACGCTATTGGAAAGAAACAGATGCCATTAAAGAAATCTATGTGGCTCATGTGGTTCCCAATGATGAAACTCCCTGGGTTGTTTCGCAGCCCTTAAGTCTTAAGAAACTGGTTGCTCAGGACTTTGTGAAGTTGATCAAAAAATGGGAAACAAAGCTTCTGGAGTCTGACGTTGGAGAACTACAGTCCCAGTAGATTTCAACAGTCTCAGCAGATTTCATCTGTTATAGCAATCCTAAATCAACGTGAACTCGATAGCGCCATTTCAGCCGCGTGACGCGCGGCTGAAATGGCGCGAATGGTGTCCCATGCGATCGCATGGACACCATTCGCGCCATCGTCGAATTCACGTCTGGTTAAACAGGCTCATCCAATCGGGTGATTTTATGCCTGATGACTTGCATTTTTTCTCAAAAACTGTGATATTAGATACAGAAATAAAAACGTTCATCCCTACGCGCTAAAAGCAAAACGGGACGGAAGTAGGGAACATCTCCCGAAGGAACGCGCCTCAACTCACTACATTTCTCAAAAGAGGCGACATATGCAACTCATCTATCGTGGCAGCACCTTCAACTACGAACCTTCTGAAGCTAAAAGCAGTAAGGCTAGACAAGCAACTAGCGCTGTTCGCAATGCTCAATCTCCTGCTAAGCTGATCTATCGCGGATCGACCTATTCTCTAGATCCCAATGCCAAGTCCGCTAAAGCCACTGCACCAGAGTCTCCCTACAAACTGATTTATCGTGGCTCAACCTATGTCGTTAGCAGTTCCAACTAATAGAAGGATTTGGCGTTGACCGACTGATTGTTTCCGGTTACGATTTCCTCCGCAACAGCTAATATCCTTCCGTTACAGCGATTGAAAATTGCTGTAAGAGAAAGGAACGATAAAGAGGCCATAATCCTTTTGGCCTCTTTTTTTACGTGAGTTAAGGGGATGGTAGTGCGCTGCACCACTACCCCCTTGACGTGAATTCGATAGCGCTATTTCAGCCGCGCGACGCGCGGCTGAAATGGCGCAAAAACGTGTCCCGCGCGTCGCGCGGGACACGTTTTTGCGCATTCGTCGAATTCACGTCCTTGGGAAACCGAAAAGAAAACACGTTTTCTTAAAAATTCGACCAATGGCCTTTTATAGCAATCGAGGGTTTAATTAGGACGAGGTGCAGGGGTGGAACCCCTAGCGGGAGGCGCAGCCCCATACCCTCTGTTTTAACCATTTCAACGGTTGCTATAGATTGTTCGCGACGCGCAGTGACCCTTAAAGTCCATTTGACGTGCGCGTCGCGCACGTCAAATGGGCTAATGAATTCACGTTGCTACCTATTGCGGGATAGTAGCAAACCGCCAGCTATAGGCCACCATCAAACTATAAACGCTTCCCACCAGTCCACCTAGCAGACAGGCGGAGTACAGGCCAATCAGCGAGAGCCGAATTCCAAGGCGGGTGAGCGGTTCCTGATGAAGCTGAATTAATGATTTCGCCAGATTATATTTTTGTAGATAAGGTAGCGTGTCGTAACCAGCTTGTTTAATCGCCGCAAAAACTTTCTGCGGCCCTTTGAGTTCAGTATCTTTTTCATCCTCTGTTATGAAGGGTTGATTTCGCTTAAGCAGATGCAACACTCTAGCGCTTCGAAAACTGGCAGGTAATCCCATTCCTACAGCAACGGCTAAAACAATCAGGATCGGATCACCCAAGGATAGAATCGCCAATAGGCTGAGCAACACAACGGTAATTCCCTTAAATATCAGGTCGGCCCAGGGATAGCGAGCAAACAGCAGCAGATTAACAATCCGTCCACCATCCAGGGGAAACAGCGGCAGCAGGTTCAAATAGTTGATCACAATCAGAAAACTGATGGCCGTAAAGGCTGAACTGGAATGGGGTTGTAGGGAAGGGAGGGCGATCGCCAAACCACATCCCAAAATCAAACCGGGTAAAGGCCCCGCTAGCAATACCAGTGTTTTCTCAGCGAGGGTGGCATGATCTTTACGACCTGATGCGGCAGCACCAAAAAATGGCAGGAAAAAAATAGAGGTGTTTTCATACCCGAAACTACGCATCGCCAGAAAATGGCCCAACTCATGCAGGAAAAGAACGCCGACGAGAATGAGTAATTCTGTCAGTCTAAAGAGATGAGTAAACGATAGCGTAAACGCGATCAGGCTAACGAGCAAAATACCGAGTTTTGCAATACGACGCGATCGCACTTTTTCAAACATCTGAAGATAATGAAATGCATCTACTTCAGCCTCTACCGGAATAGTCGTCAGCGCCTGAGTAGTTCGTTTTGCACTGGCCGTTCGCCGTTTGAACATCTTCATCCGCTTGGAATGACCGGATACATTCTGTAGAGCAGTTGTGAATGCGGGCCATAGCTTCAAGTTTAGATAAGATGCTCCCTTCAACCGGATAAACATCCTGGATTGAATCAAGCTATCAATATAATTCACTTCATGGATTTGTAGCATTTCAATAAATGCATCTGGAGAAGCAATAGAGCAAATTTTTTGATGCAATAAAAGTTCTTCTAGCTTGGTTTTATGACACTGCCATTGCAGCTCTGTCTGCAACACGTAGTCATCTAAAACAATAGCATTGGGAATTTTGCCAATAATTCCATGAGCCATTCCATTCATGGTTATGAGCAACAGATTTGGCTCCGATGTGCGTTCTAAGAACGTATAAAAGGTAATCGTTTCAGGATTGGCTAGATCGGGTAGCGAATTCACCGTAACAAGAGCAAATGCCAGATCGGACGAATGCTGCATGACAGCACTCCAGCGCGAAGCCCCCACCACATCCTCAAATTGGCAGTAACGACAGAACTGAAATCCCAGCAGTTCTAATTCTTGAATTGGCGTTTGAAGGATCTGTTGAACGTAGTCTGGAGCTGTTTGATCAGAGTTCAGATTGTATTTAGGATGTTGGAATGCAATCCCCGTTAACCGCTGAAAGGTCATGAAGTAGGGTGTGATAATCAGCAACAGGTAGATCGCCAGTCCATACAGAAAAAAATACGGCATGTTCGCAAAAACAGGTGAGGAAAGGATTCGATGTAGTCAGAGTTCCCTTCCTCACCTCGGAAATTACGGTGCTATAGCCATTGAGGGTTTAGTTAGGACAGAGTGGCTGGGGACGCAGCCCACACACACCTTTCTCCTAACCGTTTCGACTCAAGATTCGCGGCCAGAAGCCCAAGTATCTCTCCATTTGACGGTACCTTCAGGAGCGATGACCCAGCGACGAGCCACCAAATTTTCGCGCAGGGGAGCCTGACCTTCGCGCCACATCGCATATTTGTAGCTAATCAGCTTACCCGCACTTTCGTCAAATGGAATTTCGGCAAACCAGGTGTTGCTGTTGATGTATTCCAGTGGGTATGCCTTGGCAATATCCCAATTGCCAAGTTCAGGACAATCGCCCATCACAACGATGGTTTCACCGGGTAGGGTTTGCACGCCGTTAACCTGCACTCGAATGATGGTCTGGCCTTTGACGCGTTCTCCTACGTGGCTGATCACGACTACGCCTCGTGTTGGCAGTTCTAAATTAAAGATCTTGCCGTCTTTGACTTCAAATTTGTTGCGCGTGAGAACGCAGGTATGTTCGCCATCGGGTAAGTCCGTCTGCACTTCGTCAAGTGTGACGGCTTCTCCTCGATTCAACACCACAAAGCACAGCGAATCGCGATAGCGTCGCACATAGCCATAAACATCGGGCGTGAGATATTTCTGCCAGTGGCCACCCATCGATACTGCCGGGTTCAATCGCCGCAGGCCAGACAGCAGGCGAATTGTGCGATAAATTTCGCTATCGGAATCCCAGTTGGTCATCATGGGGCGATTGTAGGGATCATCGCCGCCATTAGTATCGTCGTGCAGATATTGCTCGGTGCCGTAGTAAATGCAGGGAATACCGCGGCTGGTCATGATCAGGGCGATCGCCACCTTCAGCATATCTGGATCGGGATTGAACGACTGAAAGCGGGGCATATCGTGGTTATCGATAAACGTAACCAGTTCTGTCGCGCCGTAATAGTTGTGATCCTGATCAAAGATGTTTTGAATGAGCTGGAAGCCTGCTTCTGAGCCTTTTCCGAGCGCTTCCCGGATGGCAACACACAGGCCAAAATCCAGAATGGACATGCCGGAATGGTTGGCGAACTCAACCGAGCGATCGCTGCTGGGATGGCTGTAAATCCATTCGCCAAAGATAAATACATCCGGTCGGTGTTTTTGAATATCTGCGTTAAATTCTTGCCAGAACCAGATGGGCATGTGTTTTACAGTATCGACTCGCAGCGCATCTACACCGCGATCCAGCCATTGTTTAATAGCTGATTTAATATACTCTCGATACTCTGTATTATTTTCGTTAAATGTAGCTAATCCTGATAGCTCGCAGTTCTGAACCTGCCATTCATCTTCCCAATTGGTCACTTCACCATAATGGTGATACCAGTGATTAACATCGTCGTTAAAATCAGCAATCTTCACGCCATCATCGTAAAGCTCACCTTTTTTACCGCTGAAATCTGGATTGCTGTGGTTGCAAACAATGTCTAACACAAACTTCATCTGTCGTTTGTGCAATTCTTCAATTAATCGATCAAATGTAGTATTTCGCGTCTCCTGTGTTTGGTTGAGAGACGGATTTTCATCCTTACCAATAAAGCGTGGATTGATGCGCTTAAAGTCTTTTGTCCAATAGCCGTGAATGGCAGCCTGCTCTACAAAGAGTTCTTCAACTTGTTCAAATAAGGGTGTGAGCCAGACTGCCGTCACGCCCATGTTTTTAAGGTAATCCAGCTTATCAATAATGCCTTGTAAATCGCCTCCCCAGTACTTACCCCAGTCTTCACGATTTTCATCATACAGTTCTGGATTTGGCCCTTCGCTATTTTCGGGATCACCATCGTAAAAGCGATCGACCACAATGAAATAAATAGTCTCTTGCCGGAATTCAACGTCGCGCGTATAGAGGAACTCTAAATCGATATCTGTATCCTGTCTGGGGTCTGTGACAAGCGCCTCAACTTCTTTACCTGGGTCAGTGACTTCGTATTGCTGGAGCGATCTTTGAGTAGGAGGATTTGTCACCATAACATTAATTTGCTCTAAATTTGATTGATATGAAAACTGTCGAAACTATTTGGAAAAGGGAATTGGCAACTTCGCTGTCAACCAGGGCCGCAAACCCCTACACCCCGCTCTATCTAAATCTTCAAACCGCCACAACTTGAATCTTGAATTAAGATTTTACAGAGTATATTTTGGCTTGGGTATCTAACCTTAGATAGGAGTTAGGCAAAATAAGTTGCGTTAAGTGCGATCGCTCCTGCCAATTTCCGTTAAACTAACCGGGTTAATCTAAAGGGCACTTGAAAAGTAGTTTAGCCGTCTCGTGTATATTCCTAAATCCGTAACTCACATCTTGTACCTTTCTTAATAGGCGAGTTTAGACGGCGCACCGCCCAAACTCGCACCGTTCGCAGAAGTGCTTCGCGCTCCTGCAAATAGTGCAAGATCTGAGGTATAGCTTTAGCCACACTGGTTAGGACATTGAGAACCGAAGGGGGGGCTTTGCCGCCTGCCAGGGGTTCCACCCCTGCACCCCGTCCTACTGAAAATGGCTACGGCTATAAGTCTTTTAAGGAGAGCGGAATCCGTGTTGGGTTACGCTAACGCTAGCCCAACCTACCGGGGACGTCAGGGTGTTAAGAGGTTTGTTTATTCAGCAGGCTGGAACACTCTGGTTATCACAACGGTAGGGGTTAGAGCGTCACTGTGTGAAGGAGTGTTACAGAGGATCAATGCAACTTTTACGTCCGTTTTTCCGCTTAAAGCGATACCGATTCCTGCATTCTCTATTCATTGCATGTCTCACCGCCATTCTGGTGATTTCCTTCGGTTGGAGTAACACGGTTCAGGCTCAGGCTGTACCCAACAGTGCTTTCTGTCAGCTTGCATCGGATGTCATTTCTCAGAAAGATAGCCTGCGTCAAAGAGCGTTGCAGGGGGATGGCAGCGCTCAAAATGACTACAAATCGTTGATTAGTCGCCATGCTCAAGACCTGCGCCGTTGTCGCAGTCAAAGCTGGCTGCAAACTCAATCGATCTGGCTGCGGCTCTATCCCTGCGATGCAAGGCCGGGAGCGCTAGACGAAATCATGGATCGGATTGTCGAGCGGGGTTATAACCAGGTCTACGTTGAAGTGTTTGCGAATGGGCAGGTGCTATTGCCGCAATCGGATAACCCAACCGTGTGGCCGTCTCTCTTGCGGGTGCCGGGATACTCAAATCGGGATTTGCTAGCAGAGGCGATCGCCAAAGGGCGAGAGCGGGGGCTGAAAGTCTATGCGTGGCTATTTTCCTTAAACTTTGGCTATGTTTACGGTCAGCGTCCGGGAGCCGACCAAATTTTAGCTCGCAATGGAGCTGGGCAAACCAGCAACACCGTTAATACAGCGGGTGGTTTGAGCACGGATATCGGGGAAGTGAATACCGACGAAACATTTGTTGATCCCTACCATCCCCAAGCCAAGCGAGACTACTATACTCTGGTGCAATCCGTTGTCAAACGTCAGCCCGACGGGGTTTTGTTTGACTACATTCGCTATCCGCGCGGAACGGGAGCCGCCTCTATTGCCAGCCGCGTCAAAGATTTGTGGATTTACGGAAGTGCTTCGCAGCAAGCGCTATACGGCAGGGCAATTAATCAAAGCGGTCAGGAATTAATTCGGCGCTTTGTCACTCGCGGATACATCACTGCTGATGATATTGCCAGCGTCACGCGTCAGTATCCCCAAGAAAGCCCTCAGTGGCAGGGAATTACACCGCCGCAGGGTGGCCCCTTTACCGCTGACCAGCTACAGCCCTACTACCAGTCAGAACTGTGGCGACTTTCAGTGGCTCACGCGATTCAAGGCGTTGTCGATTTTCTATCAATGGCGATCCTACCCGTCCAGCAACGAGGCATTCCTGCCGGAGCCGTTTTCTTCCCAGATGGCAATCGGGCGATCGGGCAGGGGTTTGACTCTCGCCTTCAGCCCTGGGATCGGTTCCCATCCAACATTGAATGGCATCCCATGACCTATGGTACGTGTGGCGATGCAAGCTGCATCGTATCTCAGTTGCAACGGGTCTTGGATCAGTCTGCGTCAGACAATAATGTTATGCCCGTTCTGGCCGGAACCTGGAGGCAGGCCGTCAGCGGTCGTCCATCTCTAGAGGCTCAGATGCAGGCCATTCACTACCAGGCTCCTCAAGTGAACTCTATTAGCCACTTTGCTTACTCCTGGCAGTATCCAGAGTCGGATCGCGATCGCAAGTTTTGCCGACTGCGGTAGGGGTGTTAGGGGTTAGGAGTTGGGATAAAAGATGGGGGAGATAGGGGAGATAGGGGAGATGGGGGAGATGGGGAAGATCGCAACATCGACTTACCTTCCTCACCTGCCCCATCCTCTCTACCTTCCCCACCTCTTTCCCCTACACCCCATACCCCATACCCCAACACCCGCTAAAATCACCATATTGGCAATCTTCATCTAACCAGCGTGGACACTTCAGTTTTAATTCAAACGTTTGTGGCTGTGTTTGTCCTCGCCGATGCGCTGGGCAATGCGCCGATTTTTCTGATTCTGACGAAGGGAATGGAACCCGAACAGCGCGATCGCGTGGTGGATCGGGCGTCTGTTGTGGCGACAGTAGTGCTGCTGGTATTTGCGTTTGCCGGACAGGCCATGCTTGATTATTTGCACATCAGTATGGGTTCGCTGCGAGTGGCGGGTGGGCTGCTGTTGCTGCTGATCGCGTTGGATATGCTGCAAGGCGATCTGGAAGAACCTGTGGTCGATCAAGAGCGAGATATTGCTATCACGCCGTTAGCGTTGCCGCTTATGGCAGGGCCAGGAACTCTAACTACCGTCATGCTGATGATGTCAGAATCTCCTGAGGCTCATCTCAGTGTGGTTGTGGGCATTGTTTCAGCGATGATTGTCACCTGGTTTATCGTGCGGCAATCTTCCCGCGTAGATAAGCTAATCGGGCCAGAGGGAGCCATTATTGCAACCAAGCTATTGGGATTTTTGCTGGCAGCACTGGCGATCGAAATTGGAAGTGAAGGGATTCGAGAATTATTTTTGAGGTAAGTTGATGACTTGCCATTAAAAAATACGGCTTAGATCTAGTACAAATCCCGGCAATAAAGGCCCCCCGGATAGAATCTCAGGGTTATCTAAGATTTCAACGGGCTGACCTGGACGATAAATCTCCACCTGCCGATCTTGAGGATTAATGAGCCAGCCGAGGAGAACTCCATTTTCCATGTACTCCCGCATCTTGGCGCGTAGTGTGTCTAAATCGTCTGATTCAGAGCGCAACTCAATTAAAAAATCTGGGGCGATCGCCGGAAATCGACGCTGTTGGTCTGGGGTCAACGCATTCCATCGGTCTTGCCTCACCCAAGCTGCATCTGGAGAACGATCTGCCCCATTAGGTAGCTTAAATCCAGCAGAGGAACTGAAGACAACTCCTAGATTACTCTGACGATTCCATAGTCCTAAGTCAATAATCAAGTCGGCTTCACGCTTACCGCCTTCCCCACCGACTGGTGACATAACAACTAATTCTCCGTTTGCGGTTCGCTCAAACTTAGCATCGGGATTATTCTGACAAAGCTGATAGAACGCCTCATCGGTTAGTTCAAAGGGTGGAGTTAGGTTCACAATGACAGCAGCCATAGTCAATTCAAAACCAGATTGATAACATAAATCGAGACTTCAAATCCGGTTTTACAATGCTAACCAATCTGGGATTCTTTGGTACCGCAATACCGTTTCTATTTAAATTTGAAAGGGAGTGAATTGGGCGTTGCCCCCTTCGTGGGGTGCCCCCCTCTAATAAAGTTGCAGCTTCATATTGAATTGGTAGTGGGTTCCCAGTTCTGGTGAATCTCGACACCTCGACTTTGCATCGTTTGTTCAAATAAATCGGTTGGCAAAACGTTCTCAACAGGCCATACTCCCGGTTTACGCAGCTGGCCGGATAACAGCAGTTGCGCAATGCTGCCCGTACCATACCCTGCTGAAATCGCAGTATTGTCATGCACTAAGGTTGAGACAAATTGCTTTTGTTCGCCATTTTTTTGGCCAATCACTTCAGACCGAATGCCAACACCGATGCCGCTAAAGCGATCGGTGACGTTTGTCATTTGATAGCTGACGCGAGCCAGAAATTCAGTGCCGACTGGGTTGCGAATCCAGGATTTGGGGAAAACGTGAGCGGCAATCCAGGTGAGGTGATTGTAATAGTCGGGAACGGAGCCGAACTTCGTGACAACCGTTTTAACTGGAAATGATTCGGCTAGCGTAAAGGTTTCGGGCATCTCAAACCAGTAGACATGCACGTTGCCATAGGGCGGCGGAAGCTGGAGCAGTTGGCGATCGCTATACGGCTTCACCGATTGCCATTGCCCCTCAATCCAGGCGCTAAAGGGATGCAGTAATCCCAGAAATGTCGTTCGCATGACGGTTAGACCCGCCCCACCGGAACCGCTCACCACATAGCTGAGGTGAATTTGCTCGGGCTGATCAAATTGCTCGACGCCCTGGCGCACCATGCTGTTAGAAATGCCGGGAAAAATCCCGGAGTTAATCACGGCAGTTACTCCGGCGTCTGCGGCTAATCTGTTAAACTTCAGGATTTTACGCGTGAATTCAGCACTGTCGCTGACATCCAGATAGTTCACCCCATGCTCAATGCAAAACTTCAGCACGGTTCCGTCACGGTAATGAAATGGCCCGGCGCAGTGAATGACCAGCTCAGATTGGGCGATCGCCTGCTCTAGCTTGTGATGATTGGCCAGATCAAGCTGCAAAAAATGAGTGCGATCGCCCGGTAGTGGATTAATCCAACCCGGTTCATCTTGTTTTCCGGTAATAGTGATTTGGGCCTGGGTATGGTTCACCAGATCGAGGGCAACGCTGCTACCGATGCGTCCCCGTCCACCCAAAATCAATACACGATTTGCCATGTTTTGATCACTTCGCTACAGTCCAAACATTGATTTCGCCATTGTCTTCACTGATTTTCCAGCTTTAGAGAGCGTTTTATTCAGCACACTTTGAGAACTCAAGAAGACATGCGCGCAGTTGCGTCCTGGCATTCCCGAAATCGAGCCACCGGGATGGGTTCCGGCTCCGGTGAGATAAAGTCCCTCAATGGGCGTTTTGTAGTTCGCAATTTCGGGCAAGGGCCGCAGAAACACCATCTGGTCGAGCGTCATGTCGATGTGATAGTAGTTGCCTTTGTAAGCCCCCAACCGTTCGCCCAACTCGGCTGGGCTTTCAACCCGTCGCGCCATGATGGATTGCTTGAGATTGGGAGCATAGTCGGCCAGTTTATCCAACACGCGATCGGCCACTTTATTCTTCAATTCATCTGTCCAGCCCGTGCCCTTTAAGCCCGTTCCTTCGGCTCCGGCGATTTGATACGGCGCGAAAAACTCGATCCACAGCGTATGATTGCCATCGGGAGCCATGGAGGGATCAAGCATGGTTGGCACTACAGCATACATAGAGGGATCTTCGTCTGGAATTTTCCCTAGCGTAATCTGGCTGTGGGCATTTTCGACGTGAGCGATCGAGTCTGCAATTAACACAGACCCGATCAAATAACTGTCTTGATGGTTAAATCGTTCGAATCGAGGTGCTTCAGACAGCGCGCAGTCAATCTTGAGAATCGTCTCATTGTTATTTACAATGCGTCGGTCTAACCGTTCTCGCAAGTTTGGATCAGCGTCATCCACATCCGCCGTATCCATGCATTGCAAGAACAATCGTCTCGCATCAATGTTGGAAATCACACCCGAATTGGCTCGAAACTCTTCGCCCGTCTCGGTTCTAACGCCAACCGCTTGACCGTCATCTACCAGAACTTTCTGCACAGCCTGATCGGTCAGCACTACACCACCTTTGCTTTTTACCAGATTCAGCAATGCCTGGGTTAAGGCTCCGGTGCCCCCTCGTGGACGAGCCATGCCGGGATTATGGCGCATCGACATCATCATCGAGCCAATTGCCAGCGTTTTTTGGGAGGGTGGCGCGCCAAATTCAGACGACAGCCGCGCCAGGGGGGCTTTCAGAAACTCCGAGTCAAACCACTCGTGCAGCAAATCTTCGGGACTGGTCAGCATGGTGCGCACCCAATCCAACGCTTTATCTACTCCACCTACAACAGAAAACAAATCCTTGAAGCTACTGGCGTTATAGTTGCCCAGAATATCGAGAAGCGATTTAGGCGGAGCGTTAAAAATGGGCGTAATGGCGTTGGTGAATTGCTGCCACTGAGCAATAAATTCAGCATATTTTTTGGCATCGCGATCGCTATACCGCGCAATCTCCGCGCAGGTTTGCTCGACCGATTTGTGTGCTAAAAAGTACTTCCCATCGGGATGAGGACAGAAGACTACTGGGTCGCAGTAGAGATATTCCAGGCCATACTTGCCTAACTCTAATTCCTCAACGACTGGCCCTAAATGAATAAATTCGTGGTCAATAGCGCACAAATTAAATTTGAATCCCGGTGCTTCATCTGGCATGACTTCTTCCGTCGTAGCCGCACCACCGGGCACCGATCGCTTCTCCAATAACACCACGCTATAGCCTGCCTTCAAGAGATAGGCAGCACAGGTCAACCCGTTATGACCCGCCCCAATGATCACTACATCAAACGCCTGCATTCACCCAACTCCAATCGTCCACTTTTCCTAAGCTGGATTCACTATAGCGATCGCAACAGGGAGAAAAATCTGTCTTGCTAAAGAATTGGGTGCTGGGTGTTGGGTGTTAGGTGTTGGGTGTTAGGGACGATGGGGAGGGTGGAGAAGATGGGGAGGATAGGGAAGGTGGGAAGGGTGGGGAAGGTAAGCCATCTCCTCTATCTCCTCTATCTCCGGTTCCTGACTCCTGACTCCTGACTCCTGACTCCTACCTTCCCCCTCTCCTCTCTGGCCAAAACAACAAAATTCGTCCCGATTCCGAATATCTAGCCGAGAAAAGGAGTGGTACCGCACATACTATCCTCTCGAGAATGTCTATGAAACAACGTCAGGCGATCGCTCTATTGGCCTACACTTCTCTTTCCGCTGTTGTTTGGGGTTCTGCTGCAACAGCTCAAACGGTGAATATTTCCCATTTGCAAACCGATTTGCAAGCGGCTGTTTGTGCTAACAATTGGGATGGTGCACTGAGGGCGATCGCGCCTCTCATTGGTTCGCCAGGGATAACGGCTCCCTACCGTCAGGAGTTACTGCAATTTCGCTCTCAGTTACAAGATTGGCGAGCGGCTGAATCGGAGTTTACTAATTTCCCCGGTTGCGATGGAGTTGTTCGAGTGACCACGGCACCCTCCAATGAGTATTCGAGCAGTCAGCCATTAAATTGGACTAGAGCCATGCAAAATCTGGAAGAAATGCGATCGCTGCCACCTGGAACGATTCGATTAGGATTTTAAGGTTCAAAAATGGGGGATCAGGCAAAGCTTGACAGCAATTTTCAGTATGCACATCGTGGCCATGCAACCTCGCCTGCGGCGAGGTTGCATGGCCACCGATTGTGGGTTTTGCGCGCCCGACGGGTGCGCAAAACCCACAATCGGGAGCAAAATGAGAATTGCTGAAAGCCTGACCCCCCATTTGCTAAATTACATCTATACTGCTGCTCCGACTTTGGTTTGCAAAAACTGCTGCATCAAAGTATTGG